>CALAGN010000092.1 GCA_937891785.1 uncultured Octadecabacter sp.
AACGACCTGCTGCCGTGGAATTACGTCAAATAGGTGGGATCGGCGCACCGCTTACAACACGATGACCTGATGTCAGGACCGCATGACGACGTGGAAAAGGAGAACACCCGCCTTCGCAAAGAAGTCCGGCTTCTGCGCGAGGAGAGGGAAGTGTTCAAGTTGAGGCGTCTAGCGATTGATCCAGTGGGTCGGGAGTATCCGAAACGGAACCGCCCGACTGATAAATCAGCCGGGCGTTTCTCATTTGGATAACAATTTGAACGGTTACTCGGCCCATTCCCACGGACGGGTAAAGGCCCCAAGCGCGCGCAACACGTTGTCGTCGGTTACCGTGCCTGTCTTGGACAGCCGCGCCACAAGGCCATGTTTCTTGTCCTCGACGACTTCGGCCACTTCAGCAGCAACATCAGCGTTGGACAGGGCCGCGTCATAAATGCGGGTTATCGCCATTTTGCGCAGGTCTGGTTTGAAAATCTTGCCGACAGCGGTCTTGGGCAGTTCATCAACAATTTGCAGGTACTTGGGGTGGGCGGCACGTTCGTGGATATTAGCCTTGGCAAAGGTCATCAACTCGTCCGTGGTCACTTTAGCACCGTCAACCAGTTCGACATAGACGCAGGGGACTTCACCGGCGTGCGCATCGGGCTGGCCGATTGCACCAGCAAAGGCAACATCGTGATGTCCGGCCAACGCCTCTTCGATTTCGGCGGGGTCAATGTTGTGACCACCACGAATAATCAGGTCTTTGGCGCGGCCCGTGATCCATAGATAGCCGTCATCATCCACGCGGCCCAGATCACCCGTGCGTAGAAATTGATGATCGGATTTGGGCCCCGCATAATACAA
Organism: uncultured Octadecabacter sp.; assembly: GCA_937891785.1. Taxonomy (GTDB): domain Bacteria; phylum Pseudomonadota; class Alphaproteobacteria; order Rhodobacterales; family Rhodobacteraceae; genus SW4. Next base: position 847 of record CALAGN010000092.1, read on the forward strand.
ATCAGCGTTTTTGTCGGGCTCGGTATAGGTCACGCCCATCATGACGCCGGGGTTCGAGACACAAATCTCACCGACTTCGTCTTTCGAGCATTCTTCGTGGGTATCCACCGACATGATCTTGATTTCGGTATATGGAAACGGCAGACCAACCGATCCGACCTTCTTTTCACCATCGGGCGGGTTGATCGACACAAGGCAGGTAGCCTCTGTCAAACCGTAGCCTTCGCAGATGGTAACGCCAGCGGCCTTCTCGAATTTTTTATATAGCTCGATCGGCAATGGGGCCGAGCCGGAGAACGCCATTTGCAGCGTTGAAATATCAGCATTCACGGGCCGCTGCATCAGGGCCGACATGGCCGTGGGCACGGTGATCATAAACGTGACTTTGTAGCGCTCGACCAGCTTCCAGAAATTGTCGAACACGCCCTCGCCGCGATAGCCCTGCGGTGTGGGGTAGACCACATGTGCGCCCGACGACAGCGAGGCGCCCATAATCACAATCGTCGCAAAAACGTGAAACAGCGGCAGCGGGCAAATCATCGTGTCTTTTTCAGTAAACAGCAGGCGGTTACCGAGCCAGCCATTATAGATAATGCCGCTATATCGGTGCTGCGCCACCTTGGGCATGCCGGTCGTTCCGCCGGTATGGAAATAGGCCGCTATACGGTCCTCGGTGCTATCAGCGAAATTCAAAACCGTTGGCTGCTTGGCAATTTCTGCGTTGAAGTTCAGTACTTTGGCGCGGTGGTTTATCTCGACCTTGGGGCGGATCATTGGCACGATCAGTTTTTTTATACCCGTCAGGTAGCGATGCAGATCAACCTCAAGAATCGTGTGCACATTCGGGGCAAGGCGCACGGCATCGGCCGCTTTTTGCGCCACATCAGTCTTGGGAAATGCGCGCAGGGTCACAAGAACCTTTGCGCCTGTTTCACGCAGGATCGACGCGATCTGTGTGGCATCCAACAGCGGATTTATCGGGCTCACGATCCCTGCGACAGCGCCACCAAGATAGGTCAGCGCAGTTTCGGTGGCATTGGGCAGCAAAAAAGCGACAACGTCATTCTCGCCTACACCCAATTCGCGAAAGAGGTTCGCGGTCTGGTTGGTCTTTTCTAGCAGCTGCGTCCAGCTAAGCGTTTCCGCCTTGGCCTTGGGATCAGACAAAAGCTGAAAGGTCAGGGCATCGCGCGCCGCATGGGTCGTGGCGGTCTTTTCCAGCATCTGATGCAGGGTCACTGGCATTGAGCGGTCGTCCCAGGGGGACTCGGCCTCGATTGCATTTCTATCAGCCATAGAAGCATAGCTCATGGTGGTCTTCTCCCGTGTTAGATCGCTGTCCAGTCAAACGCCGGCGCAGTCATTACCCGATAAGATGTGGGCAAAGTTGCGTTTGCGCAAGACTGACGCAGCGAAACACCTAGACGGTGGGGAAACCATCGGTGAATTGAAGCCGTGCAAGACGCGCATAAAGCCCGTCTTGGGCAACCAGTTCTTCATGGCTGCCCTGTGCGACAATCTTGCCGCCCTCAAGCACCACAATCCTGTCAGCTTTTTTCACGGTCGCAAGTCGGTGCGCGACAATAATTGTCGTGCGATCCTCGGACAGTTTATCGACGGCCTGCTGCACAGCGCGTTCGCTTTCGGCGTCCAGCGCACTTGTGGCTTCATCAAGCAATAGCACCGGCGCATCCCGCAAAATAGCACGGGCGATTGCAATCCGCTGTTTCTGCCCGCCTGACAGCATCACACCGCGTTCCCCGACATAGCTGTCATAGCCTTCGGGAAGGGCCGACAGAAAATCGTGGGCGGCTGCGGCGCGGGCGGCATCTTCGACCTCGGCGTCGGTGGCTTCGGGGCGACCAAAGCGGATGTTTTCACGGGCCGTATCGGCGAAAATTACTGGGTCCTGCGGCACAAGTGCCATATGGCGGCGGAAATCGGCGCGCTCGATATCGCGCAAGTCAACACCGTCAAAGCGCACGGTGCCGCTGGCCGGATCATAAAACCGCAACAAAAGCTGAATGATCGTCGTCTTGCCTGCACCGGACGGGCCAACAAGCGCGACCGTTTCGCCGGGCGCGATTTGCAAGGATACATGATCAAGCGCGGATGTATCGGGGCGCGACGGGTAGTTGAATGTCACATCGTCAAAGGTAATCTCGCCGCGCCGTGCCGCAGGTGACGGTTTTGGTGAAGCGGGATCGTTCACGCCATCGCGCGCATTCAACAATTCCACAAGGCGCTCAGTGGCCCCCGCGGCGCGCTGCAATTCACCCCAGATTTCGGTTAAGGCACCCACAGCCCCTGCGACCATAATCGCGTAGATTACAAACTGGACCAATTCACCGACGGTCATGATGTCGCCACGCACATCACGCGCGCCGATCCACAAGACGCCGACAACACCCGAGAATATCAAGAAAATCACAATCGCCGTCATAATCGCGCGGGTACTGACCCGTTTACGGGCGGCAACAAAGCTTTTCTCGGTTACGTCATCGAACTTGGCACGGCTTTGGGCTTCGTGGGTAAAGGCCTGTACGGTTTGCACCGACAGCAAGATTTCAGATGCACTGCCCGAAGACGCCGCGATCCAGTCTTGGTTTTCGCGGCTAAGGCTGCGCAAACGACGGCCCAGCACCACAATCGGGACAATCACTGCCGGCACGATCAGCAGCACCAACCCCGCCAGTTTCGGAGATGTAAAAAGCATCAATCCGAACCCGCCCAAAAAGATCAGCACATTGCGTAAGGCAACCGACACCGACGATCCGATAACCGACAGAATCAACGTTGTATCTGTTGTAATCCGGCTTAGGACTTCGCCAGTCATGACCTTTTCGTAAAAAGCCGGACTCATCATCACCATGCGGTTGAACACGGCCTTGCGGATGTCCGCCACCACACGTTCGCCAAGGCGCGTTACCAGATAATACCGCAGCGCCGTGCCCACCGCGAGAAGCGCGGTGATGGCCAGTGCGGCGACAAAATATTGATCAAGAATAGTGCTCGCCGCGACCTCAAAATTATCAACGACTCGGCGCACGGCCAGCGGCATGATCAGCGAAATGCAGGCGGTAATGACAAGCGCTACAAACGCAAAAGCCATCATTGCCTTATGCGGTGCCACAAACGGCCATAGCCCACGCAGTGCGCCAATCTCTTTGGATTTCGCGCGCTCTTCGTCTGTTGTGATAGGAACTCTGGCCATCGTCACCGCCTTGTCATGCAATCACGGTTGCTTAACGGGCCAAACAAATGACCACAAGCGGCGCAAGACCGCAAATACCTTTTTGTGAGTGGTCTTGTCACGGTTTAGTTCCGGTCTCTTTCGAGCAATGTTTGCTATGAAGGAGATATGGAATGGCAACGAGATACACAGACGAGTTTCGGCGTGATGCAGTGCGCATCGCGATCAGCAGCGGCTTAACGCGGCCGCAGGTTTCCTCAGATTTGGGTGTTGGGCTTTCGACGCTGAACAAATGGGTTCAGCTGCATCAACACGATGACCTGATGTCAGGACCGCATGACGACGTGGAAAAGGAGAACACCCGCCTTCGCAAAGAAGTCCGGCTTCTGCGCGAGGAGAGGGAAGTGTTCAAGTTGAGGCGTCTAGCGATTGATCCAGTGGATCAATTGTAGCCGATAACGCGGCAATCTTCTTTGCAGGCCAAAGCCGATGAGATTTGCTTTCATCGACGCCTGGAAAGAAGAATGGTCTGTGGAATTTCTCTGCCGGATCATGAAGGTCACATCGCGCGGGTTCCGTGCTTGGCGGGGGCGCCCGATGAGCCAACGTCAGCGGGATGATATGGTGCTTTTGGCCCAAATCCGCGAGCAACACCGTCTCAGCCTGCAAAGCTATGGCCGGCCCCCGTATGACCGAAGAGCTACAAGAATTGAACTTGAATGTCGGACACTCTCATTATTACGACAATTCCATGGTCGAGACGTTCTTCAAATCCATTAAGGCTGAGCTTATCTGGCGTAACCGCTGGGACACACGCCGTCAGGCCGAGGGCGCGATATTCCAGTTCTATGATCCGCGCCGCCGCCACTCATCACTAGGCGGCAAAAGCCCCTTGGCTTTTGAGCGAAAGGCCGCATGAATGAGTTGAGGGACCGGAACGTAAGCGTGATAAGACCAAGATCCGGTGGACATCGAAACCGGCGCAGTTGCGTTGTCCTTTACGCCGTCCAACACAGGCGTGCGTACAGGCATAGAAGTGCCGCAGCTTTATGCGCGCGATCGGCTTGCGTCGTTTGTGCGGCCCGTGAAGAAACTTAAGGGCTTTGGCCGTGTCCATCTTGCGCCGGGCACCACAGTGCGGGTGACATTCACCTTGCCGGTCGACATGCTTAATTTCACGGACGCAGCGGGGCAACACGTTGTTGAACCAGGTGAATTTGATTTGATGATTGGCGCGTCAAGCAACGATATCAGGCTGCAATCCTGCGTATCCGTCAAGGGTGACCTGCGTACCCTCAAAAGGGATTGGCCGATGCTAAGAAACTTTAGCACGCAACTACTTTGAGCCGATTAATTGCGCCGCAACGTATCGCCGGCGCTGACTGTCGGCCTCAATTCAATGCGTTCGCCTTCGGGCTCGGACGGGTTGGCGTTGCGACGGGCGATAATCCCGGCTGCCTTCTGGCCAATTTCACGACGGCAAGCATCCATCGTCGCCAACTGGCGGGGTAGCCCATCCAAAAGCTCGACGCCGTTAAAGCCGGCAAGACCGATTTGGCTCGGGATATCGACGCCTTTTTCAAGTAGGTAAAGAAGTCCACCTGCCCCGATCATGTCGTTTGAATAGTAAAGGAAATCTATGTCGGGCGTGCGTTCCAGCATGGCGTGCGTCATTTCGCGACCCTTCGCGAGGGCGGAGCCACCGGAATAGAATTCCTGATCCGCGATTTCGATTCCTGATTTAGCGAGGGTTTGTGTGAAACCTTCGAACCGTTTGCGGGCACGGTGGTCAAGCGGCATCTTGGTGCCAAGAAACCCGATACGACTGTACCCGGCTTTGATGATTTCTTCAGCCATAATGCGGCCCGCACGGCGGTGCGAAATCCCGACCGAGGCGTCGACAGCTTCGCCGTCGACATCCATGATTTCGACCACCGGAATATCGACCTGTGCCAGCATGGCGCGCGATGCTTCGGTATGTTCAAGCCCGGCAATGATCACGCCTGACGGACGCCACGACAGCATCTCGAACAAGACTTTTTCTTCTTTTTCAGGCAGATAATTGGTCACGCCAACCACGGGCTGAAGGTCTGTTACTTCAAGGATTTCTGATATCCCCGAAAGGACTTCGGGAAAGACCATATTGCTAAGACTGGGGATGATAACCGCAATAAGGTTGACCCGCTGGCTGGCAAGTGCGCCGGCGATTTTGTTGGGCACATATCCAAGGCGCTTTGCAGCATCTTGCACTTTTTTGCGGGTCGCCTCGCTGACATCGCCCTTATTGCGCAACACGCGACTGACCGTCATTTCGCTAACACCGGATGCTTCTGAAACATCCCGCAAAGTAAGTGGTCGTTTGGTTCGTGTTGTCACGCTTTCGCTGCCTTCAAATACTGTCCTAGATATTGTTACTCCGGTAGGCGCCACTTGTCCAAGCCAGATACGTTGCGTTGACCTTGCCCATAAACGCAGGCATTCATCCGGAAGATCGGCCCCGTAGCTCAGCCGGATAGAGCAACGGTTTCCTAAACCGTAGGCCGCGTGTTCGAATCACGCCGGGGTCACCACTGCGCGTCACACCATGCGGATTACGTTTTTGTCTATGGCCAGCATATACCCGCGTCGTGCAATGTTCTTTACCAACAGTTCGCTTATCATCTGATTGCCTAGCGTATCGCGCAGCCGCTTGATGCGGGTTGCCCCTGCTGCCTCGTCACAGTCCACGGCATTGCGCCCAGAAATAACGCCTTCGATTTCTGCACCTGACAGAACCTCGTCGTCCATCCGCGCCTCGGCGAGCACGCTAAGGGTTTCGATGGCGGCCTCGGTCAGTTTGAATTCAAAGTTGTTGAGGTAAACGGTGTTTTGATCACGGCTGATCAACAGCGAATTCACCTCGATCCCTTGCCGTTCTATTTTGCCCATGCGGCGGTTGAGCGCGACCAACATCACAAGGAAAGCCACAGCGGCGATCAGCATCGCTGTGGCAAAGATCAACAGCACGAATATCACAAAACGATAGCTGGACAGCGTGTCGCTGAACGCGGTGCCTGATTGTGCAAGGATTTCCAGAAGCTTGATTTCTGCATTGTCGGTCAGCGTGTCGTTTTCGACGAACAGCTGTTCAACGCGGGCGTTGAACGCATTAGCGTCGGGCAGGTTGATGAACAACAATATGGCAGCCACGAGAAGGATAAGCACGATCGCGGCAATGCCCATGGTAACTACGCGGTTGCCCGTCTGGCGTGCCTCAATAGCGGAGGTAGTATTGTCCTGCACTCTCAATCCTCTCGTCCAGACCAGAATCGTCAAAGACGCCCAGCACATTCAAAAGCTGCCAGCCATCCGCAGCGAGCGCCCCCGAAAGCTGTTGGGCCGCATTCGCGACACTACAGTCACCATCAATTTGCGCCACTCCATAGTGAAGGCGCAAGGGGTTGTCCTGTTTGGCTTTGTAATCGGCATAGCAGGCCGCCTGTGCGGCCCCTGCCATCAGCCCAAGGGCGAGAGTGGATAAGATAAGGTGTTTCATGCACGCAAGATGCGTCGAAGTGCCGGTGATATTCAATAACTGGTACGCGCCGCCCACCTGTTAGCTGATGACATTCAGGCGTTATTGAATGGCAACTTGCCGCGAGGGCAATCTCCTTTCATGGCGCCACATCGAAAGGAAACGCTATGTATAAGTCATTGATCGCAGGTGCCCTTGCCCTGACACTAGGTATGACCAGCCTTGCCCCCACACCAGCGCAGGCCAACATGTCGAACGAACAAGCGTGGGGTGCCTTGCTGGGTCTCTTGATCGTTGGCGCGGCTATTCATGAAAACCGCGACAGCCGGCCGGAGCCAGCCCCCGTTGTTACCGAGCGCCCGAACGTGACCCAACGCCCGAACCGCAATATGCTCCCCGAGCAATGCCTGCGCCGGATCGAAACGCGCCGTGGTGAAACCGTGCGGATGTTTGGTCGTCGCTGCATGCGGAATAATTATCGTGGGTTTAACCGTCTGCCCGATCACTGCGAGCGGACTGTGCGCACGGACAACGGCCGCCGCAGCAGGTTTGTGCCGCGTTGTCTGCGTCAGGCAGGATATCGCTGGAACCGTCGCTAATTTGGTCGAGCAGCCGCGCGCCCCAGCTTATGGGCGCGCGACATGAGGATAGGGGTGGGTGCTTGGACATGGTCGCCTGCCCCTGTTCTTTTTTGTAGTGATGGTGTTGATTGCAACCATGAACAAACCGTCCCCAGATTTCAGTTTTGAGCGGGCCGCGTTTAGTCGCGGCTTGCGGCGCGTCGCAGGTGTTGATGAAGTTGGGCGTGGCCCTTTGGCGGGGCCGGTTACTGCAGCGGCGGTCATATTGGATCCTGCGAATTTTCCCGAAGGTCTGAACGACAGTAAGGCGCTGACCGCAAAGCGCCGCGAAGCTCTCTATGATCAGATCATGGAAGTGGCCGAGGTGAGTATTGCGCATGCCAGCGTTGCGGAGATTGACGAGATCAACATTCTGCGGGCAAGCCATTTGGCGATGATGCGCGCGATTGCGGGTTTGGGCGACGTTGATCACCTACTGGTCGATGGTAACATGTTGCCGCGCGATTTGGCCGTATCGGCCGAGGCAATTGTGAAGGGCGACGGGCGATCTGTGTCAATTTCAGCTGCCTCAATTATGGCAAAAGTGTGCCGCGATCGGCTAATGGTGGATTTGGCGCAACAGCATCCGGGCTATGGCTGGGAGACAAACGCCGGTTATGGATCAAAAAGGCACATGGAAGCGCTCCGAAATCTTGGGGTGACCCCACACCATAGACGTTCGTTCAAGCCGGTCTACAATATCTTGTATCAAGAATAAATCGTAAGTGATTGATTCAAAAAAGCTTTTGACAGCGAATCGCCTCTGACTCACATTGGGTCCAACAAACGAGCGGATTAACCGCCGGGACCAGAGGCAGAATATGACGACGAAAACCAAGGTTACGGGTGTGCAAGCGCTCCCGCTGAATACAATTTTGTCAGGCGATTGCATTGACGTCATGAACAGCCTGCCCGAAGGCAGCGTTGATCTGATTTTTGCAGACCCGCCCTATAACCTGCAGTTGCGTGGTGACCTACACCGCCCCGACAACTCCAAGGTGGATGCGGTCGATGATCACTGGGATCAGTTCGACAGCTTTGCAATCTATGACAAGTTCACCAAAGAATGGCTGGCGGCTGCGCGCCGTCTACTGAAACCCAATGGTGCGATTTGGGTGATCGGTAGCTATCATAACGTTTTCCGTATGGGTGCCGAATTGCAGAACCAAGGGTTCTGGATCCTGAACGATGTAGTTTGGCGAAAATCTAACCCGATGCCAAATTTCCGTGGCAAACGTTTGACCAATGCGCATGAGACGCTGATTTGGGCTTCAAAGGAAGAAGCCAGTAAATACACATTCAATTACGAAGCGCTTAAAGCCCTGAACGAGGGGATCCAGATGCGCAGCGACTGGGTGCTTCCGATTTGCACCGGCCACGAGCGCATCAAGAACGCCGATGGCAACAAAGCCCACCCGACGCAAAAACCGGAAAGCCTGCTGCATCGCGTTTTGCTAGGGACGACGAACCCTGGCGACGTGATCCTTGATCCGTTCTTTGGCACGGGCACCACAGGTGCAGTCGCCAAGATGCTGGGTCGTGATTTCATCGGGATCGAGCGCGAGGCCGAATACCGCGCCGTTGCCGAAAAGCGCATCAGCAATATCCGTAAGTTCGACAAAGAAGCGCTCGAAGTTACTCAGTCCAAGCGCTCTGAACCGCGCGTTGCATTTGGAGTTCTCGTCGAGCGCGGCATGCTGAGACCCGGAGAAGACCTCTGGAGCATGAATGGACGTCACAAAGCCAAGGTGCGCGCCGACGGAACGCTGATCGGTGCCGATGCCAAAGGATCAATCCATCAGGTAGGCGCCGCATGTGAAGGCGCGCCAAGCTGCAATGGATGGACATATTGGCAGTTCAAGCGCGAGGGCAAGAAGGTTCCAATTGATCTGCTGCGCCAACAAATCCGGTCGGAAATGCGCGCGAACTAACTTAACGAAATTACCGCCAGTGCCTGTGGCAAAATCCACGGCACAACTTTTACCCCGCCGTCTTCCCAAGCACGGCGGGGCTTTTTCTTTTGTTTTGCTTGTTCCTTGGGCAGTCTCGCCTTAGGAAAATGGCGAGCAAGTTAGAGGCGACCCATGACCAAGACAGTTCTTTTGACAGGTGGTGCAGGCTATATCGGGTCACATACCTATCTCGGGCTGGTCGCCGCTGGTTATGAAGTTGTTATCCTCGATAACTTTTCCAATGCCCAAGAAGACGTGCCGCTGCGGCTTGCGCGGATCACTGGCTCGTCGGTGAAATTGCATCGCGGTGATGTGCTTGATCCGGTGTTCCTAGCCGGTGTTTTTGCGGCGCATGATTTTGACGCGGTTATTCATTTTGCCGCTAAAAAAGCTGTTGGGGAATCTGTGGTCAAGCCGCTGGACTATATTCAGAATAACGTCGGTGGTTTCGTGAATCTGCTGCGAGCGATGGACAATGCTAATGTGCGGCGCATCGTGTTTTCATCCAGCGCAACGGTTTATGGTGACACACTTGTGCAGCCGATCCCCGAAGACCATCCACGCACATTCACCAGCCCCTACGCCTATACCAAGATTTCAGGTGAGCAGATACTAGAGCAGCTATGCGTTGCTGATCCGCGCTGGGCCGTTGGCACCCTGCGGTATTTTAACCCTGTCGGCGCGCATCTGTCCGCTCTGATTGGCGAAGATCCCCAAGACAAGCCCAACAATCTGATGCCCCACATCGCCAAAGTCGCGATGGGTGAATTGCCTCGCCTGCAGGTCTTTGGTAATGACTATGACACGCCTGACGGCACCGGCATTCGTGACTATATCCACGTCGAAGATTTGGCAGATGGCCATGTGCTGTCGGTCAACGCGCTAATCGAAAGCGGGCAGTCGCATACGGTGAACCTTGGCACGGGTGAAGGAAATACCGTGCTTGAGGTCCTGCGCGCCTATTCGGACGCTTGCGGCAAGGATCTGCCGTTCGAGATTGTCCCGCGCCGTGACGGGGATGTTGCGGTGTTGATTGCGCGCCCCGATCTGGCGCGCGAGGTGTTGGGCTTTGCGGCTAAACGAAATCTAGACGATATGTGCCGTTCAAGCTGGGCTTGGGTTAACGGGCAGTTGCGCAACGACCCAAAACCCTAGCGGGGCATCGGTGTAGTGCCGTTCTTGTAAGGCAACCAGTCGGTGATTTCGGGATAATACATCGCCCGCCATTTGCGCACACGCGGGTTCATCACGCGCCGCCAGATCGGTGGGACCATCGCCGCCATCGTCATAATAGGATAGCCATAGGGCAGTTGCGGCGCCTCCGCCTCGTCATAGGTTTGCAGCAGTGGAAAGCGGCGGTCGGGCTTGTAGTGGTGGTCGGAATGGCGTTGTAGATTGATCAGCAGCCAGTTCGACGCCAGCTGTGACGCATTCCACGAATGACGCGGCAGAACATGTTCGTATTTGCCATCCCCAAGGTGCTTGCGTGTCAGCCCGTAGTGTTCGACGTAATTTGTTAACTCCAACTGCCAGATCGCCACAATAGCTTGGGTCAAGAACAGCCCAAGGCCTGCCCATCCGCCAATGATCGCCGCCAATGCGATAAACATGATCTGCAGCGCCAAGTATTTCCAGAGCGGGTTGCTGCGATCATGCCAAAGCAGATTCTTGCGCGCTAGCATCGCCTTTTCAGCGCGGAACGCTGAAACAGGTTGTTCACGCAACACGCGGAAAAAGAAGCGGTGGAACCCCTCGTTATAGCGCGCAGTCACAGGGTCGCGCGGGGTGCCGACATAGCGGTGATGAACTAGCAAATGTTCGCTGCGGAAATGCGAATAAAGCACCATCGCCAGCAAAAGATCGCCAAAGTTCCGTTCCAGTTTTGGCTTTTGGTGGCAAAGCTCATGCGCATAAACGATCCCGACAGCACCGGAAATCACACCTATGCCAAAGAACAGCACGATCTGTTCCAGCACAGACAGGTGGCCTGTGTGTGTCACATACCAAAGAATGCCGAACACCGTCACGAACTGGACCGGGAACCAGATGATCGTAACCAGCTTGTACCAGAACAGCTCGCCTTCGGATGTCTCAAGGTCGGCGTTTTCTTCGTAAACTCCAGCGATCCCGTCGATGATCGAAAACAGATACCAAGTCGAGATCGGCAATAATATTACGGTCCAACCGCCATAAAACGCCGCGATCCATGCCAAAGGAACAAGCGCAAGAGAAAGCCAGAATGGCAGCGCGCGCGAGAGTTTGGACATGTTGTCATGTGGGATCATCTGGGACTCCGGTCAATGCTGCGCTTAGAGTACCGTGGTCCCGCACCACACTCAATCGTCGCGTGGGCCAAATCAAATACTTTGCGCATGACCGTTGGCAAGTCACTGGGGCGAAAATCGGTTGCTGGCATGAAATGGCCGCGGGCTTGGGTGCTATCCGAAACGGAGGCCGTCATGATCTGCAAGCGCAAGTGGAAGTGCGTGAAGGTATGGCGCGCCTCGACACCAAGATCGTGCCAGTCTGCATCTAGTGGTGGGGCTGGTTGGGGCGCCTCGTTCCAGTCTGAGCCGGGCCAGCCAAGCATACCTCCCAACAATCCCTTGTCGGGTCGCGTTTCCAGCAGCCATGCGCCATCGTTACGCCGCACCACATAGGCAACTCCGTAGCGGGTCGGTATTTTCTTCTTGGGCGTTTTCTTTGGCAGGTCCGCAGCGGTGCCCGCAACCCGCGCAGCGCAGGGATCACGCCACGGGCAAATACCACAAGTGGGCGATTTAGGGGTGCAGACAGTCGCGCCAAGGTCCATCACAGCCTGCGCATAATCGCCAGTGCGTTCGGCAGGCGTGAGGGCAGTTGCCAGCGTTGTGAGTTCGCCCTTGGCGGCGGGCAAAGGCGTGTGGATATCATGTAGCCGTGCCATCACACGTTCGACGTTGCCGTCCACAACAGTAGCCTGTTCGTCAAAAGCAATCGCGGCAATCGCGGCGGCTGTATAAGGGCCAATGCCGGGTAGGGTGATCAGCGCATCGCGCGTATCTGGAAAGACACCGCCATGATCCGCCACAACCGCACGCGCGCATTTCAGCAGGTTGCGGGCGCGGGCGTAGTAGCCAAGGCCGGCCCATTCCCCCATCACATCGGCATCGGCGGCGTCGGCCAATTCCTGCACAGTGGGCCAGCGCGCGGTGAAGCTGTGGAAATAGTCGCGCACGGCTGCAACCGTGGTTTGTTGCAACATCACTTCGGACAGCCAAATGCGGTAGGGATCGGGCCACTGACCGGCCTTGCGATCGGATGGGGCCACGCGCCACGGCATCACACGGGCGTTAGCGTCATACCAATCGAGCAGAGTCACGCTCAGGTCGTCGTCACGCAATGTTTATGTCCTTTGATGCGGGGTTTCGCTGGTATGCGCGGACTTCTGCATTAGAATAGGTCGCTAAGATGACAGAGCAACGCAAACATAGCACCACTCGCGGATTTTCCCGTGCAGCGACCCTTATGCAGCCCAGAATTCGGGGTGCAAGCGAGGCGCGTGGTTTTGCCGTGACCCGTCTTTTGACCCACTGGGCCGAGATTGTTGGCGAAGACACAGCCCGCATCGCCCATCCCGTCAAGATTGGTTATGGGCAGGGCGGTATGGGAGCGACGTTGTCGATTCTGACGAAAGGCGCGCAGGCGCCGATGCTTGAAATGCAAAAAGATCAGATCCGCGACAAGGTGAATGCCTGCTACGGCTATCGCGCTATATCGCGCGTTCGGATCACGCAGACTGCGCCCACAGGCTTTGCCGAAGGGCGTGTAGAATTCGACCACAAGCCAAAGGAAAAGGCGGGCCCCGATCCGGCTGATCTGGCCAAGGCCGAGGTGCTTTCGTCCGACGTGGCCAGCGACGACTTACGCCTTGCGCTCCGCACACTTGCGGCCAACGTATTGAACAAACGAAAACGTCAGGAAAAGGCAGATTGATATGAATAAGACGCTTTCCATTGCGGCACTTGCCGTTGCGATCATCGCGGGCGGCACGTGGTTTCTGACCCGTCCCGTTGCACCGACTGATACGATGTTCGGTGCGGCCATCGCCCAAGACGCCGACGTGGACACCAGCGGTGTTATCGAAATGGTCCAAGGTAGCGCGGATGCGACCGTCGAGGTGATTGAATACGCATCGTTCACTTGCCCGCACTGCGCCAATTTTCACGGCGACCAGTATCCGCAGATCAAGGCCAACTATATTGACACCGGCAAAATCCGGTTTGTCTATCGCGAGGTCTATTTTGATCGCCCCGGACTGTGGGCGTCGATGGTTGCGCGCTGCGGTGGGCCGTTGCGGTATCACGGGATTGTCGAACTGATCTACGAACAGCAGCGTGAATGGGCTGGGTCGGGTGATCCGTCGATAATTGCCGATAATTTGCGCAACATCGGCAAGGTTGCCGGCTTGACGGACGAAGCCCTTGATGTGTGCATGGCCGACTCGGAATCTGCTCAGGCGCTTTACACTTGGTCTGAAACCAACCGCGAAGCCGACGATATCAGCGGCACCCCAAGCTTTATCATCAACGGCGAGCCGTATTCCAACATGAGCTATGCCGAATTCGCAGCCGTGCTGGACGAAAAACTGGCCGAGTAATGGCGGCGCCACTTGCAGGACTAAAAGTCGTCGAATTGGCGCGAATTCTGGCTGGCCCGTGGGCCGGTCAGACGCTCGCCGACCTTGGTGCCGAGGTGATAAAAGTCGAATCCCCTGACGGTGATGATACACGCACGTGGGGCGTGCCCTATCCAACGCCCAACGGGGATCAATCTGCGGCGTATTTCCACTGCTGCAATCGGGGCAAGCGTTCAGTCATGATTGATTTCCGCACCCCCAAAGGGCGTGCGGAGTTGCTTGGGCTGATCGCGGATGCCGACATTCTGATCGAGAATTTCAAAGTTGGCGGGTTGGCGAAATACGGGTTGGACTATGACAGTCTGCGCAAAACCCATCCGCGCCTGATCTATTGCTCGATCACAGGTTTTGGTCAGGACGGCCCTTATGCGGAACGTGCAGGCTACGATTACATCATCCAAGGCATGTCAGGCTTGATGTCGGTGACGGGTGATCCCGATGGGCAGCCGCAAAAAGTCGGCGTTGCGATCACCGATATCTTCACAGGCGTCTATGCAAGCACAGCGATTCTCGCGGCCATCCATCAGCGCGCGACCACGGGCAAAGGGCAACACATCGACATGGCCCTGCTCGATGTGGCGACCTCTGTCATGGCCAATCAGGCGATGAACTATCTTAGTTCCGGAAAGGTGCCACAGCGGCTTGGCAATGCACACCCGAATATCGTTCCGTATCAGGTGTTTGATTGCAGCGACGGGTATATCATCATTGCGGTCGGAAATGACGGACAATTTCGCAAGCTTTGCGCTGTTTTGGGCGTTGATGCCTTGGCCGATGATCCCGATTTCGCGACAAACCCCGCCCGTCTGCAAAATCGCGACGCACTTACGGCGCTATTGGCTGAACAAACCGCCAACATGACCAAAACGGAACTGCTGGCAAGCTGTGAAACCAAAGGCGTTCCAGCCGGACCTATCAACGATATGGACGATGTTTTTGCTGACCCCCAGATCATTCATCGCGGCATGAAGGTTGATCTGGATGGTGTCCCCGGTGTGCGCACGCCGATCAAGTTTTCCGACGCCGAACTGTCGCTGAATCGCGCATCGCCGAAACTTGGCGAGGGACAAGATATTATCGAGGATTAATCCCGAGCCGCCCCAATGCGGCATCAATCGGCGACCAATCGGCCACCTCAAGCCGAACTGGCAGTGTAAGCACTTTGCTGCGAAACGATGCGGGCAGGCGCACGGCGTCCTTTTCGGTTGTGACAAGTTGGGCGGTGCGTGCCTTTGCTTCGATCTCTAGCCGCTTCATGAGGGCGTCTGTCAGTACTTGATGGTCCTCTAGCGGTTCGCCATGCAGCAATTCCACCCCAAGGTCGCGCAGGGTTTGAAAGAACTTTTCGGGATGACCGATGCCTGCAAAAGCCAAGACACGAAGACCTGCCCACGTCATGCCGGTTTGCAGCGGGGCAAGGTGGCCGGTCGCATGCGGGGTCGTGCCTAGGTCGCCATGCCAAAGCGTCGCGAGACGGTTCTGATCTGCGGGCGACCCGATTGATAGCAGCACATCAGCGCGGGCCAGTCCGATCGGCACAGGTTCACGCAGCGGCCCGGCTGGCAGAACGCGGCCATTTCCAAACCCCCGCTTGGCATCGACAACCACAATTGAGAGGTCTTTGTGCACCGACGGGTTCTGAAACCCGTCGTCCATAAGGATCACATCCGCGCCCGAATCTTCGGCCATATTCACCCCCGCAGCGCGATCCTTGGCCACCCAAGTGGGTGCAAACGCTGCAAGCAAAAGTGGCTCGTCACCAACCTGATTGGAATTGTGGGTTGTGGCATCTACGCTGATCGGTCCTGCCAATGCTCCGCCATATCCCCGACTAACGACATGCGGGTGCCAGCCCCATGCAATAAGGCGTTGAACCAAAGCAATTGTCGCTGGCGTCTTGCCGGTGCCGCCAACATTGATGTTGCCGATGCAGATCACGGGAACAGCCGCGCGAAACGGGTCGCCTTTTGCCAACCGACGCGCAGTCATCGCGCCATAGAACGCAGCAAGGGGGGCAAGTGCGCGTGTGCGCAGTGTTGGTGTCGCGGGATCAGTGAACCAGAAACGGGGTGCTGGCATGGATCAGGCCCCCTTTTCGTCAAGATGCGTTCGGATCGTCGCAAGTACCAGATTCGCAACTTCGGCACCCTCGGTGACGACAGTCCATCCGGCTTGAGCCATTTTCGCCATCCGGTCGGGCGAATTCATCAAACCAACGGCGTCAGATAGCCGCTCGGTCGTGTTTGCCGCACGGCAAGCACCCGCTGCGGTCAGCCGTTCATACGCCATGCCGTGTTTGCCGATCATCGGGCCATGCACGACTACCGAGCCAAGAGCGGCCGCCTCGAATGGCGAACGGCTGACAGTGCCAGACAACGTGCCGCCCATAAAGGTAATAGGGGCAAGCCGGTACCAAAGGCCATGCTCGCCTTCGATGTCTGCAATGTAGACCTGCATATCATCATCGGGATCGTCACCATCGCTACGGATGCCAACCGTCAGCCCAAGCGCGCGTACGTCATCTGCGATCGCGGGCACATCGGTAATGTCAGTCGGTGTGATCACCATCAACAAGCGATATCCCCGCTTGCTCGCTCGTTGATAAGCTTGGGCGATTTCTGCCACCTCGGCAGTAGCCAGGTCCGAAGCAAACCAGACAGGCCGCGCGCAAAGCCGTGCGGCCATCGCGCTTTGCTCTGCTTCATTGCAACGAAGGGCGACGCTTTCTTCTTCAAGTGCGCCGGTTACTTGGATTTGGTCAGACCCATATCCGACGCGTTGCAACTGGGCGGCGGCGCCATCATCGACAGCCATGATCGTTTTGAATTTTGGAACCAGTGCGCGCGGGGCGGACCGTTTCCAAGGACCGGACCAGCCTGATGCGCTCGTTTGTCGTGCGTTCAAGCCGATCAGGACACACCCCCTTGCCACAGATTCTGCGAGAAGTAGCGGCATCAGGGCATCCTGCATCCAAAACACCATCTCCGGCTGCCAATGGTCCAGAAAATCACGCGCGCCGCTTTGGATATTAGGTGGCTCGTGCTGGAAAATCACATGTGGAGACGTGGATTGAACGCCGGGATCAAGGAGCGATCCGGTGACCAAGAACACAGCCTGATCTCCATCGCTTGCGAAACGCTCGGCGAGTGCGGTGATCGCACGATGATTTCCGCCGTTGCCGATATTAAACCAGACGAGCGGCCCACGTGGCCTTATGGGCCGCGACGCGCGATCGTGTTCATGAACGCCTGTTGCGGGGCGTTGTCCAAGCAGGGTTCTAAACGTGAGAGCGCGTGCCATCGCTTGGATAGGGCCTAGCTGCCCAGTTCTTCGGTCGGGGACGCCTCGATGCCTTCGTCGCGCAGGCGATGAATATGCGCAATGAAATAGCGCATATGGGCGTTGTCTACGGTGCGCTGGGCGTTGTCCTTCCATGCGTCAAAAGCCGTCGCATAGTCGGGGAACATCCCGACAACATGAATGTTATCGACGTCTTTGAACGCATTCTTGGTCGGATCGACCAGTTCACCACCAAAGACAAGGTGCAGGCGTTGGGTCATCGGAACCTCTTGTTCATTATCTGTTCGGGGGCAACCTAGGGCTTTGCGGTGATGCGGTAAAGCAATCAGGCAAGGGCTGTCAGCAATGGCGCATGAAGCCCACCACCAGCGACGACGCCGTCCAGTTGCGGGTGTGGATTATTGAACCGCAGCGGCGCACCTCTGCGGGTCGTTGCAGCACCGCCGGCTTCGGTTACAATGAGGGTGCCTGCCGCGATATCCCACTCCCAGGTGGGCCGCAGGGTCAGCATGGCGTCGAATTGTCCGTTGGCCACAAGTGCCATGCGATACGCAAGCGAGGAGCGAAAGTGGCGTTTTACGGGCGGCACACCGGCGCGCCAGTTTTGACTGTCCATATTTGATCGTGCGGCCAACACTGTTCCGCCGTCCAGCGCGGCTACCTTGCTTGTCGCGATCGGCGCGCCATTCAGCGTTGCACCCCCGCCCAATTGCGCGGCAAAAAGCATGTCACGCATCGGCAGGTAGATTACTGCAGCTGTCACCTCGCCGTGATGTGTCACGGCCAAGGAATGCGACCAATCTTTACTCTTCTCGATGAAAGCACGCGTGCCATCAATCGGGTCAACAATAAACTGGTGGTCGGTGCTCAGGCGGGCGGGGTTGTCTTCGGTTTCTTCGGACAGCCAACCATAGTCGGGGCGTTGCGCACAAAGCGTCACGCGCAGCATCGCATCGACAGCAAGGTCGGCTTCGGTCACGGGGCCAGCGCCGTCTGGCTTGTCCCAAACGTCGGGCGACGCGTTGAAATGAACGGTAGCAATTTCGCCCGCGGCACGCGCGGCATCGATCAGCAGTTCAAGGTCAGTCGCCTGCAAGGGTCATACCTTCGATGAGCAATGATGGCACGACCCGCGTCAGGTGTGGCTGCGCATCGTTGGACGGAATTAGACGGCCCAGCATATCGCGCAGATTTCCGGCAATCGTGCATTCATTGACGGCGTATGTGATTTCGCCGTTTTCAATCCAAAAGCCGCTTGCCCCGCGTGAATAGTCGCCCGTGTTCGGGTTGATCGTCGATCCGATCATCGATGTGACCAACAAGCCGGTTCCCATATCGGCCACCAATTCCGCAGGTGATTTTTCGCCCTGTGTCATGGCGATGTTTGTCAGGCTTGGTGACGGGGCGGATGATGTCCCACGCGATGCATTGGCGGTGCTGGACATGCCCAATTGCCGGGCGGTCGCCAGATCAAGGGTCCACCCCATAAGAACGCCGTCATCCACGATGGCACGCTTGGCAGTAGCAAGGCCTTCACCATCGAACAGTCGTGATACAGCGATTCGGGGGCGATGCGGATCTTCGATCACACTCAGGCCTTTGGGCAAAACCAGTTCGCCCATTGCGTCGCGCAGCCAGCTTGACCCGCGCGCGATCATCGCGCCGTTCACCGCCGACAAAAGATGCCCGATCAAAGAACTGGCGATGCGTTCGTCAAACAATACCGGATAGGTACCTGTTTTGGGTTTGCGCGCGCCGTTACGGGCTACGGCACGCAGTGCAGCTTCAGCGCCGATGTCGTCGGGCTCGCGCATGTCGCTCCCGTAGACACGGCTGTCATAGTCGTAGTCACGCTCCATATTCGCGCCCGTGCCGCTGATTGCGACGCAAGACAGACTGTGGCCTGTGCGTGCGTATCCAGCGGAAAATCCGTTGCTAGTGGCAAGATGCACGCGGTGGCGGCCATAGGATGCGCTTGCCGATTGCACTTGGTTAATGCCCGAGTTTGCCAGCGCGGCAGCTTCTGCGCGGGCAGCGGCATCTTGCAATTCAGCGGGATCAGGTTCGGCGCTTGGGTCAAACAGATCAAGCCGTGTCGTATCCGTATCAACGGCAAACTGGGTGGGGTCAGCGAGGCCAAGATTCGGGTCCTCGGGGGCCTCGCGCGCCATGAGAACGGCGCGTTCTGCCATCTGCTGCATCGTTTCGGGACGCGTATCGGAAGCCGACACATTTGCCTGCCGTTGCCCGACTAGCACACGCAATCCAATGACCACGCCTTCGCTGCGCTCGGCCTGTTCCAGCGTGCCGTTGCGCACGTCAATCGAAACAGACGTGCCATCGACAACAATCACATCAGCGGTTTCAGCGCCTGCTTTGCGCGCAGCGCTAAGAAGTTGTTCGGCGAGGGTGGCAAGTTGCTCTGACATGCGGACTCCTAAGTGTTGGATTTGAGGTAGTTCGCAATGTCACGCCCTGCAAGGGGCGATAGATGGTCGAGGGCTGCCAGCGCAGCCCCCGACATCGCATCAGCGCAAGCGTTGGCCGTTTGCCAGAACATGGCCTTCGTCGTTTACTTCGATCGTTGATGTGAGCATGTCATCGCCGACCGGAGTCGCGAACATGCCAAGCATCATGCGCCCACCCATGGCCTCTTCTGCAGGAAGAAGGCCCATTTGGATAAGCTTGTCGATCAGACCGTTCACACCATTTATGTTGAGCGTCACCGCGCCCTTGGGGCGGGGAAAGCCATCAAAGGTTTGCAGGTCATCGTTGTCAAAGACAAAACGGCCATTGCCTGTCACCAGGGCACCCGCAACCGCCAGCTTGAGCCCGTCAAGAGACAGCGTGTTCAGCTCGCCAGGCCTTTCGGACATTGCTGCAGCTTCAGCCTGTTCGGGATCGAGTAGGTCAAAGAATGGCGTCGCGGTGCCGGATAGCTCGATAGAAACCGTCGCCGGATCGCGCGGTAAAATCTCTCCCGGGTCGAGCATGTTCCAAATGCCATTGCTGACGACAAGGTCGGCAAAGTTGATGGCCATTGCGAAATCACGGGGTTCTTCTGCACGGCTTAGCGGAATATCAAGGGCAAAGCCGTATGCGCTCAACTGGGCCTCAATTGGAAATGGCAGTTCGGTCGGGATATTCAGCAAGACACTCACGCCGCGGGTTTCGCCGTCGTAAAGCATCCCGTCGATGTCCATAGCAGCGCTTAGCGAACCACCTTGGATGGTTGCCGCGCCGGATGCTTCTTCGCCATCCGCGCTGAAATCAAAATCATAGTTGGCGGCACCAAAGGTATAACCACCCTCGAACGAAAGCCCGTTCAAAAAAGCATTTTCGGGCGCATCCATATCCATATCAAGCGGGATCGCTGTTTTGGATTGCGCGGTCAGATCAGCAATTGTGCCGTTTACAATGACCATTCCGCTGCCGCCTGGTTCGCTCACATCAACTGCCAGACCAAGTGATTCGGCGCTTATTTCATAGTCGATCCGGCGCAGGTTATCCGTGCGCGTTACATAATTGCCCGACAGGTTCGTAAGCGTAACCGCTGCGGCGTTCAATTTGATCTCGCCGGCGTCTTCGCCTTCGACGCTGTCGACAGAAATGGCATAGGATTGTGCGCTGAGCGCGTATTCCATAACTTCTTGTGTACCGCTGACGATGATTGCCATTCCATCGTGGCGCGCTGTGATATTTACCGCCAAAGCACCGTCATCAATCGCGACAGCCATCGGATAAGCCTCGGACATCGTGATGGAAACAGTTCCATTGCCAAGTTCTGTCAGTTGAATTTCGCTCAGCGTTGCGGTGATGCTGGATTCGGGATCACTCATCTGAATGGATAGGTCTGTCACGGTTAGCGTGTCGCCCGACATCGTTTCGCTGCCGATTGTGACGCCACCTTCGCCATACATCGCCATCTGGTCTTTCCAGTTGTCCCAGACCTGTTGTGCTGAAACATCCGCGAATGCGGTCGATCCCGCAAAAATGGCAGCGATGCAGACGGCACTTCTTGCGCCCTTGAAATCGATCATTTGAATACCTTTCGATTAAATTCTGTCACAAATGTCAGACTCTCGGCAAAGAAGGTCAAGGGCGGGGAGACTGGAACATGATGTAGTGCGCGATTAGCGCGTTGATAAGATGGAAAAGGAAGAAGCATGGAAATGTTGGATCAAGTCGTTTTGATCACGGGTGCAAGTCGCGGAATAGGAGCTGCGACAGCACGGGAATTTGCGCGCCACGGGGCCAAAGTCGTCTTGGTCGCACGAAACGGCGAGGCGATCGCGGCTCTCGCGGCAGAAATCGGCGACCGCGCGCTCGCGATTCCTTGCGATGTAAGTGATTCTTCCGCCGTGCGGGGCGCAGTTGAACGCGCGGTGAAAACGTTCGGTCGGCTGGATGTCCTTATTGGGAATGCAGGTGCAATTGATCCGATCGGGCAGCTATCGGATACTGATCCAGACGCGTGGGGTGCGCTGATCGATACCAATCTTAAGGGCGTGTTTCATGGGATGCATGCGGCGCTGCCTGTTATGGTCAAGCAAGGCGGCGGAACAATCATCACTGTGTCATCAGGTGCCGCACATGGCCCGGTCGAAGGCTGGTCCGCCTACTGCGCGTCCAAGGCAGGCGCCTTTATGCTGACCCGCGTCGCCGACACAGAATACCGCGCGCACGGCGTTCGTGTTTTGGGTTTGTCGCCCGGCACGGTCGCAACCCAGATGCAGCGCGAGATTAAGGCGTCGGGCATCAATCCGGTGAGCCGGCTAGACTGGTCCGACCATATCCCGCCCGAGTGGCCCGCCAAGGCATTGGTGTGGATGTGCACGCCAGCCGCTGACCGCTATCTGGGTGATGACGTGTCCTTGCGCGATCCCGATGTTCGCAGCGCTGCGGGGCTTGTATGATAAACGCAGTGATGAGCGAGGGCGTCTTAACCCTCACACTCGCGCGGCCTGACAAGGCAAATGCGCTTACCGAAGACATGCTAAACCAACTGGCAGATGCCGTGCGCGGTGCCGACGCCCAAGCAATCGTTCTAACGGGTCAAGGCAAAGTGTTCAGTGCAGGAGCTGACCTTGAGGCAGTGGCGAGCGGTCTTGCCACAAGCCCCGCATGGGAGCGCCTTTCGGGTGCCATCGCGGCGTTCGAAGGTTTGACGATTGCCGCCTTGAACGGCACGGTCGCAGGGGGCGCGCTTGGAATGGTGTTGGCTTGTGATGTGCGGATTGCAGTGGTGGGGGCCAAGTTCTTTTACCCAGTGTTGAAAATGGGGGTCTTGCCGCAACCATCAGATCCGGCGAGGCTGCGGGAATTGGTCGGGCCAGCGCGGGCGAAAATGATGCTTTTGGGCGGCGCGAAAATTACGACTGATGATGCGTTTGCCTTTGGTCTGATCGACAATATCGTCGCGGATCAAGCCACACTTGAAGCTGAAATTGCGCTGCTGACAACCATGGCCGGAACCGCGAAAAGTGGTCTGGTGGCTAGCATAAAGGCGATGATCTAACGTTGTGTGGTGCGTCAAAGCAGTGCATGACGCCAGCACGCGACCTCGGAGGGACGATTGGAACAGGGTAACGATATGAGCGAAATGCTTTGGGGCTACCTTGATCAAGGCTTAACGTTCGCCAAGGATTGGTTGCTGAGCCCCGCAGCTTGGTCACAGTTTGCAATTCTTGTGGTGGCCTACGTTCTGGCCCTCGTTCTTGCCCGCAAGGTAGGGCCACGCCTTTCGCAACTTCTTAAACCGGCAAGCGAAAATCAGAATGTCTTGGCCAAAGCGCGGCGTTTCGCGCTGATTTTCTTGCCATTGCTGCTGCCGCTTCTTGCCTACGGATTCACCGCAATGGGTGAACAGGTCACGCGGTCGTTGTTTGGCTCGGGGGCGGTGATTGCCTTTGGCAAACGCGTGTTCTTTTTCTTGGCGGTCCGCGCCTTGACGCGCGACATTTTGAAGGATCCGTTTCTACGCTTGCTGGGCAAATATGTGCTGGTTCCGATGGCGGCATTCTACGCACTTGGCCTGCTTGGCCCCGTGGCAGCGCGGCTTGAAGCGACAGTCGTACCGCTGGGCAACTTGTCGTTCAACCTATTGTGGTTGTTGCAGTTTATTGTAGTCGCGGGAATCATCTTTTGGTTTGGCCGCTGGTCCAATGATCAGTCTACTCAATTTCTATCCGGACAAGAAGAAATGCGCCCTGCTACGCGGCAACTTGCGGTGAAGACGGCGGAAATCGCGATTTTTGGCGTCGCGTTTCTGGTCTTGATGAACATCATGGGCATCTCGCTCACCTCACTGGCAGTGTTGGGCGGCGCGGTTGGTGTTGGACTTGGTTTCGGTCTGCAAAAGATCGCGTCGAACTTTATTTCTGGCGTGATCCTGCTGCTTGAAGGGCAGGCGACGGTCGGCGATTTCGTAGAACTTGATGGTGGCGAAGCGGGCACGATTGTCAAAATGACGGCGCGCGCGGCGATCCTTGAAACCTTTGATGGGCGCTGGATCGTTGTTCCAAACGAAGATTTCATCACCACGCGGGTCGTCAACTATTCGGATTCGGGATCGGCTAATCGGTACGAAGCGCCATTTTCAGTTAGTTACGACACCGACATCAACCTTGTGCCCGCAATTGTCGAGGCAGCCGTTGCCGCGCACACAGACGTGCTGAGCGAACCGTTTCCGCCCGATTGTGAATTGCGCGGGTTTGGCGACAACGGTGTTGATTTCGCTGTTGAATTCTGGGTGAACGGGTTGGATGACGGGCGCAACAAATACACCTCGGACGTGCTGTTCCTGATTTGGAACGCGCTTAAGGCCGAGGGCATCGAGATACCGTTCCCACAGCGCGTAGTCGAAATTAAGGGCGGTTTCCCGGGGCAATCATTGTGACGAAAACCGCACTTGTTGTCGGGTCTGGTCCTGCTGGCCTGATGGCGGCTGAAGTGCTGGCGCTTGCCGGATTGCAAGTGGTTGTTGCCGATGCAATGCCGTCCCCCGGGCGCAAGTTCCTTATGGCGGGAAAGTCGGGCCTGAATCTGACGATGGATTTGGACAACGTCGCGTTTCATGCGGCCTACCCCGTGTTGCCGGATGCTTTGCGTGTGGCCTTGAATGACTTTGGCCCGACGCAAGTCAAGGCATGGGCGCAAGGGCTTGGTCAGGATGTTTTTACAGGATCATCGGGGCGCGTTTTTCCAACGGCGATGAAGGCCTCTCCGCTTTTGCGCGCATGGTTGTCGCGGCTGGCGGGGTTGGGCGTGACCCTGCATCAACGCTGGCGCTGGACAGGGTGGGACGGAACCGCAGCAGTTTTTCAAACACCGAATGGGCCAGAACGGATCACAACGAACGTCGTTGTTTTGGCAATGGGTGGCGCAAGCTGGTCGCGGCTGGGGTCAGACGGGGCGTGGGTCGCGCAGTTTGATGGCCAAACGTCACCGTTTAAGCCATCCAACATGGGATTTGTGGTCGACTGGTCCGATCACATGATCCGCCACTTTGGCGCTGCAGTAAAAGGGTGCGCGTTGTCAGCGGGTCAGCAAATCGGGCGCGGTGAATTTATCGTATCCAAGCGCGGGTTAGAGGGCGGGGGCATTTATGCCGTCTCACAGGCAATGCGGGATGATGCGCCGCTAACGGTGGATATGTTCCCTGATTTGACAAAAGAAGCGATCGCGCAACGCCTTTCACGCCCACAAGGCAAGGCGAGTATGGCGACTTCTCTGCGCAAGGTGCTTGGCCTTGAAGGCGTTCGCGCAGCCCTTGTGAATGAATTTGGCCGCCCCTTTCCCGACGATTTGGCGGGGCTTCTTAAGGCGCTGCCAATCCATCATCTTGGCCCACGTCCACTAAATGAGGCAATTTCGACGGCCGGTGGTCTTCGGTTTGATGCGCTGGATCAGGGATTGATGGTGCGCGATCGGCCCGGTCTCTTTTGCGCTGGTGAGATGCTGGACTGGGAGGCACCAACCGGCGGCTTTCTCATCACGGCTTGTCTTGCTACGGGGCGGCATGCGGGGCGCGCTGCGGCGGCTTTTGCCTAACTTTGAAAATAGCCAGACGCTCCATAGGTGCCGTGGTCCTGTCCGTACCCATACTTTTTCATACCACGCATGTTGATCTGGCTAAGGACAGTTCCAGTGATTTGCAGGCCGACTGTTTCAAACGCGCGGATACCCTGAAGCACTTGTTTTTCGCGGGTCTTGTCCCATCGGACTGTATAAAGGATGGCGTCTGCAAGCGCCCCGATAACGCGCGCGTCCGGGACCAGCAGAACAGGTGGCGTATCAATAAGGACAACATCGTAGGATTTGCGCGCGGTCCGTATCAGTTGGCGAAACGCGCGCGACGAAAAGATATCAGCGGGATTTTCCGGGGCATCATCACCAAACAGGATGTCAAAACCCAGATCTGGACTGTGCCAGACCGCGTCTTCGAGTTTGGATTTGCCCGACAAAACCTGCATCATCGTGGGGGTGCCCTGGGCGCCAAAATACTCATGGAAAACCCGTCGACGAATATCCCCTTCAATCACCAAAACCTTGTTGCTGACACCTGTTAGGTTTTGTGCAAGCGCAAGAGTATGGGTCGTCTTGCCCTCACCGGGCAGCGAAGACGTAGACAGGATAACGCGCGGGGCGGGACCGGTGCCTGTCATCGTAAGCGAGGTGCGCAGGTTGCGTATTGCCTCGACCGGAGCAGAGTTCGGCTTTTGCCGGATATAGTCGAGAATGCTTTGTCGATGGCGCACTGGAATGAGCGGGATCTGCCCGAGTACAGGTAACCTCGTTGCTGACTCGAGCGCTTCGGCGGTGCGAAACGTTGCTGAACGCGCTTCGATGGCAATAACAGATATAGCCCCGACAAAAGCCCCGACCGCCGCGCAGAGAATCGTTGCAAGCGTTGGACGAGGAGTCGAAGGAACCTCGGGGATCATCGCCGCAGACAACAGCCGCGCATCGGCTTGCTGAATACCCTCTTGGACCGTTGTCTCTTTGAGGCGACTGAGGAAGTATTCGTAGATCTGACCGTTGGCTGCCGCCTCGCGTTCAAGCTGTTCCAGCGAGACAAGATCCTGGGATTGTCGGGCGATCTTATCGGATAGTTCAGCCTCAAGAATGCGAAGCTGACCAATCCGGTCCACTGCGTCTGATGTGCCCTCACCGCGGTCGATTGTCGCTTGGCGGGCTGAAATTCTATCGCGCACCCCCTTGAGGTCTTGAGACAGAACTTCAAGCGTTTCGGCGCTGATCAGTTCCATTTGTGCAGCAAATTGGTTGGTCGCACTCTCTGATGCTTCAAGGTCCACTTCAAGGACCGCCACTTTTTCGTTAAGCCAAGCCGTTGCACGCTGGGTTGCCTCAAACTTTGTCTCAAGCTGTCGCACAAGATAACGGTCAGCCAGCAGATTAACGAGCATCGCCGCCCCGTCAGCATCCCCCGTTTCAAGCGTTATTTCAAATACCATGCTGTCGGGCACGTTGCGCACGGTCAGTGCCTCGCGCAGCGATGCAATCGTTGCCGTGAGCGCGCGTCGTTCAATTCGTTCAAGGCTTAGCGGTGGAGCAGGCGGCACCCCGAGAAGATCAAGCGTGGTATGAATGGTGGTTTCGGCAATGGTGGGCGAACGCAGAGCAGGATTGAATTCCGGATCGGCAGTGAGATTGGCCTGCGCCACAACATCCGCCAGCAAACTGACCGACCGCAGAACCTCGAGTTCGGTATTCACGACTGTCGCATCGCCAGACATCATTGGCAAAAAGTCGGAAAACTCTACGACAGGGTCGCGGCCACCATCCAGCACGACGACCGCAATTGCACGATAGCGCGGTTCTGCAATTGCAATTGCCCACGCCAAACCGGCGATTGCCGACGCGATAGCCATGAACACTATCCGCCATTTGCCCAGCCAAAGCGTCACAAGCATGTCACCAAGTTCCATCGCCGGCGCACCAATTGGCGCGCGTGACAGACCAGTGGTGTTGGGTTGCATCAGGGTCGGGTCGGGCAAAGCGTTCATGCAACGCACCTTTCAGGAGTATCAATTTTGAATGACTTTAGACGGGGAAGGTGGAGGGTTTCTTAACCGCAACCGGAGAATTTCAAATGATTGAAACCTGGTGGTGAATTATGAAACGTGAAGTCTTTGAGTTTCCGGAATTTGTCCATCGTGATGGTTTGCGGGTTCGGTCGGCGCGATACCTGTCCAAAGGCAAACGGGCGCTGGATATTGTTGGCGTGAT
>CALAGN010000093.1 GCA_937891785.1 uncultured Octadecabacter sp.
CGCCATGATATGCCGCCTACTTCAGACCATCACCAACTTTCGGGCATAACTCCAGGGCTGCGGGCACCATCACTAGCGATGACCCTGTCAACATGCCCGCCGCTGCGACCTGTGGTTTCAACCCCGAAAGACGCACCCGCGCCCAGATGCTGGCAAAAGCATAGGAAATCGTCCCGCCGATCACCGCCAATTGCGCAAGGCTGCGGATGTCGAAATCACGCAAGGAGTCCAACCCGATCGCCACCGCCACGCCGCAAAAGCCGATGCTAATACCGATCGCCTTGCGTAGGCTGAGGCGTTCATCAGCCAGCATGAGTGCCGCGAGAAGTGCGCCAAAGATCGCAGTGCCAGCGTTGAACACCGAGGTTAATCCGGTGGCGATATATAGCTGTCGCCACGCCATAAGGGAAAACGGGATCACGTTATTAAGGAGGCCCATTACCAAGAACCCCAGCCATATGCGCGGATCGCGCGGTACTGGCAGGCGCGCGATGGCGACATAGGCCCATAGGATCAAAGCCGCCCAAAACACGCGATGCGCCACCGAGGTCACAACGCTGACCTCGTTCAGGGCCAGCCGGATTGCGAGGAAACTCCCACCCCAGATGAAGGCGAGGACCAGCAGTTCAACCCAAGACCGGGTGGATATGGTGCGGGCATTCGACATGATGGAACGGCTAACCAACGCGGGTCAGATTAGCGACCCAGATTATGCGCAAATTCCCTGCAAGGGATATTCCTGTCGGCCTATAGTGCTGTCAAAGTTTGCGGGCTTGTCCGAACGACAACAGCCGTCCCGATTTTTCGTCCCACAATTTCAGCCGCACATTGCCAAGGCTTTCCCTGATGGTCATGCAGTTGCCCGTCGCAAGCTCGGCGTGGTCACGCAGCACTTCGGGCAAACGATAAAACGGAATGCGGCTGTACAGATGATGCACGTGGTGAATACCGATGTTCCCACTAAGCCATTGCAGCGGCGATGGAAGCACATAGTGCGAGCTGCCATGCAACGCTGCATCGTGGACTTGCCAGTCTTCTTCGGAATCCCAATGCGCGCCCTCGAATTGGTGCTGCACATAAAACAGCCACATACCGGTCGTGGCCGCAAGAAGCGTCGAAGGTAGGAAGATCAGCAGGATTGGCATTATGCCGCCAAAGTAAAGGATGACCGACAGTCCGACAAGGAGCGCGATATTCGTGCCCATCGCACTGACCCAATAGCGCGCACCGTTCATCAGGCCCAAAGGCAGGCGGTTCTGCAAAAGAAACAGATACCCAGGCCCAAAGCCAAACAGGACAATCGGATTGCGATAAAGGCGGTACTTCAGGCGGCTCAACGGTGTCAGGGCGTCATATTCAGCAACGGTCATAGTGTGGATGTCACCAATCCCACGTCGCGCAAGGTTGCCCGAAGCAGAGTGGTGGATTGAATGGGAGCGCCTCCACACATCGTAGGGCGTCAACGTCAGCACACCAAGTGCGCGACCAAGCCAATCGCTGAGGTTGCGATTATAAAAGAACGATCCATGCCCGCAATCGTGCTGGATGACGAAAAGGCGCAGCAAGAAAGCCCCGTTCACTATCGAAACCGCAAGGGTCAGCCAATAGCTGATCGACAGGCTCCACCATGCGAGGGCCCAAAGAATAACGAACGGCCCGACGGTGATGCCAAGTTCAACCCAACTGCGCAGCGCGTTTGGCTCGCGATAGGCTGCAAGGGTTTTCACCCATTCACGCGGTTCTCGTGTGACTGATTCTTGCGGAAGGTCGCCTGACTGATCAAACATATGCCTGCTTTTTGTCTGTTTTGTTGCGCGCTTTATATACGATACTTGCGGGATAAACGATAACCTATCCTGTCTTACTGTGTCGAAAACCCGCCGGTTGCACGATTTTTCACAGGGGTTACCCCAGATCGCGCAGTTTTTGGCGCAATTCCCACTCCAGTGTGCGGCGTTCTTGCTCGCTAAGAAAGGCCCCGATTTCAACGTCGCGCGGCCCGCCCGTGAGCGTCAGGTAGTGGGGCACGGGGCCGCCGTTTTCGTGGGCTTGCTCGCGCACCAAATGCGGGTTTGCCGCCCAGGTTTGGATTGGTTTGCCGGGCGTGTGGCGGGTCAAGGTGATTTGGTCGTCCCACAGGCGCAGTTCTTCAACGATTTCGCCACCACGGTAGCTGCGGTTCAGCGCGAACCAGATGCCAGCAAGCATGAGCAGCAAGAACGGCAGCAGCGCCCAGACCACGGGGGAACCCAGCACGGCGACCAGCGGAAGGGCGACGAGCGCCGACGTTCCGGCGATGAAGATCACGAAATCGCGGCGTAAGAGGCTGCGGTAGGGCCAAAGGTGCAACTCGGCCTTGTGGGCGTCATCGCCTGCAGGTTGGGTGATCCATTCGTAGGGCATGGTTCATGTATATGGGACGTGTCACCGCTAGAAAACGCGGCTGAATGCCACCTGTCGTCATGCACGCCCGAACTTCGCGATGATCGCCAAAGCATAAGCGCGACCATCAGAATAAGGGTGAGCGCGGCAGTGCCCACAAGTGCGGAATTGGTGGCCATCGACAGCACGCAAAGATGCAGCACCCAGAACAACGCCTTGGCGATACGTTGATGCATCAGCGCGTTCCAGTGGATCAACACCCAAAGAATCAGGCCAATACTGCCGAACAGCAGGCCTAGCATGGCGAAGAGTTTGAGATTTGCCACGACATGGTAGCTACGGTCGCTGCCTTGCGGGACCGTCGTCAGTCGGGCAAGCAAATCAAGTCCGCCGCCGCTGGAATGAACAAAAGAACGGCAATGACACCCGCGGTCAGCCCATAAATCGCTGCACCCAAGCCGTGCAAGTGCAAGGCCAGTGGCGCGGCTATCAGCAATGCTGCAAAGAGATATGCCATATGACCTGTCCTTTACAAAAAAAGACCCCGGCGTTTCCGCCGGGGCCCGTCGATTTTCAGCCTCAGGCGCAGCTAGTGCGCGTGGCCTTTGTCCCAATCGCTTTGCTTGGGAAGTGTTTCGAATGTGTGCTCGGGTGGTGGTGATGGCAGTGTCCACTCAAGCGTGTCCGCAAATTCGTTCCATGGGTTTGCAGGTGCTGTGCGCTTCACAAAGATCAGCACATAGAACAGCATACCGATGAAGAACAAGAAGGATGCAAACGACAGGAACGCGCCCCAGCTGGAGATTTTGTTCCAGTAGGCGAATGCCTCGGGGTAGTCGATGTAACGACGTGGCATGCCCTGACGACCCAAGAAGTGCTGTGGGAAGAATGTCACGTTTGCGCCGATGAACATCGCCCAGAAGTGCAGTTTGGCACCCCATTCAGGGAACATCTTGCCCGAGAATTTCGGCATATAGAAATATATACCGGCAAAGATGCCAAACACGGCACCAAGGCTCATCACGTAGTGGAAGTGCGCAACAACATAGTAGGTGTCGTGATACGCGCGATCCACGCCGGCCTGAGCCAGCACGATGCCAGTCACGCCACCAACGGTGAACAGGAACAAAAAGCCAAAGGCCCAAAGCATCGGTGATTTGAACTCAACCGAGCCGCCCCACATTGTGGCGATCCAACTAAAGATCTTTACACCCGTGGGCACCGCGATGACCATCGTCGCCAGCATAAAGTAGGACTGCTGGGTCAGGGACAGACCGACAGTATACATGTGGTGCGCCCAAACGACGAAGCCAAGCACGCCGATTGCAACCATCGCATAGACCATTGGCAGATAGCCAAAGATCGGCTTGCGCGAGAAGGTCGCGATGACGTGGCTGATGATGCCGAATGCTGGAATTATGATGATGTAAACTTCGGGGTGCCCAAAGAACCACAGGATGTGCTGATACAGGATCGGATCACCACCGCCAGCAGGATCAAAGAAAGCCGTGTCAAAGTTGCGGTCCATCAGCAGCATCGTAATCGCACCAGCCAGCACAGGAAGGGCCAGCAGGATCATCCATGCAGTGACAAAGATCGACCAGCTAAACAGCGGCACTTTGTGCATCGTCATGCCCGGCGCGCGCATGTTCAGGAATGTCGTGATCATGTTGATCGCACCAAGAATAGACGAGGCGCCCGAGACGTGAACCGCGAAGATTGCGAGGTCCATCGACATGCCTGTCTCACTGGTGGAGAGAGGTGGATAGAGAACCCAGCCCACACCGGACCCAAGCTGGCCATTGCCGCCAGGTGCCAGAAGCGATGCAACACCAAGGCAGACACCAGCGACGAACATCCAGAAAGACAGGTTGTTCAAACGCGGGAACGCCATGTCAGGGGCACCGATTTGCAGTGGCATCAGGTAGTTACCAAATCCGCCGAAAAGGGCGGGAATAACCACGAAGAACATCATCAGCACACCGTGATAGGTGATCAAGACGTTCCAAAGGTGCCCGTTGGGTGTGCATTCCGCAGCCGCATCGGCAATGAAACGTGCGCCTTCAAGGCACATATACTGCACGCCCGGCTCCATGAGCTCGAGGCGCATGTAGACGGTAAAGGCGACCGATATAAAGCCGACTGCACCCGAGACGAAAAGGTACAAAATACCGATGTCTTTGTGGTTGGTGGACATGAACCAACGGGTAAAAAACCCGCGCTCGTCGTGATGCTCTTCGCCGTGGATGGCTGCGTCCGCCATGTGGCACTCCCCGTATTGGCTACATTTATGAACGGCGCGAGTCAGACCCGTGCCGCGCTATTGGGGTATGTTCTAGTGCGTGAAACAGGGATCGGCAACATTGGATGCAACAGATCGCATGGGTAAAATTGGCGCAGTCGGCCAAACCCGTGCCATGACTGCCAGCTTTGCGATCAGGGGTCGTTAAGCCAGATCAAGAAATGCGGGCTTTCGTCGTGGGGGTTTGATAGGGTTGACCGCCGTTCGTCGGGGCGTTGGCGCAGGTTTGGAAGATGGCCACTAAAGCGAGAGGCAAAGAACCTTCAACAACAGTTTGGGTTTTGAGCTGGGTTTTTGATATCGGAAAATGGGCGCTTTTGCGTGTTCCAGTTGTCTGTCTCATCTTCCACTCCGCAGTGGTTATCATGAGCCAAGAACACTCTCTTATCAAATTACCCTATTTGGACCCATAGGCGCTGGCGTTAGACAAATAACTTTTGAATCGGGCTCTAAGCCCCTTACAAGAATAGTATCTCCTGCGAGTCTGATTCTCCGGGAACGCGACGACCTTGCCTTTTCACCTCTTTGGTTCAAGAAGTAGCGATCAAATCACTTTGCAGAGTGCAGGCGCCACATCTGCATCGAGGAAAAATATGGAAAAGCGAATTTTGATGTCAGCGATCTGCACCGGCCTTTGCCTGTTTGGTGCAAACCCCGCTTCGGCAGATGCCATCACGCCAGCTCAACAGCAATGCAACGAGCGATGCATCGATGCCTATAATAATAGTGTCCTTACATGCGCTAACGGAGGCTTCAATTACCCCAACGGAGTGCTCCAGGATGACTTGGACAGCGCAGACCCTGCAGCAGCCATGATGATGGTGCTTTGTTCTAGGCCTTCGTTATATCAACGAGCGGAACACTGCTCAGCTGATTGCTTCGGGGGGCCAGCGTATTGCGTTGTGTTAGGGCACAATGATTATATCCACCAATGCGAAAAAATATAGTGTCTCATCATGCGCGGCCGGAGGCTTCAATTACCCCAACGGAGTGCTCCAGGATGACTTAGACAACGCAGACCCTGGGGCAGCCATGATGATGGCGCTTTGTTCTAGGCCTTCGATACATCAACGAATGGAACACTGCTCAGCTGATTGCGTCAGGGGGCAGTCGTCATCAGGCGCGGACGCATCAGTCACAACAGTTGAGCATTGGCGTTTTCTTTGTCCATCGTTCTTTTGGTGACGCTTCCATCAAACGTCTTGCGCAGGGCCATGTCGACGTCATCCATCGTCACGGGTAAGCCCAGATCGACGAGCGATGTGACGCCGTGTTCGGTGATGCCGCAGGGGACGATGCCGCTGAAATGGCTTAGGTCCGGTTCGACATTGATCGATAGCCCGTGAAAGCTGACCCATTTGCGCAGGCGGATGCCAAGGGCGGCGACTTTGTCTTCTTGTGGTTGGCCCAACGCGGTCAGCGGTTTGTCATCCCGTACAACCCAGACACCCACGCGGCCTGCGCGGATTTCACCCTTCACGTTGAATTCGCCAAGCGCGGCGATGATCCACGCCTCAAGGTCGCGCACAAAGCAGCGCACGTCGCGGCCCCGCTGCGCCACGTTAAGCATTACATAGGCGACCCTCTGCCCTGGCCCGTGATAGGTGTATTGTCCGCCACGTTTGCTGGTGTGCACCGGAAAGCGGTCAGGGTCGGTCAGATCTGCGGGTTTTGCGCTGGTTCCAGCGGTGTAAAGCGATGGGTGCTCGACCAGCCATATGCATTCCTCGGCTTCGTCCTTGGCAATGCTTTCGGCGCGGGCCTCCATAAAGGCCACGGCATCGTCGTAATCTGTGAGGCCTGTGGATGTAATCCATTCAACCATGCGCTATCGGGGCAACTGCCCCGCCTCCTTGATTGCCAGAACATAACGCCGGCCGACGGAGATGTCTCGTCCTCCGGTCATTGACAGGATTGCGCGATCACTGGTCCGGGATGCGCTGGTGGTGCGCTGGTTGGCCACCCAATGCGAGTGGTGCGCTTGCATGCCGCCCGTCGCGCCGACTTCTTTGATGGCATTACGCAGGCGCATCAAGGCGATATCTTCACCCTTGGTGGTCGTATTGTCTTCTGTGCCAAATGGCCTCGCAACAGCCAGCACCGACGCGATCCCCAGCAGCGCAACAAGCGTTGCCGGATGGCTGAAATGAGTCCGCCGTTGGCGAAGCGCGGAATGTGAGGCGGTGTGGTTCACGTAAACATCCTGTGAATTTGCGTATCTGGCGTGGGCCGCGGGCAACGGCCCTAGCAAGACATAGGCAACGAAACGCAGACTGCCAACGAGGAACCTTACATTACGCTCGTCCCGCCGCAAATCGAGATACATGTGATCGCCGCCCTGATGTCCATCGCCGTTGGTCCGGTGGTGCTTTATCGCGAGCGCCGCGACCGACTTCACAAAATGGGCGGCTACATCTGGGTCAGTGCGATGCTGAACGTGGCCACGGCATCAAGGTTCATATCGTCTATTGCGGTGATCGACCCGTTCAGCCCGATCCATGGCATTGCCCTGCTGGCCTATTGGTCGGTCTACACGGGGATGGGGCATATATTTGCCAAACGCATCGCGGCGCACAGGGCGGTACTACGCAACCTTTAATGGAACGGTTTGCTGATTGCCTGACTTGCGAATTTCCTGCCAGGATGCACCATGAATGCGGTGTTCTTTGAGGGACTAGGGGCGCTCGGCTGGAGCGTGATTGCTGTCGGTGGGGTGGCCTTGATCATGCGCGCAACGGGGGCCTGGCAACCGCGTGTGGCCCTGACTGTCTGAAATGCGCCAAACCCTCTTGCGGTGTGCAGCGGCATTGGCTATTGAGCCGCCAATAAGCCCTGACTTGCGGTCGTGGCGGAATTGGTAGACGCGCAGCGTTGAGGTCGCTGTTCTGTAACAAGAGTGAGGGTTCGAGTCCCTCCGACCGCACCAATATATTTAATAATTACGTTTAAATTCAGTTACTTGCTGAAATTTTGTGTAGCTTGATCCCCTAAAATATCCCCCACGATATACGCGCTAGTGCATGGCTGCGTTCTAGATCGCGGCAATCAGTATTTTGCCAAAGTGGCTTCGCCTTAGGGCCGCTGTTGCAGCGCCACTCGTACTTGCAAGTAAGGACTTGCGCAAACCTGCTGCTTTGCGCGTCGATCAATTACACCAAAATTTAGGGACGTCAGGCCAACGCCGTTATCACCAAGACGCGCAGCCTTCTTCGCAGCTTTGTCGTCGGGTTGGTGGGGCCGCGATTACTGTAACAGGCCGCGGCGAACGCGTCTAAACCTGCCGCCATGATCCCCAACGCACCAAAATCAATCGCAATCCTGATAGTCTGACGCCATGCAGCGCCGCGCGCGTGCCTGTGCGTCGGCTATCGGCGGCCTGTGCCATACTGGCTCGTACACATGGTCGCTCACGCGCGGCATCGCACGCCGCGCCATTGCAAGGGATGCCTGACGATCCGCTACTGGGCTTCGCACGCTAGGCCCATGGCCACCAGCTGCGCGGCTCTTTCCTCAAAGCAGGCTCACCCGAAGGTTCAGCCACCACGAATAAAAAACGCCAGGGCGAGGTCTGGGCGTTGGTCTTCTTGAAGCTGCCTACGGGATCGGGTCAAGCATTGAGGTGGATCAAGGTCAGAGGGATTTGACGTTGGTGACTGACTGATCCCGCATGACAATTTTGCCCGTTCAACGCACCAGACGAGCAAAGACAGATCGCCGGACGCGCTGCGCACCATGGAGGTCAAACAGGTGTTTGAAGTCAGCTGGGTTAGCCGTCGTGGCTAGGCGACGTACCGCGGACACAGCGATTTACGCATCAAATTATTCGCAGTTGCGGCAACCCATTGGGTGACATCACTTCGCGGCCCTCTGACCTTTAGCCCCAGTCTTCTTTAGTCTTCATCGGTGGGTAATCGACATATCCAGCCGGTCCTTGCGAATAGAAGGTTGGGCGGTTGTAGGGCGTGAGTTCAGCCCCCAATCGCAGCCGCGCGGGCAGGTCAGGGTTTGAAATAAAGAACCGGCCAAAGGCGATGACGTCCGCTTGGCCTTCGGCGACCATCTGCGTCGCACTTTCCCCTGAGAAGTTTCCAGCGGCGATAAGCGCGCTGCTCCACATCGGGCGAAACAGCTTTGCGGCGGAAGGGACGTTTTCGTGGTTCACATCTTTTTGGCCCGCGCCTGATGCGCGCGGCTCCAGCAGGTGTAAATAGGCAAGCCCGATGCGGTCGAGTTCTTTAACCAGATGGGAGTAGAGGGTAAGGGGGTCGTCCTCTCCGCTGTCGTTGGCGATGCCAAAGGGGGACAATCGAATACCAACCTTGGCCCCGCTGATCGCGGTCGCAAGGGCTTGAGCGATGTCGAGCACGATACGGCAGCGGTTTTCGATCGAGCCGCCGTATTGGTCGGTCCGTGTATTGGTGCGCGATTGTAGGAATTGTTCGAGAAGATAGCCGTTAGCCGCGTGGATTTCGACGCCGTCAAAGCCCGCCGACATCGCCGATTTCGCTGCGACTACATAGGTGTCAATCAGGGCCGTGATATCCTCTGTGCTGTAGGCACGGGGCGTCGGGCATGGGACCCGCGACCGGTCGGGGAGGGAAACCTCCGCATTGGCGGCAATCGCGGAGGGCGCAAACGGCGCGCCGTGGTCAGGCTGATACTCTGCGTGTGACAGGCGGCCCATGTGCCACAACTGCATGACGGCCAACCCGCCTTTGGCGTGGATGGCCTCCGTGACTTTATGCCAGCCTGCGACTTGGCCGTCGGTGTAGATGCCCGGCGTGTCCGGTGCGCCCCGCGCGGCTTGGCTGACGTGGGTCGCCTCGGTGATGATCAGCCCGCCTTTGGAGGCGCGCTGGCTGTAATACTCGACCATCATGTCAGTGGGAGCATATGCGGGGGCAACGGCGCGCATTCTGGTCAGCGGTGCCATGGCGACGCGATGGTCGAGGGTCATCGCGCCAACGGCGAGTTTGGAAAAGAGGTCGGCCATGTCGTCTCCTGATCATGCTGTCTGGTTTATGCTCTACTTAGTTTGCCCATTGCCGAGAGGAAAGATGCCGCATCCATCCCTTTATATTCCTCGGTCAATTGCACCGGAATTCAGGACCGTCGGGCCATGAAGTAGTCCGGCAAATTCGGACAGCGTGCTAAGATGTATCCAACCAGAACTCTTGAATAACGCGCTCTGCGCTCCCCACGGCAGCCCAAAAACCCGGGGAAGGACCCGTACCGACCCGTTGATCAGTCAACGCGACGTTGCCCGTGGTAGCCCGTGCACCTGTCGGTCGATTGGTCTAAA
>CALAGN010000094.1 GCA_937891785.1 uncultured Octadecabacter sp.
CTCTCTCTTAGTTTAGGCCGCCTTTGGTCCCAAAAACCCTGACGACGGACAGCTCGACAAACGGACGCCAGACACCGCATACTTTACCCAAGCGGAGATACGAAAAGCGGCATGAACACAAACCAGATGCATCTTAGCCAAGCCGCAAAACTGTCCTAAAAAGCAGGACCACTTCACCTCAGTGGTTACGATGAGCCAAGAACACTCTCTTAGCAATTTGCCCTATTTAGACCCATAGGCGCTGACGTCAGACACGCCCGCATGGTTGAGCAGAGCATGGAGTTCGCCGATCAGTGCCTGTGGTTTACCTCGTTGGTGTCGAAAAAAGATAACCTCCAGCCACTCTTCCGAGTTTTGGGAAAAGCCAGGGTTGCTGATTTTAAAGTTGTCGAAATGGCACAGGGGCAAAAAACAAGCCGTTTCATTGCGTGGACTTACATGAAGAAAAACCAGCGCTCCTTGTTCGCGAATAGAGATGGGACATAGGGGCCCTTTTGCCGAAATTCTGCCAATGCAGCTGATGTCTGCTGTCGGAGAAGTTGCATCGCGCCATCCCGTGACACTGTCGATGTCCGCTCAGGGCCGGTAACGTCGATGCCTGCAAACAGGATCAAGTTACCATGTCTACGCAAGCAGTTGGGTCAAAACTTCGCCTACGATTTCAAACGATCGAACCCGCGCAGCGTGATCGTGGATCATGCCGGTGACCAAAATCTCGTCGGGTTTGTACTTGTCGATGATGGCGCTTAGTTGCGTTTTGACAGTCGAAGGCGAACCCGTTGCGGAACACGATAAGGCTTGTTTGACCCGCGCCAAGACGGGAGCAGGGACGTGTGCTTTTACATCCTGGACGGGCAGGGGCAATTTGCCCGGCTGACCGGATATCAAACGCGCAAAAGCAAGCTCTTGCGAGGACCGCAACACCTGCGCCTCCTCATCGGTCTGGGCAGCACAGCCACCTGCCGCGAGCATTGCATAGGGCTCGGATAAGATCCCGGATGGTTTGAATGATGTTCTGTAGACCGACAGCGCCTCTTCGAGCATGGCCGGTGCGAAATGCGAGGCGAAGGCGTAGGGCAGGCCCAGATGGGCTGCCAGCTGCGCACCGTAAAGGCTCGATCCGAGGATCCAGACGGGCACATGGGTGCCGACACCGGGAATAGCTCGGACACCTGCGCCATCGGGCATATCACCCAAATAGCCGATCAGCTCTTGCACATCTTGGGGAAAGCTATCCTCGGGTGCCATATGGCGGCGTAACGCACGGGCAGTTGCCATATCGGTGCCGGGCGCGCGGCCCAAGCCCAAATCGATGCGATCTCCGTACAGCGTTGCCAGCGTCCCAAACTGTTCCGCAATCACCAATGGTGCGTGATTGGGCAACATGATCCCACCTGCGCCGATCCGCATGGTCCGGGTCGCAGCTGCCACATGGCCGATTACAACGGCCGTCGCCGCGCTCGCGATCCCAGCCATGTTGTGATGCTCAGCAAGCCAGTAGCGGTGATATCCTGCGTTTTCCGCGACGCGCGCCAAAGCAACCGTATTGGCAAGGGCATCTGCCGTGGTCTTGCCTTCTGGCACGGGTGATAAATCGAGAAGCGAAAAGTGCTGCATGGTATTCTCCGTTTGCAAAGAGTTAAGCACACAACCCATGCAATCCAAGGTCGCGTCTAACATCCCCGACCAATTGCATAGTCTAGGTCGGTCCGCGACTTCCCCATTGGTCTGAAATTAACGACGACGGGCGAGGCGGCTGTCACAGGTGGGCCGCAATCGGGCGCAGCAATCGCATTCTACGTAAGCTCTATTCGTAGATATTTTAGACAATAAAGTAATTCGAACGGCACCGTCAGAGCAAAGTTGGTTGAGGCGGGAAGGGCGGGTGATTAACATAGCCTGATGACAAAACAAGGCCCCTTCCATTATTTCAAGGTTAGCCCTGAGATCATTCGACTGGCTTTGATGCTGTACGTTCGGTTTCCGCTTTCGCTTCGCAATGTTGAGGCTCTTCTACACGAACGCGGCATCGACATCAGCCATGACACGGTTCGGTTCTCGTGGAACAGTTTCGGTCCACTGTTTGCCGCTGAAATTCGCATCAGGCGAGTTGATCGAATGCGGTCGGGGACATACTGGCAGTGGCATTCGGATGAGGTATTTGTGAAGATCAACGGCGAGACGCACTACCTCTGGCGGGCTGTGGATCACGCAGGAGAAGTGCTGGAAAGCTTCGTCACGAATCGCCGTGATCGCGATGCAGCATTTAAATTCCTTAGGAAAACCATGAAACGGCCAAGGCCGCACTCATGTTTTCGTCGCCGACAAGTTACGTTCCTATGGCGCGGCGATGAAGGTCATTGGCAATGCCAAAAAACAAGAGACCGGCCGCTGCCAAAATAACAGGGCTGAAAATTCACACCAGCAATTTCGAAGGCGAGAACGGGCCATGCTTCGCTTCAGGCTGATGCAGACTTCGCAGAAATTCGTCGCTGTTCAAGCCTCAGTCCACAACCATTTCGACCAGTAGCGCCACCTCAACTCACGCGACAACTTCAAGCTCAACTGCGCTTTCCGAGTGGCGTCAGCTTTGTGCGGCGTAGGTTAAGGCCCAATGCGGTAAACTGAGACTGGGACGGTTTGCTCTGACAGCGCCCACAAAGTATATCGGGTCGTATATTGCGCGACTGTAAGATATCGTTAACTGAGAAAAAGAGAATGAGACTTGCTTAGTTAGGCGTGAGGATCTATCTGGGCCAAGTTAAGTTACGTTTTTCGATAATCTGCTCCTCACGGCTCAGTGTCCCGATGTAGCACTAACATAGCCGAGCTGCCGCATTCCGCGGGCAGCACATAGGAGACATACGATGGCCAATGGCACCGTAAAATGGTTTAATTCAACAAAAGGTTTTGGGTTTATTGCCCCCGATGGTGGCGCCAAGGATGTGTTTGTGCACATCTCTGCCGTTGAGCAAGCAGGTCTGACCGGTTTGAACGATGACCAAAAAGTTACTTTCGATATCGAGTCCGGCCGCGATGGTCGCGAAAGCGCAGCCAATATCGCATTGGCTTGAGGCTTCTCCCGATATGCGGGACTAAGCTGACAGATATCAGCGGGCGGACCGGCGACGGTGCGCCCGCTTCTTAGAATTCCCACATGGATTCCAGCTGTTCACAAAGCACTTTTCAAACCGAACCGGCGTCTTGCCATTAGAGCGCGAAGAGAACGTGGCAAGTGCATTGTATGAATGGATCCTGTGTTTCGGCAGTGCGAACGCTAGGTTTGTTCGAAAACCGCGCAACCAGTTGCCGCATAGATTCGGCGTACAAGCCCAATGATTCCTCTCCATCACAAATATGAGCCAACACATATATGAAGAAGTCTAATCAAGATCGTTTTCCCGATCGCCTCAAGACCGCATCTGAAGCCAAACAAAACAAGCTGGCGCGTTTCCAAGCCGCAGCTTTTGATCCAGACAGATTAGCTGAGCGTGCCAAAAAAGCTGAACTGGCCGCTACCCGCGTGGTAATGCGACAGGCCGAGGCAACAAAGCAGCTACAGCAAAAGGAAGCTCAGCGATCTGAGGATGCCAAGCGCGAGGCTGAGCAAGCAAATTTGCGCGAGCTGGCGTTAAAAGCGGAGCTTGCCGAGACAGCCGATCAAGCTCTTGCGGATGAAGCAGAACGCAAAGCAGAACGAGACCGACGCTACGCTGCGAGACGCAACCGGAAGCATTGATCGGACCGAAATTGTCGCCTTTTATGAGCAATGCCCCGAACGATAAATAGATTTGTGAAAATTGGTCTCACTGCTGCCGTCAGCCGCATCGCCGCGATCCTGCTAGACGATCTCGATTTGCCCAACATGCATGGCCCAGAGCGGCCACTAATCGCGCGCCCAGGTCTTGTCACGGTTTAGTTCCGGTCTCTTTCGAGCAATGTTTGCTATGAAGGAGAGAACGAATGGCAAAGAGATGCACAGATGAGTTTCGTCGTGATGCAGTGCGGATCGCCACGACCAGTGGTTTAACGCGACCGCAGCTTTCATCGGATCTGGGTGTCGGAATGTCGACGCTGAATAAATGGGTTCAACAGCATCAACACGATGGCCTGATGTCAGGACCGCATGACGACGTGGAAAAGGAGAACACCCGCCTTCGCAAAGAAGTCCGGCTTCTGCGCGAGGAGAGGGAAGTGTTCAAGTTGAGGCGTCTAGCGATTGATCCAGTGGATCAATTGTAGCCGATAACGCGGCAATCTTCTTTGCAGGCCAAAGCCGATGAGATTTGCTTTCATCGACGCCTGGAAAGAAGAATGGTCAGTCGCGTTTCTTTGCAAAATTATGCAGAACTTAAAATGCGAAATTTAGGTGTTTGATTATTTGGCTTGCTGCTCCTCAGTCAAATATTGAGCAGCCCCGTGCGCTTTATGATGGTCGGCACGGGGCTGTCGCTTTTTTAGGCCTGTTGATCGAAACGATCAGCGTTCATGACTTTGACCCATGCGGCGACAAAATCGTTCACGAACTTCTCTGCGTTGTCGTCTTGTGCGTAGACCTCAGCGTATGACCGCAGAATGGAGTTTGAGCCAAACACCAAATCCATGCGCGTTGCTGTCCATTTCACCGCGCCTGATTTGCGATCGCGGATTTCGTAGGTTCCGCCGTCTACAGGATGCCACGAATAGCCCATGTCCGTAAGGTTCACGAAAAAATCAGTCGTCAGTGCGCCAACCCTATCCGTGAAAACGCCGTGCATGGTGGTGCCATGGTTGGTGCCCAGCGCGCGCATACCGCCCACCAGAACGGTCATTTCCTTGGCTGTCAGACCCATCAGTTGGGTGCGGTCAAGCATGAGTTCTTCCGGGCTGACAGCGTAGTCTTTCTTGGACCAATTTCGGTAACCATCAGCATGCGGCTCAAGTGGATCGAATGACTCCTCATCTGTCATGTCGGCGGTGGCAACGCCACGACCGGGCATGAAAGGCACCGATACTGCATGACCTGCGGCTTTTGCGGCTTGTTCGATACCGATGTTACCGGCCAAAACAATCACATCCGCAATGCTTGCACCGGTATCGGTCGCGATGGGTTCTAGCACTGACAGAACTTTGGCCAGACGGGCAGGTTCGTTGCCTTCCCAATCTTTCTGTGGTGCCAGACGAATGCGCGCGCCATTGGCACCACCGCGCATGTCAGAGCCACGATAAGTGCGCGCACTGTCCCAAGCTGTCGACACCATCTCGGCCAATGTCAGGCCACTGTCTGCAATCCGTGCCTTTACGTCAGCGATGTCGTAATCCGTCGGACCCTCGGGGATTGGATCTTGCCAGATAAGATCTTCTTGTGGCACATCGGGGCCGATATAGCGGGCTTTGGGGCCCATATCGCGGTGCGTCAGCTTGAACCATGCACGGGCGAACGTGTCCGAGAAGTAGTCCGGATCAGCCATAAACCGTTCACAAATATGACGATAGATAGGGTCCATTTTCATGGCCATATCTGCATCGGTCATGATTGGATTGTGACGGATGGTCGGGTCTGAGGCGTCGACAGGTTTGTCTTCTTCCTTGATGCCGATCGGTTCCCACTGCTGCGCGCCGGCGGGGCTTTTCTTCAACTCCCACTCATAGCCGAACAACAGCTTGAAATAACCCATGTCCCACTTCGTCGGGTTCGTGGTCCACGCGCCTTCAATGCCGCTGCTCACAGCCTCGCTTGCCTTTTTCGTGCCGTTCGGGTTGCGCCACCCCATCCCTTGGTCTTCGATATCAGCGGCTTCGGGTTCTGCGCCAAGCGTATCCGCATTGCCATTACCGTGGGCTTTGCCGACAGTGTGGCCGCCCGCAGCCAGCGCTGCCGTTTCTTCGTCGTTCATCGCCATGCGCGCGAATGTTTCGCGTACATGCAACGCAGATTTAAGCGGATCAGGCTTGCCGTTCACGCCTTCTGGATTCACATAGATCAAGCCCATCTGAACAGCC
This sequence comes from uncultured Octadecabacter sp., assembly GCA_937891785.1. Lineage (GTDB taxonomy): Bacteria > Pseudomonadota > Alphaproteobacteria > Rhodobacterales > Rhodobacteraceae > SW4. The sequence goes on from CALAGN010000094.1 coordinate 5,983, forward strand.
GCTAGCGGGTTTTCCATCGTCGCCGGATTTTCAAGATCGCCGTAGCGGCCGTCGCTATTTGCCAGCCATTCTTTCTCGGCGCCCCAATAGGTATCAATTTCGGGGTGCCAAATGTCTTCGCGGCCAAATGCGAAACCAAACGTCTTGAGGCCCATGGATTCATAAGCAATATTGCCCGCTAGGATCATAAGATCGGCCCAGCTCAGCTTGTTGCCATATTTTTTCTTGATCGGCCACAACAGGCGGCGCGCTTTATCAAGACTGACGTTGTCGGGCCACGAGTTCAGGGGCGCAAACCGCTGGCTACCGGTGCCACCACCACCACGGCCATCTGCAAGGCGGTATGTTCCAGCCGAGTGCCACGCCATCCGGATCATGAACCCGCCATAGTGCCCCCAATCAGCAGGCCACCATTCCTGACTGTCGGTCATCAAAGCATGTAGGTCTTTTTTCAAAGCGTCCACATCCAGTTTTTTGACCTCTTTTGCGTAGTCAAAATCCGGGCCGAGCGGATTGGTTTTCGTGTCATGCTGATGCAAAATGTCGAGGTTGAGCGCATTTGGCCACCAAGCCATGACAGATGCGCTGGTCGCAGTGTTTCCGCCGTGCATGACTGGGCATTTACCCATTGTACTATTGTCGTTTCCGTCCATTTTGATTCCAATCGTGGTTTCGGGCGCACGTGTCGTGACGCGTTTTCGCTTGGTTGCCTTGCGTTTCTTAGGTTCCGAACTCATCGGGTTTCGAGCCTAAGACACTGACCGGCGCTTCCATCTCTGGATGATCATAGACGGACAATCCGATAATGAAAAATTGCATTTTCTAATGGCGCTGATAACTACGAAGTATGATCGATATCACCATTAGGCACCTTCGTTACTTTGAAGCCTTGGCTAGGCATCGCCATTTTGGACGCGCCGCAGAGGACTGTGGCATCTCTCAGCCTGCGCTTTCGGTGCAAATGAAAGCGCTGGAAAACATGCTTTCTACACCGCTCGTCGAGCGTGGGGCTAAACACCTTCGTTTGACGAGTTTTGGCGAAACATTCCTTGCACGTGCACACGAGATTCTTCAGTCGGTGGACGAACTCGGAGATTTGGCGCGGGCGTCGCATCAGCCGCTAATTGGCCGTTTCCGTTTTGGTATAATCCCGACCGCTGCCCCTTATTTTCTGCCGCGCTTTATCAAGTGTTTGACGCAAGACTACCCCGGCCTCGACTTGCGCCCACGCGAAGCGGTCACGCAAAAACTGATCCAAGGCCTCTTGGGGGGGGACCTTGACACAGCAATCGTCGCTTTGCCAATTTCCGAGCCGTCCCTGCACGAAGAAGTTCTGTTTGATGAAGAATTTGTTTTGGTGCGTTCGATCGAAGACGCCGACAAGCCAGTGCCAAACTCTACATTGCTGCGCGAAATGAAGCTGCTGTTGCTGGAAGAGGGGCATTGTTTTCGCGATCAAGCTTTGTCTTATTGCAACGCGCCATCATCCCTGCCGCGTGATTTGATGGAAGGCAGTTCCCTGTCGACGTTGGTCCAGATGGTCGGCGCCGGAATCGGGGTAACGTTGATTCCCGAGATGGCGGTTCCGATCGAAACGCGCTCCGCATCGGTGTCTATCGTGCGCCTTTTACCGCCACGACCCTCGCGAACAATCGGCATGGTCTGGCGGAAAACAAATCCACTGGCGGATCAACTCAAAGATATCGCACAGATGGTTCGCAAAATGTGTCTGGATGCATGACTAGCCCCAAGCATCGTAGGCGCTTTCTTCCCAAATTTTGAGGCAAAAACGCCGTTATGGGGAAGCCATATTTCAGTAAAGATTTTTGGGCGTGATGCGGTGCATCAGATCACGGTACGAGGATATCTTGTTCGCAAGGTTTCAGAGCGGGCGTGATGCCGCCGATTGCCATGTTGGGTCTGTCGTTGTTGTAAGTCCAGAGCCATTCGGTCGCTTGATCCTGCGCCTCCTCAATGGTTTCAAAGATGTTCTGGTCCAGCCATGATTTAACTTTCGGGGAGAAGTCGAAAATCTGCCTTTGTATTTGGTACCTTGCCCCCCGTGCGAGAAGGTTGACCGGATGCGAAACAGAAACCTTGGTGTCTTACCCAACAGCGGATAGAATCAGATCATGAACCAGGCATCAAACAACCCCGAAATTTCGTCTTTCCTGAGAAAATTTACCTTTGTCGAGGCCGCCGTTTTGGTCGTCGTCGGATTTGGTTTGTTCTTTCTGCCCCAGTACTTGCGCCCACTATGGGCTTGGGAAATCGCGCCGTTCAATGCTCGGTTCTTGGGGGGTATCTATCTTAGCGCGATGGTACCAGTTGCGTTGATGTATGTGTCTGGTCGCTGGTCGCCAACGCGACTTGTGTTGCCTGCGATCTTTACATTTACTTTCGTCGTTTTGGTGGCGTCTATCTATCATATCGACCGCTTTAACGTTGCGAAATGGCAGGTGTGGATCTGGTTTGCCCTCTATGTCACGCTGCCCGCCAGCGCTGCGTATCATTTGTGGCTGTATCGCAAGTGGCCTCGCGACCATCTTGAGGCGACGAGCGGGAAATTGCGGGTCTCGCTTCAGGTGTCAGCGGTTCTGTTCGGCGTTTACGGCGTGGGCCTGATTGCGGCCCCGGACTTCTTTAGCGGCCTTTTCCCGTGGCGCCTCGATCATTTTCACAGCCAGCTTTACAGCGCAGTGTTCTTGACCGGATTTGTGATGATGCTAACGGTGGCCAAACGTGCAACGCGAGCCGAATTGATGGCGGCTGGCGTGATGGAGATCGTCTTTGGTGTGTCGTCGATCCTAGGATTGGTGATTGTTGATCGCGAGGTTCACAACATCGACTGGTCAGCGACGAATACGATTGTTTGGCTGGCGTTTCTTGTCGCGATTACGGCGGTCGGCGTCGCAATGGCATTCGCCAACCCGGTTGTAACCAATCGCGAACATTGACCCTATGCCGGTAGTCTTACGCAGACAAAGCCAGTATCAGACCGCGAATCGGACCATCGATGACTGGATTGGGTTCTACAACTCAGAGCGCCCTCACACGGCCCTTGATAAGCGCACTCCGGACATCGCATACTTTTGGCCACGCAGAGATACGAAAAGCGGCATGAACACACACCAGATGCATCTTAGCCAAGCCGCAAAACTGTCCTAAAAAGCAGAACCACTTCAGCCGCAGTGGGCTGCGGCAATCGGAATGTCGACTAATTCATTGTTCGTGGTCTCGAACACGACGCGCCTGACGCGCGGATCGGGCCTTAGGAATTAAGCGTCGTGGCCGCATGGACGACCGCTTAGACGGAAACCGGCAAGCCTGTCTCGCGTGACTGGGCTGCTGCGTCTGCCAAGATTTGGGCGCGCAGACCGTCCCAGATACCCGGGATTGCCACACTTGAATCGGACAGGTGCGCCACAAAGGTCCTCATCTCATTGGCGTAAGCTTGCTCATACCTCTCTAGGAAAAAATTCATCGTGGGGGCTGTCCGAAAGCCGTCTGCGGTCGCGACATCAACTGTGTTTTCCAAGACATTAGTGGCGCGCAGCATACCGGCGGAGCCATGCACCTCGATGCGTTGGTCATAGCCGTACGTCGCACGGCGCGAGTTGCTGATCTGACAAATCTTGCCAGACGCCGTGGTGAGGGTGACGGCGGCGGTATCGACATCGCCAGCCTTGCCAATTTCAGGATCGACGATGGCTGACCCCACCGCATAGACGCTGATCGGATCCTCCCCCAGCAGGAATCGTGCCATGTCAAAGTCGTGGATCATCATATCGCGAAAAATGCCGCCAGAAGATTTGATATAGCCGATCGGCGGCGGCGAGGGGTCGCGGCTCAGGATGGTGACAATCTCGACGCTGCCGATTTCACCCGCGACAATGCGCTTTTGGACATTGGCGAAGCTGGGGTCGAAACGGCGATTGAAGGCCGTGAAAAACGCAACGCCTGTTTCTTCGACGTGCCCTATCAAGATGCGGATGTTGTCGGCGGACATATCAACGGGCTTCTCGCAAAAGATTGCTTTGCCAGCTTTTGCGGCGGCCTTGATGATATCAAAATGGGTGTCTGTCGGGGTGCCGACGACGATGGCATCGATATCGTCGCTGGCGATGATGGCATCCGTGGTGCGCACCTCTGCTCCGCAAACCCGCGCAAGTTTTTCCGCAGTTTCAGGGAAAAAATCGGACACAGCAACAATCTGCGCGGCGTCCATGCTGCGCAGAGTGCGCGCATGGACCTGTCCGATACGGCCACAGCCGAGAATACCAATACGGATCATGATGTTTCCTTCATAAAGGCCCTCAAGACGCCACGCGTTACCGCGACCAGCGGGTCGTGGGTGTCTTTGAGGATTTGATTGCGGTCAAAGCGTTCGGGATCGCTGTTTACCGCCTCGCGGAGCGCTGAGCCGAAGGCCATGCGCAATTCGGTGCCGATGTTGAATTTGCAGATGTTTGACGTCCGTGCAAGATGTGATCGCTGCGCCACTGGCACGCCAGACCCGCCGTGGATGACCAGCGGCGTATTGGTCAAGGCCTCGATCGCGCGAATGCGTGGCTCATCCAGACCGCCTTCTTTGTCGGTTTGCAGATGCACGTTACCGGCAGAAATCGCCATCGCATCTACACCGGTCTCAGCAGCGAATTTCACGGCCTCGTCCGGGTCCGTTCCGGCAGAGCTTTCGCCGCCGGAATAGCCGACAAAGCCAATCTCGCCCTCGCAAGAGATGCCTGCAGCGTGGGCCATTTCGGCGATCTGTGCAGTCTCGTCGATGTTCTGGTTCAGAGGCTTGCGTGAGCCGTCAAACATCAGCGAGGTAAAACCGGACTCAAGGGCTTCTTTGCATTCTTCAAAGGTGTAACCGTGATCGAGGTGGGCGACGACAGGCACGCTCGCTCCTTCGGCCAGATGTCGAAACATTTTCCCCAAGATCGGCAGCGGTGTGTGTTCGCGACACCCGGGTCCGGCTTGCAAGATCACGGGGCAACCTTCGGCCTCGGCGGCGGCGACATAGGCGCGCATGTCTTCCCACCCAAGCGTAACCAATCCGGCGACTGCATAACCATCACGCATGGCAAGTTGAAGGATGTCTTTCAGGGTGACCAATGGCATGGGGCTATCCAAGTTGAAGTCGGCCCTCCGGGGGGAGTTGTATTGGCCAAGATGAAGGGAAAAGAACGGGCTACTTGAACTTTGCAATCATGTCTTTGATGCCAGGGATCGTTTCGATTTGATTTGCAAATGTTGGCTGGAAGTACTGCACAAGAGACCGTTGGGATAGGCCACCGAGAATGGTGAAATAATACATCTCGTAGCCCGGCATCACGACGCAGGGATGATACCCCGAGCCAAGCAAAATCGTGGAGCGGTCCATCAGTTGATAGGCGTCGCCGGGTTTGCCATCCTCATGCTGGATGATCTGTACACCGGATCCGCGGTTGGGCCTAAAACGGAAATTATAGCTCTCGTCATGGCGGGTTTCGATGATATTGCCGTCAGCGTCTTTGCGGTCGGTGTCGTGTTTGTGCGCCGGAAAGCCGGACCAGCCGCCTTGGCCGACGGTGAATAGTTCAGACACCAGCAACCGCCCGACCTTGTCGTGGTATTTGGTGCCCAAGATATGTTTGATTTTTCGGTGGGTTTTGGTGTCATCGGAGCCGTATTGCACGGTATCCAACTCGGCCTCGCGCACATCGAACGGGTCGAGCACTTTGTCGTATTTCGCGCCAGCGATGAGCACTTCGGTGTCGTTGACCGCGACCATCGTGGCCTTGGCACCAACAGGCACGTAGACGCCTTCGGGCTCGCCGTCCCAAACATCTGTTCCGCGATTTCCAAGTGCGTCGAATTTCACGCCCTCGATGTCCACATCAACCGTCCCTGTGGCGGGGACGATGCAGGTCTCATAACCGGGCACCTGGTATTCAAAAGCCTCGCCCGCCTTCAGTTTGACGATGTTGAAGTAGTTCAGCGGGACCGTCGGATCGTCCGCATCCACGATCGGTTTATTTTGATTGTCATGGGGCGCGATGTGCATGGGGTAGGATCCTTATTGAGTGGGGCCAGCGGTCGGACCGGCATGGTCGAGCAGGAAGCTTTCGAGTTGTTCTGTGTCGGGCATGGCAGGCGCGCAGCCCTCTTGGGAGACGACAATGGAGGCACAGGCAGAGCCGCGTAGCATAGCCGACTTCATGTCGCGCCCTTCCGCAAGACCGGCCATGAAACCCGCCATGAAGCTGTCGCCTGCGCCGGTCGGCTTGAAGGCCTCAACAGGGTAAATGCCGGTGGCAATCTCTTCGCCGCTGGCAAAGGTCACGGCCCCGTGCTGGCCCATCTTATAAACTACAATCTCGGCGCTAGTGGCAGCCAGATCACGGGCCTTGGCGCGGCCCTTCTCTAGACCGCCTGCCATAAAGCCGAATTCTTCGTCATTGCCGACAATCACGTCCGACAGGCCGCCGGCGCGGGACAACACGTTTGCGGCTTCATCCGGCGAGGACCATGAATAGGGGCGGTAATCGACATCGAAGATGATCGGAATTCCTGCCTCTTTTGCCAGTTCAAACGCACGAAACGCGGCGCTGCGGGATGGCTCCGCTGCGAAAACTGTGCCTGCTGTGATCAAGGCGGTGAACGCGCTATAATCTAGGCTTTCGACGTCAGAGAGGTTCATTTGAAAATCGGCCGCATTGTTGCGGTAGATGACCGATTGGTGGTCTTGAACGCGCGTTTCATAGAGTGCCAGCGACGTGCGCTCTTCACCTTGGATGGTGCGCACATGGGCGCGGCCCACGCCGTAATGATCGAGCTGATTTAAGCAGTACCGGCCAACCGCGTCATCCGAGACGCAAGTGACGAGATTGGCATTCAGGCCCAGTTTTACCAGTCCGGCAGCGATATTGGCAGAACTTCCGCCCATCGCCACAAACATTTCGGTCGCGTATTCTGTTTGCGCACGGTTCTGCGGCGATAGATCCATGCCGACACGTCCCACGACGATGAACTTGCCGCCTCTAATTCCCTTAATCGCACCCATTAGATGCCCTTGCGTTGTTTGGCCCGGACGGCTTCGACGTCGTTATGAGCATCGCGAACCTTGGCGCTATCTGACACTTCCGGTGTGCCCACTTCCCACCATGTGTGGCCTTCGGTCGTCCAGCCCTCGTAGGGATCAACCTTCATGACGATGACGGATGTCCTTTCGGCTGCCTTGGCGCGTTTAAAGGCGTCGGCCAGTTCGGCGGGGTTGGCAACGGTTTCCGCAATCGCGCCCATAGAGGCGGCGTGTGCTTCGAAATCGACAGTGAATTGTTGGGTTGCCGTGGGTGTATCGGCGATCAGGTTGTTGAAGCTTTCGTTGCCGGTGTTGTTTTGCAATTTATTGATGACGGCAAAACCACCGTTGTCCAGCAACAGCACGATGAGTTTCTTTTGTGTCAGCACGGAAGAATAGATGTCCGAGTTCAGCATCAAGTAGGAGCCGTCGCCACAGAACGTGATTGTGTCCTTGTCGGGTTCGCGTTGGCATTGGGCGATGCGGGCACCCCAAGCACCGGCGATTTCATAACCCATGCACGAGAACCCGAATTCAACGTCCACTGTGCCCGTGCCAAGCGTGCGCCAGTTGGCGGTGACTTCCGCCGGCAGTCCACCCGCCGCCGCGACGATCCGGTCGCGGGGGTCGCAGATGTCATTCACCACGCCAATGGCTTGCGCGTAGCTGTTTGGGCGATTGCCCGGCTGGACGTTTTGGGCAACGTAGGCGTCCCATTTGGTGCGTTCCGCCTTGGCGAAGTCTGTCCAGTCGGTCGGGGTTTTGAAGTCGCCCAAGGCATCTGCCAATTCGGCAAGCGTGACTTTTGCATCGCCCACAACGGGCAGGGACATGTGTTTCATCGCATCATGGCGGCCTACGTTTACGCCGATGATTTTGGCATCCTTGGCAAAGGCAGTCCATGATCCGGTGGTGAAATCTTGTAGGCGGGTGCCCACTGCGATGATGACATCCGCCTTTTGGGCAACGGCATTGGCGCTGTCCGATCCGGTGACGCCTAAGGGTCCGATATTGAGCGGGTGTACGTTCAGCAGGTTCGCCCGCCCTGCAATGGTTTCGATCACGGGGGCGTTGGTTGCTTCGGCCAGTGCGGTGAGTTCCTGCACCGCGCCGGAGTACTGCACGCCGCCGCCCGCGATGATGACAGGGCGTTTGGCGGATTTGATGAGGGCTGCGGCAGCGGCGATCTCGTCGCAATCGGGACGCTGGCGGCGGATTTTGTGGACACGCTTGTCAAAGAACGCCTTTGGGTAATCATAGGCCCAGCCCTGCACGTCTTGCGGCAACCCGATGAATGCGGGGCCGCAATCGGCAGGATCAAGCATTGTCGCCAATGCGTTCGGCAGGGATTGGATGACCTGAGCAGGATGGGTGATGCGGTCCCAATAGCGGCTGACTGCCTTAAAGGCATCATTCACGCCAAGGGTCGGATTGTTGAAGTGTTCCATCTGCTGCAAGACCGGATCGGGAAGGCGGGTGAGGAACGTATCACCGCACAGCATCAACATCGGCAGACGGTTTGCATGGGCCAGACCCGCAGCCGTCAGCAGGTTCGCTGTACCCGGACCCGCCGAGGCAGTACAGAACATGAACCGTTGGCGCAGCCACTGCTTGGCATAGCCCGAAGCAGCGAATCCCATACTGGTTTCGTTTTGCCCTCGATAAAGCGGTAGGGTGTCGCGAACACCATAAAGCGCCTCGCCCAGACAGGTGACGTTGCCATGACCGAAAATACCAAAGCCACCGCCACAAACACGTAGTTCTTTCCCGTCAATTTCAATGAATTGATTGTCCAGATAGCGGATGATGGCCTGCGCTGTGGTGAGGCGGATGGTAGAGTCCGTCATGGTGGTGTTGTCCCCAAGAATGGCATGCGATATCGATTGCGACTTGCGTGTTTCAGAATCTCAGGATAACGATTTTGCAACCGGTTGCAAACTGGTTTTCGAAAAGGATGTATTGGCTTGGAAATTGGTATTGGCATTTTAGGCGGCGGCTATATGGGCAAGGCCCATTCGGTTGCTATGGCGGCGGTGGGGGCGGTGTTTAACACGCCTTTGCGGCCACGGCTTGAGATGATCTGTGCCTCAAGTGCCGAGTCGGCCGAAAGGTATCGGGCCGCCTATGGATTTGCGCGGGCGACGGCGGATTGGCGAGAATTGGTCGCGGACCCAAAAGTGCAGGCAATCGTAATTGCCACGCCGCAATCGACACACCGTGCCATCGCCCAAGCGGCATTTGAATTGGGCAAGCCAGTGCTGTGCGAAAAACCAATGGGTGCCGATCTGGCGGACGCAGAGGCGATGGTCGCGGCGGCTGAGGCGACGGGCACGCCGAATATGGTCGCTTACAATTACATCCGCACGCCGGCCTCGCAATATGCGCGACAGTTGATCGCAGAGGGTGCGATTGGCGACGTCACAGCGTTTCGCGGCGAACACACCGAGGATTTTCTGGCCGATCCCAACGCACCCGCCACATGGCGCACGACCGGCATGGCAAACGGCACAATGGGTGATCTTGCGCCACATATGATAAATGGGGCTTTGGCATTGATCGGCCCGATTGAAAGCCTGATTGCCGAAGTCGAAACCGTCCACAAAACGCGACCGGGCGGTAACGTTACCAACGATGATCACGCGCAGATTATGTGTCGCTTTGCCAACGGCGTCATGGGCCATATGTTCTTCAGCCGTATCGCGACGGGGCGCAAGATGGGCTATGCTTATGAGGTCACGGGCACCAAAGGCGCGATTAAATTCGACCAGGAAGATCAGAACGTTATCTGGCTTTATAAGATGGATGATCCAGAAGCCGAGCGCGGCTTTCGTAAGATCCTGACAGGCCCCGCGCATCCCGATTATGAACCGTTCTGCCAAGGCCCCGGCCATGGCACGGGCTATCAGGATCAGATCATCATTGAAGCACGCGATTTTCTGCATGCGATCCATTCGGGCAAGCCTGTTTGGCCGACGTTCCGTGACGGGCTTGACGTGGCCCGTATTGTTCACACAGCACTCCGGTCTGCGCAGGATCGCAGCTGGAAAGATGTCCCTTCGAAAGGCTAACGACATGACGATCCGTATTGGCAACGCGCCCTGTTCCTGGGGTATCGAATTTGCGTCCGACCCGAGCTATCCGGCGTGGCGCGAGGTTTTGCGCCAGAACGCCGAGGCTGGATATAAAGGCATTGAACTTGGCCCCGTTGGCTACATGCCCGAAGACCCAAGCGAGCTTGGCGAGGCGCTGTCCGAGTTTGATCTTGAGCTGATCGGTGGCGTGGTTTTTCGCCCCTATCACGATGTAAATGCCTGGGACGACGTGCTGGATGGCACTGTGCGGACGTGTAAGGCGCTGGCGGCGCATGGGGCACAGCACCTTGTTTTGATCGATTCAATTTCGCCGCGTCGCGCGCCGACGGCGGGTCGCGCGGATGAGGCCGAGCAGATGGACAAGGCAGAGTGGATTGCCTACCGCGACCGCATTGCCGAGACCGCCAAGATCGGCGTCGATCATGGGCTGACGGTGGGCATTCACGCCCATGCGGGTGGATTCATGGATTTTGAACCGGAACTGGAACGCCTGCTGGATGAAGTGGATGAAAGCATCCTCAAGATCTGTTTTGACACGGGCCACCATTCCTATGCGGGCTTTGATCCGGTGGCGTTCATGAAACGACATATCGGGCGTATATCCTATATGCATTTCAAGGACATCGACCCAGTTGTGAAGGCTGATGTTGTCGCCAAACGCACGGATTTCTACACCGCCTGCGGGCAGGGGATTTTCTGCAATTTGGGGCAGGGGGATGTGGATTTCCCAGCTGTGCGACAGGTGCTTTTGGACAAGGGATTTGAGGGCTGGTGTACCGTCGAGCAAGACTGTGATCCGTCCATGCCGGGGACGCCGATGGAAGACGCAGTGGCGAACCGCGAGTATCTGCAATCAATCGGATTTTAGGCTGAACGGCACTTCGGCGAGAGTTGTTTTGGCCAAGATGAAGCGTGGGGGAAGCCCCATTCGGGAGAACGAACTATGAAGAGATTGAATTGGGGCATGATCGGCGGCGGTGAAGGCAGCCAGATCGGACCGGCGCACCGTCTGGGCGCGCAGGCGGATGGCAACTTTGTGCTGGCGGCAGGGGCGTTGGATCAAGACGCGGACAAGGGCCGCGACTATGCCCAGCGTTTGGGTGTCGCAGCGGACCGCGCCTATGGCGATTGGCGCGAAATGCTCGCGGGTGAATCCACGCGCGAGGACCCTGTTGATCTGGTGACGGTTGCCACGCCCAATTCCACGCATTTTGAAATGACCAAGGCGTTTCTGGAGGGCGGGTTCAACGTGCTGTGCGAAAAGCCGATGACGATGACCGTGGAAGAGGGCGAGGAGATCGTGAAGATCGCTGCCAAGACGGGCAAGATTTGCGCGGTAAACTATTGCTACTCGGCCTATCCGATGGTGCGCGAAATGCGCGAAATGGTGCGCACGGGGCAGGTTGGTAAGGTGCGTCTGATCGTGACCAACTTCAGCCACGGGCACCATGGCGATGCAACCGATGCTGATAACCCTCGGGTGCGCTGGCGCTATGATCCAAAGATGGCGGGCGTGTCGGGCCAATTTGCTGATTGCGGCATTCACGCGCTGCATATGGCGAGCTTTATTTCCGGTGATAACGTGCGCAGCCTGTCGGCGGATTTTGCGTCGACGATTTCCAGCCGCGAGTTGGAAGACGACGCGATGGTGAATTTCCGCATGGAAGGTGGCGCGGTCGGGCGGCTTTGGACCAGTTCGGTCGCGATTGGTCGCCAGCACGGTTTTGATATTCAGGTGTTCGGGGAAACCGGTGGCATGCGCTGGCGGTCCGAAGAGCCGAATCAAGTTTACTATACGAATGTCGGTGGTCGCACACAGATCATTGAAAAAGGTGAAGCTGGACTGAGCGACGAGGCGGGCCGGATGAGCCGCGTGTCAATCGCACATCCCGAAGGGTTCCCGCTGGCTGTGGCGAATATTTACGTTGATCTGGCAGCTAGTATTCGCGGTGAGAAACGCGATGGATTGCCCACAGCCGAAGACGGTCTGCGGTCCATGGCGGCGGTGCATCAGGCTGCGGCGTCTGCAAAGGCGGATGGCGAATGGGTCGATGCACGACCGCCGATGTATCGCTAGGAGTCCAAGGTCAGGGACGCGGCCGCAGAGTGCCGCGTTCGACCATTTTGCAGGGGAACAGGCGTACTTCGGGGCAACGATCGGGGTCATCGAGCATGGCAACAATGAGTTCCACCGAGGAATGTATGATCTGTTCGGTCGGCTGACCAATCGTCGTGAGGTTGATGCTGGCCCAGCCTGACATCTCCATGTCATTGAATCCGATGATGCCGATATCGGCTGGCACGTTCAGTCCGGCATCTGCCAGCGCGGACAACGCGCCGATAGACAACACATCATCCCCGCAGAAGTAGGCCTCGGCCAAATTGCCTGCTGCGATGAGGCGCTGCATTTCGGCGCGGCCCGCGTCGAAGGAATACTCGTCGGCAAAGGAATGGCGCCGGGCGACGTCGGGGTGTTTGGCGAGTTCCTGACTGAATCCGCGAAAGCGGTCTTGGGTGGAGGTTGCGCGTTCGGGGCCGCCCATGAAACCGACGGACTGATAGCCGCGCGTGACAAGTTCACGCCCCGCCATGCGCCCACATTCGGAGTTATCGACGCCGACAATGTGGACTTCGGGTGTGGTCGAGAATCGCCCGAAACTGTTTACGACGGGCACGCCTGCGTCGCGGAATGCTTTGGAGAAATCCGGTGGCAGGGTTGAAGAAGCGACGATCACGCCGTCGACGGAATACTGCTGCAGGCGACGCACTGCGGTCAGCGCATCCTGTTCATCGCTGAGGTTCATCAGCAGGGGGCGCAGCCCGCTGTTTTGCAGTTTTCGGGTGAACAGATCGAAGACTTGCAGAAAGATTGGGTTGTGAAAGTTGTTTGACACAAGGCCGATGAGTTTGGTGCGTCCCGTGGTCAGGGATGACGCCAAGGCATTGGGAGAATAGCCCAAATCGGAGGCGGCCTTTTCCACTTTTCGGCGCATTTTTTCCGAAACGGATGCGCCGTCGGTAAAAGTGCGCGACACCGCAGATGTCGACACTCCAGCACGGCTGGCCACGTCTTTGAGGGTCACTGGCATTGGTCTTCGTTCCATTTTCGCAATCGGTATCGACGTGTTTACCTAAGTTTTCCAGCGATTACAGCCTCCATTTGCAACTAACTTTTGCAACCGGTTGCAAAAAAATACGTCTCATGCTCTTATTCATGGCGAAGGGGGGAGTTGGCCCTCTTTAACATTCTAAAATGAAATTCCTTGGGAGGAAGACATGAAATCTACGATGAGCAAATTCTTCG
>CALAGN010000095.1 GCA_937891785.1 uncultured Octadecabacter sp.
AAGGTTCAGGCGTTCTTGACGTTCCTCAAGGCCGAGGCAAAGGCGTTGGGGTAGGCGCTGCCCATAGCATAAGCTCAGATAAACAATGACAAATGCGCGCGCGACCGACTAACATCATCAGACGGTTCTTACGTTTTATTCATACTATTCATGAAATTGCCTGAGAGGACTTGGTTTTGATGAGATCAATTGACAACTATTCCAGTTGGACTGAATAACGAAACCGATAATTATAGATTGGAAGAGATCAACATGCGTTTAACTATTTCGACTATTGCCATGTCAATAAGCCTGGTATTTTTAATTAACCACCACGCGGCCGCACAGACCACCCTCGCGGAATGTACAGAGGACGCAAGATTTCAAAAGGGTGAGGACGACAATAATTGCATGATGGGCTATCCCACCTCGTCGATAAACACCTTCAGGGGTAGTCTTAATACGAATGATAACACCACTTGGACGGACCGATGTTACGCGGCCTCGGCAGAACAATTAAGCTCGGTAGAGAAGAAATGCATGGAAGATAATGGCCTCAGTAACTAAGAGGAATTAGACCCAACTCTGCAGGGCCCCCCAAATGTTAGGCCGACATTCCCCAAGTTGCCTGTCGTTTGAGGGCATAATTTCCTAACGCTGCCTCAGGCTCAAGCGTTTTTCGTGCCCGATTGCGATCTGTGTCGCGCCACCGCGCGTTACACGTCGTCTGAAAACTGCGTTTCCAGAAAGGCCTCGAAGGCATCAAGGTTCACCGCTTCGAATTGCCCGAAGCCTTGCATCCAGATGCTCGCATCGCGCATGGCGTCGGGGTCGAGTTTGCACCACTTTACGCGACCGTGTTTTTCTTGGGTGATCAGGCCCGCCGTGGTCAGTACCCCAAGGTGTTTGGAAATCGCGGCCAGTGACATCTCGAATGGCTCGGCCACGTCGGTGACGGCCATATCATCTTCAAGCAGCATCGACAGGATCGTGCGGCGGGTCGGGTCGGCAAGGGCCGAAAAGACGGTATCAAGGGTGCGTGCCATGTGATTGCTTTGCCGCGCGGATGGGGAAACGTCAACCATTTGGTTGAATATCAATTTAGTGATCTAGCGGGGGGCGGCAAGGTGTCATCGGCACCCACGGCTGAACATGATACTTTTATTTTCAATGACTTACGTTGTGCATGGCATTGCTTGACTCACTCCCCCTCAAACCGTAGCTAAGGCGCAACGATTGAGTGGGATATTCGCGTGTCTAACGGACCCTTGCCCGATGATCATGCCAGCCGCCTGAAGGCGCTGGAGGACAGGATCAAAGCAGCTAAGGGAAGTGAGACCGAGAAACACCATTCAGAAGAACACTACTCTCAGGCACAAGTCGCCTGGCGGATGGTGATAGAGCTTGTGGCCGGTCTTGGGATCGGCTTTGGCATCGGATACGGGTTGGATTCCCTGTTTGGAACCCTGCCAATTTTTCTGGTGCTATTCGTATTCTTGGGCTTCGCAGCCGGTGTTAAAACCATGATGCGCACAGCCCAAGAGGTGCAGGAACGACAGCTGGCCAAGATGGACAGCGCAGACGAGGACGATTGACGTGGCAGACGAAGCACATGGCGCAGAAGACGGCGGGTTGGTTTTTCACCCGCTGGATCAGTTCATTGTTAAGCCGCTGTTTGGTGGCGATGCGATACATTGGTATACCCCGACAAACGTGACGATGTGGATGGCGATTGTCGTTCTGTGCATCATCGGTTTGCTGGTTCTGGGCACCCGTGGCCGCGCGATTGTGCCAAGCCGCATTCAGTCCGTCGCCGAACTGCTGTACGGGTTTGTCTATAAGATGGTCGAAGACGTGACAGGTAAGGACGGGGTGAAATACTTCCCCTATATCTTTACGATCTTCCTGTTCATCTTGTTTGCCAACTTCCTTGGGTTGATCCCGATGTCGTTCACAACAACCAGCCACATCGCTGTGACAGCGGTTCTGGGTTTCGGTGTATTCTTTGCCGTCACGATCCTTGGGTTTGTGCTGAACGGTCCGAAGTTTCTGGGCCTGTTCTGGATGGCGGAGGCCCCGTTGGTCCTGCGTCCGGTCATCGCCATAATCGAGCTTATTTCCTACTTCGTACGCCCCGTGAGCCATTCAATTCGTCTGGCAGGTAACGTCATGGCGGGCCACGCGGTTATCAAAGTGTTCGCAGGCTTTGCCGCGATCACAGCAATTGCGCCGGTGTCTGTTCTGGCCATCACCGCAATCTACGGTCTTGAGGTCCTTGTGGCCGGTATTCAGGCCTATGTATTCACCATTCTGACCTGCGTGTATCTTAAGGATGCTCTGCACCCAAGCCACTAGGGTCAGTCTATCTATTTAATGCAATTACATCGTAAAACGTAAGGAGACTATGTCATGGAAGGCGATATCGCAAACATGGGTCAATTCATCGGCGCCGGTCTGGCCGCCATTGGTTCCGGCGCAGCCGCAATCGGTGTTGGTCACGTCGCAGGTAACTTTTTGGCCGGCGCACTGCGCAACCCATCCGCAGCTGCTTCGCAGACTGCAACACTGTTCATCGGTTTGGCTTTTGCCGAAGCACTGGGGATCTTCTCGTTCCTCGTCGCGCTTCTGCTGATGTTCGCCGTCTAAACAAACGACGCTTCCTTACGCGTGGGGCGGTGGGATAACTCCCGCCCCATGGACACCAGGATTTGTCGGAGGACGACGCAATGGCGACTGAAGATACAGCCGTAGAACACGGGGCCGAGGCCGGCGGGGCAGGAATGCCGCAGCTGGATTTCTCGACTTTCCCGAACCAGATTTTCTGGCTCTTGGTCACGCTTGTCGTGATCTACTTTGTGTTGTCCCGCATTGCGCTGCCGCGTATCGGGTCCGTTCTTGCCGAACGCCAAGGCACAATTACAAATGACATTGCCGCAGCAGAAGAGCTGAAGCAAAAGGCCGTCGAAGCCGAAGCTGCCTATGACCAAGCACTGGCTGATGCCCGTGCCGAAGCAAGCCGCATCGTCGGTGAAGCCAAAGCCGACATTCAGGCCGACCTTGATGTCGAGCTGCAAAAGGCCGACGCACAAATTGCTGCCCAGACCGCCCAAAGCGAAAAGGCAATCGCCGACATTCGCTCCGGGGCAATGGACAGCGTCAAGGCAGTGGCAAAAGACACCGCCAAAGAACTGATCGCGGTATTGGGTGGCAAGGCAGATGCCAAAACCATCGCTGCTGCCGTCACCGCACGGATGAAAGGGTAGCGACATGAAAAATATTGCCTTCGCAACTGCCTTTGTTCCGGGCCTGACACTGGCCGCTTCACCCGCATTCGCGGCAAGCACCAATCCGTTCTCGGCGTATTTCTGGACCCTATCGAACACCAACCTGATCGTCCTGATGGGCTTTATGGTGTTCATCGCGATCCTGATTTACTATAAGGTGCCCGGCAAAATCAGCGAAATGCTTGACGGTCGCGCTACTGGAATCCGCGCCGAACTTAACGAAGCCAAAGCCCTGCGCGAAGAAGCGCAAACTCTGCTGGCATCCTACGAGCGCAAGCAAAAGGATGTGCAGGTTCAGGCCGCGCGCATCGTTGAGAACGCCAAGGAAGAAGCTGAACGCGCTGCCGTGCAGGCCAAGGATGACATCAAGTCATCCATTGCCCGCCGTGTCGCAGCCGCCGAAGATCAGATTACAAGTGCGCAACAAGCTGCCGTGAACGAAGTTCGCGACAGTGCCATCACCGTCGCCATCGGTGCTGCGCGCGATGTTGTCGCCGCACAACTGACCGCTGCGGACGCTAACAAGCTGATTGACGACGCGATTGCTGATGTGGCTGCCAAGCTGCACTAACGGTCCGCGCCATCGCAGAATTGAATGACCCGGCCCCCGCAAGGAGCCGGGTTTTTCTTTGCCCTCTAGCGGCTGCTTTCGTGGTCGAACTTCTTGCGGGCAATGGCTTCGTGTCGATCGGCCTTTTTCTGGTAGCTCAAGGCGATTTCGACAAAGTTCAAATGCGCCTCGACGGCGGCGCGAGAGGCGACGGGATCACGGGCCTGAAGCGCTGTGTTCATCGCGCGGTGCTGGTCCAGCAGCATGTCGCGGGTCGTGCGTTGTTTGAACATGATCTGGCGATTGTAAAACACACCTTCGCGCAGCAGTTCAAACATCGAACGCATCATGTGCAGCATGATCACATTATGGCTGGCGTCGATAATGCTTAGGTGGAAAACCGCATCCAGCCTGGCTTCCTCTGTCGGGTTTCGCTTTTTGTGGGCGGCTTCCATCTTGGCGAATATGGTGGCGATCACCTTGAGGTCTGTATCGCTGCCATAGGTTGCAGCGCGTTCGGCTGCCAACCCCTCCATGTCACGGCGAAAGGCGATGTAGTCGAACACGGCCTCGTCATGGGTGGAAAACAACCGCACGAGAGCGTCGGAAAACGCGGACCCCAGAACATCGGCGACAAAGACCCCCGCGCCTGCACGACTGGCGAGCAGCCCTCCGTCTTGCAGTTCCGCCAAAGCCTCGCGCAGGGACGGACGGGACACGCCCAACCGCTCGCTCAATTCGCGCTCGGACGGCAGCCGTTCACCGGGCCGCAGAATGCCGCGCAGGATCAATTGCTCGATCTGACGAACAACGCTTTGCGAGAGTTTTTCGGGTTGAACTTTTTCGAACGGCATAGGCACCCCCCTAGGTATTGGTAAAATCATATGACCATTCATGGCGATAAGCAAAGGGTCAGGTCGGGGGGCGCGATCGATGCGCACAAAAAAGGGCCGCCTGATGGCGACCCCTTTGAGATATCAAACCGAGCTATCAGTTAGGCACGATGATAATCTCGACGCGGCGGTTCTGCTGACGCCCTGCAGCAGTGAAGTTCTCTGCAATCGGTGCATCCTCGCCACGTCCGATTGACCGGATACGTGAAGGGGCGACGCCTGCATTGATCAGAACGGATGTCACGGCCTGCGCACGGCGTGCTGACAGCCCTTGGTTATAGCCCGCGTCACCGACGTTATCGGTGTGGCCCATGACGCTAATTGTCGTGTTGGGATAGCGGTTCATGCTGGCGGCAAGTGCTGACAAATCGCCACGCATTGTTCCCTTCAGCGTGCTGCTGTCGGTTGCGAAAAGAATGTCTTGCGGCAGGGTCACGATCAGCTGCTCGCCGGTGTTGCTGATGCCGACGTTTCCACCCATTGTATCGCGCAACTCTGCCTCTTGGCGATCAAGGGCGGCACCGCCAAGAGCGCCAAGCCCGGCACCGAGCACAGCACCGACAACCGCACCACGGCGGCGATCTGCGTTGGAGTCAGCAGTGGCAATCCCGATTAGCGCGCCAAGTCCGGCACCGATGGCGGCACCTTGCTGGGTGTTCCGGTTTGGGTTGTTAGGGTCGGTCATTTCATCACAAGCGCCAAGCGCAAGAACGGACGTCGCCGCGAAGGCCAATGCAAATTTGGACAGGGTCATTATCGTATTCCATTTGTTGGTGCGCGAAGCGCGCTCTCAGGGTCATCATATCGCCGATGTCGCGATGATATCCAATAGCGGCTGATAAACCGACGTGGTTGCGTGCAATTCAGCCTGTTGCGGCGTCTGCCCGCGCCGATTCATAAGCCAACATGGCGCGTTTCACAGGGAGCCCCCAATGATACCCCCCCAAGCCGCCCGACTTGCGCAGCGCACGGTGGCAGGGAATCAGCCAGCTGACGGGGTTGCGCCCGACTGCTGTGCCGACGGCGCGCATAGCCGCTGGCGTGCCAATCGCGCCGGCAATTTCCGAATAGGTTGTGACTTGGCCCGATGGGATCGCCAGCAGGGCCTCCCATACCTTTAGCTGAAAGGGCGCGCCGATCATATGCAGCCGGGTTTCGCCCTGCATCGCAAGGGCGGGCACGGCCCAGTGACGGATTGCATCTGCATCCTGTAAGAGCTGGGCATTTGGCCAGCGTGCGGTCAGGTCTGCCAGCGTGGCGTCATCGCCGAGTTCAGAGGTAAACCCCAAGCCGCAAATGCCGCGATCCGTGGCCATGACCACGGCGGGACCGAAGGGGCTGTCAAAGTGTCCCCAGCGGATCGTGAGACCTGCAGCACCGCGTTTGAATTCACCGGGGCTCATCGACTCCCAACGCAGAAAAAGATCGTGCAGACGTCCCGAACCGGACAGACCAACCGCGTCAGCCGTTGCAAGAGTGGTGAAATGATTGCGCAGCAGGCTTTTGGCCTGACCCAGCGCGAGATATTGTTGATACCGCTTTGGCGAAACGCCGACCCACTGGCTAAAGACCCGCTGGAAATGCGCCACACTTAACCCCATCCTCGCCGCGAGGTCGTCCAGCGTTAGCGGCGCATCGGCGCTATCAATTTCACCAATCGCGCGGCGCATGACATTGTAGTGGTATCTTTGATCTGTATCCATCTGTCATGACTAGCGCGCCCGTGACGACCAAGCGACCCGAATTATGCGCATCCGGTGTTGCTCGCGCAGGGTAGGGCGGGCATACCTTTGCTATGGTAAAACAGCTTGGCTACCACGCGATCCACGAAATTTTCATGCGCTTTCACGCATCCGAACCCGAACCAAAGGGCGAGCTGCATCACGTGAATGCCTATACCCTTGTTGTCGCGGTTGCGCTGTCGGCGCAGGCGACGGACGCGGGCGTTAATAAGGCCACAGCACGCCTGTTCGAGATCGCAGACACGCCGCAGAAGATGCTGGATCTGGGGCTTGAAGGCGTGACCGAGCAAATTAAGACCATCGGATTGTTCCGCCAGAAGGCAAAGAACGTCATCAAGATGAGCCAGATTTTGGTCGATGATTACAGTAGCGTCGTGCCCAACAGCCGCGCCGCGCTGCAATCTTTGCCCGGTGTCGGGCGCAAGACCGCCAATGTCGTGCTGAACATGTGGTGGCACATTCCTGCGCAGGCAGTGGACACCCATATTTTCCGCGTTGGGAATCGCACGGGCATTTGCCCCGGCAAAGACGTCGATGCCGTGGAACGCGCCATTGAAGATCACATCCCAGCCGATTATCAGCAACATGCCCACCACTGGTTGATCCTGCACGGGCGCTACACTTGCGTTGCACGCAAACCCAAATGCGCAGCCTGCCTGATCCGCGACCTGTGCCCATTCGAGGATAAGACCCTATGAAAAAGTTTCAGGTTGTCGGGATCGGCAATGCGATGGTTGATGTGCTGGCCCGCGCCGAAGATGCGTTTCTGGCCGAGGCTGGCATCGACAAAGGCATCATGCAGTTGATCGACATGGAGCGCGCGGTCGATCTGTATTCCCGTATCGGACCTGCCAAGGAAATCAGCGGCGGGTCTGCGGCAAATACGATTGCCGGCATCGCCCATCTGGGTGGCAAGACGGCCTATGTCGGCAAGGTTAAGGACGACCAGCTGGGCACAATCTTTGCCCACGATATGCGCGCGCAAGGGGCAGTTTACGAAACCACACTGGCCCCAAAGGACGCAGCCCAGGAAACGGGCCGCTGTATTGTCGTTGTCACGCCGGACGGCGAGCGGTCGATGAATACCTATCTGGGTGTGACAGAATTTCTAGAGCCTTCCGATATTGACCCGGCGATGATGGCCGATGCAGATTGGATTTACCTTGAGGGATATCGTTTTGACGGGCCTGACAGCCATGCCGCCTTTGCCAAGGCGATCAACGCATGCAAGGGAAACGGCGGGCGCGTGTCGCTGACCCTGTCCGACCCGTTCTGCGTTGAACGCCACCGCGATGCGTTCCGCCTGATGATCCGCGAGGACGTGGATCTGTTGTTCTGCAACCGTGCTGAAATGCTATCAATGTATCAGACCGACGATTTCGATGCAGCGCTGGACATGGCCTCAGCCGAAGTCCCGCTGGTGGCCTGCACCGATAGCGAAAACGGCGCGTATATTTTGGCCGCCGGTCATCGCTGGCATGTGCCTGCTGTGCCCACTGATCTGGTTGATGCGACGGGTGCGGGTGACTTGTTTGCTGGTGCGTTCTTATGGGGGCTGAGCAACGGGTACGACCCCGAAGCCTGTGGTCATATGGGCTGTGTCGCCGCCTCCGAGGTGATCAGCCATATCGGTGCGCGCCCTGAGGCGGACCTGAAGGCGCTATTCAGGCGCTATAATATCATCGCAGCGTAGCCAGCCAAAGCGCGTCGATTTCGTCTATTTTGGCGGGATCGAAACGGGCTTCTTCCTCCCAATAGCGCCCTGACGGGACCATGTAGCCAAGTGCGTTTTCAGCGGCCAAGGCGCCTGCGACGGCGGCGTGGTCTGGTTGACTAGCACGGGCGTTGACAGCTTCGTCTGGCGTGGTGCGTGGGAATGTCAGGCGGCTTGGGCTGTTGGACAGATTAACCAGTGCGCAACCTTGTTGTGTGGCAAGCGCAGCAAGGCGGGCAGATTTCGCCTCAAGCGAGCGCAGGGTGATATCAGCGCGCAGCGGGTCGGCGGTGCCTGTGCCATAGAAATGCGTCGCCGTGTTTTCAGGATAGATCATATTGCAGCCCAAGAAGGCCATAACGCGCGGGCGCAGCGCATAAAGTGCCCAATAGGATGCCGTAAAGGCCATGGTTCCGCCGCCATAGACAAACCCTCCTAACGCGTTTTGCGCGGGCACGTAATCGACAGCAGTGATGATTTGTTGCGTTGAGCTGATATCGACGGGGCGACGCTCGGGCGGGAAATCCTCGGGGTGGATATGGATGTCCCAATCGGGGCGCACGGCCCAAGCGTTGTTAATTGCAACAATCCGGTCAAACGGTGCACGGGACCAGTCGCGGCAATCAACGACATTGGGGCCACTGCCCAGAATTAACACGATAGGCATACCAAACCGCTCCCTCCACACATGTTTTAGGACGAAAGGGTGAGGAGGGAAGGGCTGATCTACACTTATTGGACGCCGGCGGCGGTATAGCCTAACGGTGCCGACACAATCGAGCGGCTGCGTAGCAGTGCAACCATCTGGTCGTATTCCCCTTGGGTGCGGGTGGTTGCAAAGGGGTCGGCGACCGTGCCGTTCCATTTGCCATCTTCCACGACGCCATTGGTAAATGTCACGCCGGTTGGCGGACGCGTGGGTGCTTCGCGCACATAATATCCGGTAAAGGTGCGATCCTGCAAAAGCGACTGGAAAGCCTGCTGTAACACAAGGCTGACACCGGACTGGATACGAAACTGGATCGTTCCGGATTCGGCGGTGATGTCTTCGGCGACACTGATCAGCGCGTTGTTGCCATCGGGCGCCATGTCCTGAAGCCGCAGGCGGGTTGTTTCGCCGTCATTGCCGTAAAGTTTGACATAGATGTTTGAGTTGGTACGAGCCCTGCCAACCTTGTCCGAAGTTTGAACAGCGATGAGCGTGTAGGCCATCGCTGGCAGTGGTCAAAGGGGCCGTGAGTGCAGCGCTGAGTTAAAGGGAATGAAAAGTCATGAAATCTACCTTTCCAAATTGATGTAGCGTGCAGGCCAAATCGTCTGATCGCGATCAAAAGCAAAGGCCAATAAAACAGAGCACATACGGTGCCACGCGCCCAAACCGCAAGCACGGAAGAAAGCGCCAGGCTTGACGCCGAGCATCATAAATGAGTGGCAGTCTTAGGTTGCGGGCTAAAGTAGTTTACACCAAAGGACGTGCGGGGGCCTGATGACCCTGCGGTCATTCCCCAAGTTTGGCGTGAACCTCGTCCATATCAATTTCGCCGATCGGCATTTTGTTCCCGGGATTTTCAAAGTCGTATTTGAACATGTTGAAATCGCGTTTGTAGATTTCATAGACTAGATGCATCGACAGATCGTCGAAATAATCCTCGATTGGATGCAGACGCTTGGGGCCGTGCCCTTCGCTTTCGTTAAAACGGGGTATGTTGGCGAGGTCAATTTTGTGCGGCGAGTCGATGCCGTTCAGCACGTCTTGCATGCCGTCGTTGAAGTTTTCGGTCCAGAGAATTTTGTCGAAGCGCCCGCCGTTGATAATAAAGGTGCTGATATGGCCCGATTGCGCGGACCAGTGAATGTCAGGATCCATCGGCCGGCGCCAACGGATGGTGTCACGCGCAAACAGCAGGAAGCGGCGAAAAGATTTGACCTGATCGAATTCGAATCCGTCGTCAGGCGCGCCGACCTCGATTCCGTATTTCTGGATCAGCAGTGGCACGAGGTTGCCGCGATAGCGTTTACCATTGCGCTGAATGCCGCAGATTTTGTCAAAAAACGACGACAGAATGCGGGTGTAGGGATTGCGCACGCAGGTAAAGGTAGGGCTTTTGTGCGTTTTCAAGTTGTTTGTGATCAACGGCTGGCTGTCTTCCATCGCCCATTTGTGCATCCCGTCGGTGGCATCATGAATGTCACCATCAAAGAATTCGCCGTGATCTGAATAATACATTATCTGACCAATGGTCGAGCAGGCGCATTTCGGAACGACGCGGTAAACCACGCTTTCGCTTTGTGTCATCCAAGTTCCGGGAAAACTCATGCCAATTACGCCTCCAACGCGCTGCCCTAAGTGCCATTAAGGCGATGTTTTCGTCCAAAAAGCAAAGAAACTATGTTTATTCAAGGTCTCTTCACGTTTAGACATGAAAAACAATCTGAACAACAAGGGGCAAACTGTTTCCAAAATGGCAAAAATCGCATTCATCCTGCTGTGCCACAAAGACCCCGCTGCAATTATTCAGCAGGCGGAGCAGTTGACGGCTGTCGGCGACTACATGTCGATTCACTTTGATGCCAGTGCGCCACGCGAAGCATACGCCCAGATCAAGGCGGCCCTGAAAGATAATCCCAACGTCACATTCGCCAGAAAGCGCATCAAATGTGGTTGGGGGGAATGGTCGCTGGTGCAGGCGACGCTTAACGCCGTCCAAGCCGCGATTGATGCTTTCCCGCGGGCGACGCATTTCTACATGGTTTCGGGCGATTGCATGGCGGTCAAATCGGCGCGCTATGCCAAGAATTTTCTGGATGGCGACGAGGTCGACTATATTGAAAGCTTTGATTATTTCGAAAGCGACTGGATCAAGACAGGCATGAAGGAAGAGCGGTTGATCTACCGCCACTTTTTTAATGAACGCAAACACAAGCGGCTGTTTTATTGGTCATGGTGGAGCCAGCGCCGACTGGGCCTGAAACGCCCGATTCCAGATGATATTAAGGTAATGATCGGCAGCCAGTGGTGGTGCCTGCGCCGCCGCACGATCGAGTCGATTCTGGAAATGACGCGCAAACGCAAAGACGTGATGCGCTTTTTCCGCACCACATGGATTCCTGACGAGACTTTTTTCCAAACCCTTGTGCGCCACCTGGTGCCCGAAGACGAGATAAAGTCGCACACACTGACATTCCTGATGTTTTCGGAATATGGGATGCCGATTACGTTCTACAACGACCAATATGATCATTTGCTAAGTCAGGATTTCTTGTTTGCCCGCAAGATCAGCCCTGAAGCCAAAGACCTCAAGACACGACTGGGCCGTCTTTATGCCTCCGAGCGTGACGATTTCAAAGTCTCGGGCGAGGGCCACGATTTGTTTAAGTTCCTGACGGGACGGGGCCGGATCGGTCGCCGATTTGCGCCGCGTTTTTGGGAAACCGAGGCCACGCTTGGTCGCCATCGCGAGTTGCTGATTGTGGCCTGCAAAAAATGGCATGTGGCCAAGCGGCTTATGGGATCGATCAAGCATTATACCGACATTCCAGTGATTGATTACTTGTTCAACGAGGAGAGCGCGCCCCTGCCTGATCTGGGCGGAATCCAGTCAACCCTGGAAAAGCGCACACGGCACCGCCGCGCGCTGACGCGGATGCTGTTTGATTATTATAAAACGGACCGGATGATTATCTGTCTAGACACGGCCAATCTTGATTTGATGCAGGACTTTATGTCGGATCGCTCGACGACCCGCCTGCTTGAAATAGAATGTGTCTTTAGTGACGCATATCTGCGTGGCCATGCGATGCGCGTTGGCTTTGCCGGAGAACAAACGCCAAGGGAAACGCTTGCGCAATTGTTGCCGACAATCCGCTATGATGTTGTCTACGAAAGCGACAAGATCGGGGATGCGAATTTCCCGAATTACCTGCGTTTGCGCGAATTGGGATCGGTCGATGACAATGCCAAGGCCCTGCGTGAATTCCTGTCTGTGCCCGATGACGTGGCGCGCGGGATTGCCAAAACCGACCACTTATTCTCAGACTAAGGTGCGCCATGGACTATTCCTACGATCCCGAAAACATCTTTGCCAAAATACTGCGGGGTGAAATCCCCAACTATACGGTCTTTGAGAACGACCATGCGCTGGCGTTTCGTGATATTCAGCCGCAGGCAAAGGTGCATGTGCTGGTGATCCCAAAGGGGCCATATGTCAGCCTCGACCATTTCGCCCGTGATGCCAGCGCCCAAGAACAGGTTGGGTTCATGAAAGCCCTTGCAGCGGTTTGCGAGTCCGAGGGGGTGGATGCAGGGTTTCGCGCAATCGCAAATACGCGCGCCCATGGTGTTCAAGACGTCCCGCATTTTCACCTGCATATCATTGGCGGGCAGCAATTGGGCGTGATGCTGCCAAGATAGGCGCTGCGCGGGTTGCGATCACCGCCTCCGGCGGAAATTATTATGGAAGAAAAATCGGAGGGTTAGCGCCCGGACGTCAGCGCCAGAAAGACATCTTCGAGGTGTGGATCTTGGGTTGTTACGTCGCGAATTGTGATCCCCGCTGCGCGTACCCGATCAAGGATTGCATCGGCGGGGGTAGTTCTTGTGCCATAGGTAAAGACCAGCGCACCGTCTGCCCGTTGGCTTGCGCTGATTTCAGGGGGCATATCAGGTAGGGTTGCAGGGCTGTCCGGCTTGATCACCATGGTTTTCGTATCGAGCCGTCCTAGCAGGTTAGCGGTGGTGTCACGCGCGATCATGTCGCCGTGGTTGATGATGGCAATTTCGTCGCACATCGCCTCGGCTTCTTCTAGGTAATGCGTGGTGAGGATGATCGTCATCCCGCCCTCGTTTAGTTTGCGCACATTGGCCCAAAGCATGGCGCGCAGTTCGATGTCCACGCCAGCCGTGGGTTCGTCCAGCACGAGGATTTGCGGAGAATGAACCAGCGCTTTGCCCAGTAGAAGGCGGCGGCGCATGCCACCCGACAGTGAGCGAGCGTAGGCTTCGGCCTTGTCCGTCAGCCCGATCAGTTCGAGCAGTTCGTCGGTCCGGCGCTGTGATTTGGGCACACCGTAAAGCCCGGCCTGTACTTCAAGGCTGCCGCGGGGCGTGAAAAACGGGTCGAGGTTGGGTTCTTGCGGCATGATCCCGATCGCCGCGCGCGATTGGCGCGGGTTTTCGTCTTGATCAAAGCCCCAGATTTTGACGCTGCCAGCGGTCTTTATGACCAGACCCGCAAGGATATTGATCAGCGTCGATTTGCCTGCCCCGTTTGGGCCAAGCAGCCCAAAGATGGACCCGCGCGGAATATTCAGGTCGATGCCATTCAACGCATCTTTGGCCGCGCTGCGCCCCGTGGCGGCGTATGTTTTGCGCAAGCCTGCGATTTCGATGGCATTGTCGGTCATGGCCGGTCGTTCCCGTCTTGCCCAAGGCGTCATGGGCGTTAGAATGCTTGCGAATGTAACGCGGGCCTACCCCGCGACAAGCTAAAGGTAAATCCCATGACCCGACCCGCCCCCGAGACCCTAATCGTGAATGACTGGCGCGTGGCCTGTGACGGGGGAGAGGGTGCGCTGGGCCATCCGCGCGTCTGGCTGCAAATACCGAACGAACATGGCTGGGTCGAGTGCCCCTATTGTGATGCCAAGTTTGTGCACAAGGACTTTGAAGGCAAGGTGTGACCCGTTGTGTGATCGGGCCGGCGACGGTCGCCGACGCGGATGATCTGACAGGTGTTTTTGCAGCTGCCTAAGCGCAGACCAGTGCAGATTTTCCTGATTTGCCAGACGTGACGGCAGGGTTGGCCTAAGACCTGGCGCAACAGACGTGTTTTGCTGCACTTTGGGACGGCGCAATTGTTGGTGGTTGCCGAAAGTACGTGCCGTGCGGCAGGGCTGTCGCAAATGCGGCTGGCGACGCATGTTAAAATGCCGCAAAATGTGGCGATCTATGGCCGGTTAGGCTGGGTTGAAGTCAGCCGCGACGATCGCAAGATAATGATGACGAAACAGCTGTAATGGCAATCGAGGGGGCGGCTATGACTGCGAAAGCTGGGAAATTTGGCAAAGGCTGTCATCTGCATCTAATTGACGGATCGGCGTTTATTTTCCGCGCATATCACGCGCTGCCGCCATTGACGCGCAAGTCTGACGGCTTGCCAATCGGGGCGGTGTCGGGCTTCTGCAATATGTTGCAGCGCTATGTGGACGGGAACACCGGTAGCGACGTGACCCATGTGGCGGTGATTTTCGACAAGGGCAGCCACACGTTTCGCAACGATATGTATGATCTTTACAAGGCCAACCGCGAGGCGATGCCCGAGGATTTGCGCCCGCAGATGCCGCTGACACGTCGCGCTACGCAAGCGTTCAACATCGCATGTGAGGAGATGGAGGGCTTTGAAGCCGACGATATTATCGCCACGCTTGCCTGTCAGGCGCGCGATGCAGGTGGCCGCTGCACGATCATTTCCAGCGATAAGGACATGATGCAACTGGTCGGTGACGGCGTCGTCATGTTTGATGCGATGAAAAACCGCGTGATTGATCGTGACGGGGTGATCGAGAAGTTTGGCGTCGGCCCCGAAGGCGTTGTCGATGTGCAGGCGCTGGCCGGCGATAGCGTGGATAACGTGCCCGGCGCGCCGGGGATTGGCATCAAGACGGCGGCATTGCTGATCAACGAATACGGTGATCTGGACACACTGTTGGCGCGGGCAGGCGAGATAAAGCAGCCTAAACGCCGCGAGAGCCTGATCGAGAATGAAGCGCAGATCAGGTTGTCCAAACGGCTTGTGCAACTGGATTGTGCGACGCCGATTACCTTCACGCTGGATGATCTTGAGGTGCGCGATCCTGACCCCGAAGTGCTGTTGGGGTTCCTCGCGGAAATGGAATTCCGCACGATTATGAAACGCATTTCCGACAAGCTGGGTGTTGAAGCACCTGTGCTGCTTGATGCGACGCCCGAAGGGGCGAACCCGTCTGGCGAAGACGCGGAACAGGTGGCATTTGACCCTGAGAAATACGAGTGGGTGCGCGACGCAGCGGCGTTGCAGGTCTGGATTGATCGCGCCTACGAACGCGGGGTTGTGGCGGTCGATACTGAAACCACGGGCCTCAATGAAATGCGCGTCGATCTGGTGGGGATTTCGCTGTGCGTGAATGCAGGCGAGGCGTGTTACATTCCGCTGATCCACAAGACAGGTGGCGCGGATGATCTGTTTGGCAGTGATGATCTGTCGGAGGGGCAAATGGGCGTTGAGGAATGCCTCGATATGCTGCGCCCGATGCTGGAGGACGACAGCATTCTGAAAATCGGCCAGAACATGAAATATGACGCCAAGATTTTGCGCCGTTACGGGGTGATGGTCGCGCCGTTCGATGACACGATGCTGATGTCTTATGCGTTGAATGCGGGGCTGCATAATCACGGAATGGCCGCGCTAAGCGAACGCTATCTGGCGCATGTGCCGATCCCGATAAAACCGCTACTGGGCGTTGGGAAATCGGCGATCACATTTGATCGGGTGCCGGTCGACGAAGCGGTAAAATATGCCGCCGAGGATGCGGATATTACCTTGCGTCTTTGGCAGGTTTTCAAGCCGCAGTTGCACCAAAAACAAGTGACGACGGTTTATGAAACGTTGGAGCGCCCGCTGTCGCCTGTCTTGGCAACAATGGAGATGCACGGGATCAAGGTCGACCGCGATACACTGAGCCGCATGTCCAATGCATTCGCACAGAAAATGGCGGGCCTTGAGGCGGAAATTCACGAACTTGCGGGCCGGTCATTCAATGTGGGATCGCCTGCGCAGGTGGGCGAAATCCTGTTCGAAGAAATGGGCCTAGAGGGCGGCAAAAAGGGCAAAAACGGAAAATACGCCACGGGTGCGGATGTGCTTGAGGATTTGGCGACCGAACATGATCTGCCTGGTCGTGTGTTGGACTGGCGCCAACTGGCCAAACTGAAGTCGACCTATACGGATGCCTTGCAGGACCATATCAACCCCGACACAGGCCGCGTACATACGTCATATGTGCAGACCGGCGCGACGACGGGTCGCTTGGCCTCGACTGATCCTAATCTGCAAAACATCCCCGTGCGCACCGAGGAGGGGCGGCGTATTCGCGAGGCGTTTGTAGCTGATGAAGGCAAGGTGCTGGTGTCGCTTGATTACAGCCAGATCGAGCTGCGGATTTTGGCGCATGTGGCGGGAATTGATGCGCTGAAACAGGCGTTCAAGGATGGTCATGATATCCACGCGATGACGGCGTCGGAAATGTTTGATGTGCCGCTGGATCAGATGACGCCCGATGTGCGCCGCAAGGCCAAGGCGATTAACTTTGGTGTGATCTACGGAATTTCCGGCTTTGGTCTGGCGCGCAATTTGCGCATTCCAAGGTCCGAAGCGCAGGGGTTCATTGACCGCTATTTCGAGCGCTTCCCCGGTATCCGCACCTATATGGATGACACGGTCAAATTCGCCAAAGAGCATGGGTTTGTACAAACCATGTTTGGCCGCAAAATCCACACGCCCGAGATCAACGCCAAGGGGCCGGGGGCAGGCTTTGCCAAGCGCGCCGCGATTAACGCGCCGATCCAGGGGACGGCCGCCGATGTGATCCGGCGCGCGATGATCCGCATGCCTGATGCGATTGCCGGTCAGCCTGCGAAAATGTTGCTACAGGTCCACGACGAACTGCTGTTCGAGGTAGAGGACGGGGCGCAGGATCAGCTGATTGCGACGGCGAAAGACGTGATGGAAAACGCTGCGATGCCCGCCGTGAAAATCGACGTTCCGTTGATCGTCGAGGCAGGACAGGGCGCGAATTGGGCAGAGGCGCACTAATGCAAAACGGGGCCACGATGGGCCCCGTTCCATTGGTTGTATGACCGGCCTAGTTAACCTTATCAGCCTCGATCACGTCAGCCTTTTTCGCAGCAGACGATGCGATAGCGATCTGGCGTGGTTTCAGCGCCTCGGGCACTTCACGGATCAGGTCAATGTGCAGCATGCCATTTTCAAGGCTGGCACCTGTCACGCGGACATGGTCGGCCAGATGGAACCGGCGTTCAAAAGCACGGGTGGCGATGCCACGATGCAGATAGCTGCGCGATTTGTCATCCTCGGTCGGATTTTTGCGGCCCGCGACCAGAAGGGCGTTCTCGCGCACTTCGATTGACAGGTCTTCGTCAGCAAAACCAGCTACGGCAAGCGAGATACGCCAGCCGTCATCAGCGGTCTTTTCAATGTTGTAAGGGGGGTAGCTTTGGGTGCCTGCGTCATTGGACAAAACCCGATCCATCAGGTCGGTGATCTGGTCAAAGCCAACAGTGGCACGGTGCAGTGGAGCAAGGTCAAAAGTTCGCATAGTGGTATCCTTTATCAAGCGATTCCAAAGATGTAGTGCCTTCCCGAACGGGACAGGCGGTGGTTGCGGCACCCGTAAATGGCGTGCCGATACATTCTATTTGGGGATACTTTTTTCGCTTTCAAGACCCGCTAGGGCCGCACGAATTTGGCACCTGTCTGCGAGCGTTCACCCGATGTGATGACACGGACCTGGGTTGGGGGGGTGTTTTGATAGGTGCCGCCACCAGCCGCGAGTTGTGCGCGCAAAAGCGTTAGCGGTTCAGTCAAGACCGACCCGAACGATATGGTCGCGCTATTCAACTCTGCCTTGCCGGACACCACCGATACAATCCGCGCCACGCCGTTTTCTATGCGAAAAATAGGCGCGCCCGATGACCCAAAATCGATGTTGCAGGTCGTCACAAACATGCCTTGCTGTTCGCCAATTATCGCGCAGACCTGCTGTAGCGACGGGGCCTCTGCGCGGTCATGCGCATAAGAGACCACGCCGACCTGGGTGCCTGCGGTCGCGCCCTGGGCGGTTTCGAACGGAACGATCTGGGTGGATCGGATCGGTTGATCCAGCTCCAGCAGTGCGACGTCAAATTGCACGGCGCTTGTGTCGCCGTCGCCGTGATGCACATAGGCCGGATGCACGACAGCACGGCGTACGCCCCGATAGGCCAGTGCGCGGCCATTGCGCATGCCCGCCAGAAATTGGATGCGAGCGGGGTCGATTTGGGTGGCGGTAGCATTATCGTAAAGGCAATGCGCAGCCGTCAGCACCAATTCGGGTGCGATCAATGCGCCGGTGCAAAAGCCTTTGTCGTCAATATCAAGCCGGCCAACGGCCTCCCAACCGCGCGCAGCGTCGCCGGTTTGCATGGACGAAAGTGCGCTGTCCTGCGCCTGCGCCAAGACCGCAGACACAAGCAAAAGCCAGAGCGTTAGAAAGATTTGCCGCATTGGTTCACCCTTGTTGCCAATCCGCGTAGCAAAAAGTTGTGGCACAAATGGGGCGCTAACGCAGGATCGGCACCTGTGGTTCTCGCTTGCCCGTTGCGGTGAGGGCAGGCGGTTGTGGCCCGCCTGTTGCCCAATCCAGTAATTCAACGGTGTGCACAATCGGCACGTCAGTGCCGCCGCCGATCTGGATCATGCAGCCGATGTTACCTGCGGCGATGATGTCGGGGCTCAGCGCCTCCAGGGTATCTACCTTTCGTGCTTTCAACTGCTTAGAGATTTCCGGCTGCATCAGGTTGTAAGTGCCTGCGGATCCACAACAAAGATGGCTATCGGCGGGCTCTAGCACGGTGAATCCCGCGCGTTTCAACAGGTCTTTGGGGAACGTCTTGATCTGCTGGCCGTGTTGCAATGAACAGGCGGCGTGATAGGCGACTTTGGTGCCTCTTTGCGCGCCTTCGGGCAGGTCGAGTTTCATCAAAATTTCGCTGACGTCCATTGCAATCGCGCTGACCCGCGCGGCGTTGGCGGCCAGGGGATCATTGCGAAACATGTGCCCGTAGTCTTTGACGGTCGTGCCGCAGCCGGATGTGTTGATCACGATTGCATCCAACCCGCCCGCGTCCATCTCGCGCACCCATGCGCGGATGTTTTTGGCGGCAGTCGCATGGCTTTCGGTTTCCTTGCCCATGTGATGGGTCAGCGCACCGCAACAGCCCGCGCCTTCGGCCACGACAACCTCGGCCCCGAACCGCGTGAGCATGCGGATGGTGGCATCGTTGATATCGGTGTTCAGCGCTTTTTGCGCGCAGCCTGTCATGAGGGCGACGCGCATGACCTTGTTGGTGGCGGAAAATGTCTGCGGATCATCATTGCGCGACACTGGCGGGATGGTCTTGGGGGCCATTTCCAACATCGCGCGCAAGCGGACATCGGGCATCAGGCGGGCAAAGGGCTTGCCAATCTTGGCACCCAGCAAGGCCACACGGAACCGCATCGGGTAGGGTAAAATCCGCGCCAGAACCCAGCGCAAGAAGCGGTCCGTCAGCGGGCGTTTGTAGTTGTTTTCGATATAGGCGCGCGCGTGATCGACCAGATGCATATAATGCACGCCGCTGGGGCAGGTCGACATACAGGCGAGGCACGACAGGCAACGGTCGATGTGTTTGACCGTGTTGGCATCAGGCACACGGTCGTTTTCCAGCATGTCCTTGATCAGGTAAATCCGCCCGCGCGGGCTATCGAGTTCATCGCCAAGCACCTGATAGGTCGGGCAAGTCGCCGTGCAAAATCCGCAATGGACACAGGCGCGCAGGATATCGTTGCTGCGCTGGGTCGCTGGGTCTTGCAGCTGTTGTTCGCTAAAGGTGGTTTGCATCAGCCCATGACCCCGCTGTTAAGAATGGCACGCGGATCAAACTTGGCGCGCAGGCCCGCGGACAGGGCGGTGACGGTTGCGTTTTCGGGGTGGAATGCGGGCAGTGCGGCGCGGGTTTCGGCACTGGCACGGATTAGCGTGGCATGGCCGGACGCATCGCCCAACTCAGCGCGCAGGTTGTGGCCAGCGGTGGTCAGAACCCAGACCAGCCCGCCGCCCCAATCATAGAGCGCGCCCATTTTGGACAACCCCGCGACCACGCCGTGCGCGTCGGAGGGTTTGAGAGACAGTCTCCAGACATCGCCCTGTTGATCGGCGAATGCAGTTACATCACGGATCGCGACCCAGATCGCCTCGCTGTCTTGTGTGTTGTCGGTAACGCGCACGATGCCAAAAGGGGCCATCAAGGCCGACATTTTGTCGCTGCGATAGGCCACCGATCCGGCAAAGCCTTCGATGCGCAGGTGGGTCTGGCCTGTCGCGGGATCATGGGACGCGCCTGTTACCTCGAAAGGCGATCCAAGGGCGGCGGACATGGCCGCAACCGCACGGCTGTCATCATCAATCGCGGTCGTGATTGTCGCACTACAATCGGGACGCGGCAGCACCTTAAGTGAAACCTCGGACAGCACGCCAAGGGTGCCGTAGCTGCCGCTCAGTAGTTTGACCAAATCATAGCCGGTGACATTTTTCATCACCCGCCCGCCGTTCTTGATGATAGTGCCGCGCCCGTCAACAAAGCGCACGCCCAGCATGTGATCGCGACACGCGCCCACGGCCACACGGCGCGGGCCAGACACGTTTGCGGCGACAATCCCGCCGATCGTTGGCGTGCCTTTGGTGCCCAAAAGTGGGCGGTGATCCATCGGCTCAAACGCAAGGCGTTGGTTTTCCTTGGCCAATGCCTTTTCGATATCAGCGACAGGGGTGCCCGCCTGCACGACCATCGTCAGCGCACCGGGTTCATAAAGTATGATCCCGTTCAGTTTCGCCGTGCTTAGCGTCGTGCCACGCACTGGGTTGCCAATCGGGCGGGTTCCGCCGCCTGTAATGTGCAGCGGGCCGGTGGCAGCGGCAATCGCGGCGGCCAATTCGGTTTCGGTCTTGGGGGTCATGTCGGGCCTTCTTTATTTGGCTGCAATGCGGCGCGTTTCACTTGCCCCAAGGGGAAATACCTTGGCAGGGTTCAGCAGCCACGCGGGATCGAATACGTCTTTGACGGCCATCTGCGCCTCAAGATCAGAGGGGGCGAATTGCACGTTCATCAGGTCGCGCTTTTCGATGCCCACACCATGCTCGCCGGTCAAACACCCGCCGACTTCGACGCAAAGCTTCAAGATATCTGCGCCCATCGCTTCGCAAAGTTCCAGATCGCCGGGTTTGTTGGCGTCATAGAGGATCAGCGGGTGCATATTGCCGTCGCCTGCGTGAAAGACGTTACCGACGCCCAACCCGTATTGTTTTGATAACTCGCCAATCCGGCGGAGGACCAGTGGCAGGGAAGACACGGGAATCGTGCCGTCCAGGCACATGTAGTCGTTGATTTGCCCCATCGCGCCAAACGCCGATTTACGGCCCAGCCAGATACGTGCGGCCTCGTCTGCGTCCTTGGCCTCGCGCAGCTCAACGGGTTTATGTTTGCGCGCGATTTTCAGGATCATGCCAAGCTGTTCGTCGATCTCGGCTTCTGATCCTTCGACTTCGACGATCAAAAGCGCCTCGCACATCGGGTAACCCGCATTGGCGAATTTCTCGGTTGCTTCAATACAGGGGCGGTCCATGAATTCGATCGCGACGGGCAGCACGCCAGCTTTGATAATGTCGGCCACGCAGGCGCCCGCGACCTCGTTGTCGTCAAACCCCATCAGCACTGGGCGCGCGCCTTCGGGCTTGGGCAAGATACGCAATGTAGCTTCGGTGACGACGCCCAACTGGCCTTCGCTGCCGCAGATCAACCCGAGCAGATCAAGGCCAGCCGCGCCCATATGCGCGCCGCCAATTTCGGTGATCGTGCCGTCCATCATGACCATCGTCACGCCCAGCAGGTTGTTGGTGGTCACGCCGTATTTCAAGCAATGTGCGCCGCCGGAATTCATCGCGATATTGCCGGCGATGGCGCAGGCCAACTGGCTGGACGGATCAGGGGCGTAAAAGAACCCGTTGGCTTCGACAGCACCTGTCACGGACAGGTTCGTGCGGCCCGATTGCACACGGATAAAGCGATCATCATAGTTGGTTTCGATCACACCGTTCAGACGCGCGACGCCAAGAATCACACAATCAGCGGTAGGCAACGCCCCCCCGGCGAGTGATGTGCCTGATCCGCGCGGCACGACAGGCACGCCCATCTCGTGGCAGACCCGCAGAACGGCTGCGACCTCGGCAGTTGATGTTGGCAACACGGCACAAAGCGGCGGGCATTTATAGGCGACCAACGCATCGCATTCGTAGGCTTTGACCTGCCGGTCCTCGTGGATCACTGCATTCAGGGGCAGGACAGCCTGCAACCGTTCGACGACGGATGCCTTTTTCGCAATAATTTTTGCGTCGGGTATTGGCATGTCCATGGCTGGTCTCCGCGTGAATATGGATAATTGGTAAGTTTTTATAACCAAAATAACACGAACTGCCAAGAGATTCGGGAACGCGACCTTGTCACACCTTGCAGAGGCGTCACGAGCAGGGCAATCAGGCGCCATGGATTGGCTCAAGATTATACATATTCTTTGCGTGATGGGGTGGATGACCTCGATTTTCGCTGTGCCGCGCGCGCTCATTTTCTGGAAACGCGAATTTGCCTCGTTGGGCGAATTTGGCCCCACTGGTGATTTAACGGTGCGGCTCTATCGGTTTTCGGCCGGATTGGGTGTGATCGCCTTGATCACCGGGCTTTGGCTGGGCTGGACGTGGAGCTATCCAACATGGGTTTGGGTCAAGCTGGCCCTCGTTTCGCTTTTGGCGCTGCACTATGTTTACACTGGCGTGATGGTCGTGCGGGCAAAGCGTGGTACATTCCGCGAGAGTGATATGTTCCTGCGGATATTTAATGAAACCAGCGTGTTGGGTGTGATCGCGATCCTTTGGGTGGTGGTTGTGAAACCGTTTTGATGCGCCTTGCGAGCATTGCTGTGCTGGCCGTTTTGGTCACTCCGGTTTGGGCTGACGCGCCCGTGGTCGCGGACGTCACAGTGACCCGATCCGATGACCCGATCTGATGACCAAGCCCGCATCAAGGTCACCATCCTCGCATCCCAACACGGGCTAGGATCGCTACGCAGATGGCTGGGAAGTTCTAGCCGCAGATGGCAGTCGCATCGGGGTGCGCGAATTGGCGCATCCGCATGTGGATGAACAGCCCTTTGCCCGGAGTCTGCCGGGCGTGATGATCCCAGCCGGAGCGACCGAGAGCATGATCAACACACGCTGCAATGTGGACGGGTGGAGCTTTGAAACCGTGACGGTTCAGCTGCCCTAACGCCGTCCTTCACGTAGCCAAGCGCCGATCACCAGAAGCGATGCGAGCAGCACAAACACCCAAGCAGGCAGAAGCGGGAAGACGCGCACATCCGCCGTGCGATAAGCCTCGCGCGGGGTGATCCCGATCCAGCCACGCCCTGCTGCGGGACGCCCAGCGCGCACGGCACGGATCTGCGGGATGCCACCCTCGATCATTGCCGCATCGCCTTGGGTCGTGGCCGCCAGCGGGCCAAGCAGGTCTGTCGTGGCGATCGTTTCTTCAAATTCACGCGGCGCGGCGGGGCCAAGGCCGATCACGGACTCAAGATCGCCATTGGCCAACCGATAAAGCCCCATTTCCGGCGCCTCCCATTGGGTCTCGAACCGTCCTGGCGTCGTTTCGCTCAGGCTGAGCAGTGTGGTCGTGCCGTCGGGGTGTGTCACGGTCACATCGCCGACCGTATTGTCTAGCGTGCGGCGAATAATACGCATGCTTTGCCCCGTGCCCTGTGCCCAAAGCATTTCTTCTTCAAGGTCGGGTTCTTTCATCATCCAGTGGGCCAAACGGCGCAGGAGTTCCAACTGCGGCCCGCCACCTTCGAACCCGCGATCCCAAAGCCATGATTGATCAGACGCCAGCAGGGCCACACGGCCTTCGCCAACGCGGTTGAGGATCAGCAGCGGTTCATCGTTGATCCCCGACATCAGGGTTGTGCTGTCGGCACTTGGGGTGACCTGCACCAGACGGAACCAACGCCCCCAACCTGGCGTGTCTTCGTCAGGACCAGCGGCGGCCAGCGCATCCAGCCCTTCGGTCACAGGATGGCGCGCACCAAGGTCGGTGAGGATCGGCAGGTAGCCCTGTTCATAGACCCGCGCAGTCGGCGTGCCGGGTAAAACACGCCCAAGCGGCGAGCGGAAAATGCTGTCGGCACTGGCATAGTCAGGACCGGCGGCAATCAGCACCGCGCCACCGTTTTCGACGTAGGTGGCGATGTTATCAAGGTAAAGCGAGGGCAGGATGCCGCGCCGTTTGTAGCGATCAAAGATGATCAGGTCGAACTCGTCGATTTTTTCCAAGAACAGCTCGCGGGTTGGAAATGCGATCAGAGAAAGTTCATCAACCGGCACGCCGTCTTGCTTTTCCGGCGGGCGTAGGATGGTGAAATGCACAAGGTCTACGGCGCTGTCGGATTTCAACAGATTGCGCCATGTGCGCTCGCCCGGATGCGGTTCACCGCTGACGAGCAATACGCGCAGACGGTCGCGCACACCGTTGATCTGGATCACGGCGGCGTTGTTGCGGTCGGTCAATTCACCCGTCGCCACGGGGGTCGCGAATTGCAGCACGTTCATCCCGCCATGGGACAGATCAATCGGCACTTCGATGTCTTCGCCCACCGGGATTTGGAACTGCAACGGCGTGTCGCCATCAATCGCGATGCTGAGGTCCACAAGGCCACCCGTCGTGGGGGCCGCACCTTGGTCCTCGATCCGCAAAGTCAGCGTCACCGGTTCGCCAAGGATTGCAAAGGCGGGCGCATTGCGCACCACAAGGCGACGGTCCCAATCGGTGTCGCGTCCCGTGATGAGCGCATGCAGCGGAGCGGGCAGATTAGGCGCCCGATCCATGTCGTGCACGCGGCCATCAGACAGTAACAGGATGCCTGCGATACGGGCTTGTGGTTCTTCGCTAATGGCTTCGGTCAGGGCGGTCATCATTTGCGTGCCGCCATCGCCTGTTGCGTCACCCATCCGCACAATTCGCAGATCGGTGTTCGGGCGCTGGGCAATCTGTGCGCTGATCTCGGCAATTGCATCGGCGGTCTGATCGGGGCGGTCTGAAATACGTTGGCTCGCGCTTTCGTCCACAACCAGCACGACGATATCGGACAGCGCCGCGCGGTCTTCGCGCTGCACCGAGGGGTTGGCAATAGCGGCAAGGATCGCAAGGGCTGCAAGCCCGCGCAGCCACCAGCCGGACAGTCCGCGCCAAATCGCAAGCGCGATGCCCAAAGCTGCCAGTGCCGCAATCGCTGCCAACATCAGCAGCGGGATCAGTGGATCAAGGATAAGTTGGTCGGTCATTGGCCAAGCCGATCCAGAAGGGCAGGGACATGCACCTGATCCGACTTATAATTTCCCGTCAGCACATGCATGATCAGGTTCACACCAAAGCGCAGCGCGATCTCGCGTTGGCGTTCACCGGCCATGCCGCGCCCGACCGGCACGAGGCGGTTGCCGTTGATATCCATCGCCCAAGCGGCAGCCCAATCGTTGCCACCAATGACGACGGGTGTGACCCCGTCATTCAGATCACGAAACGGCATGCCTTCGACCTGTTCGGCGTCTGGTGGGCTTGCCTCGACCCAAACCTCGCGGCCCGCGTAGCGACCGGGGAAGTCTTGCAGCAGATAGAATGTGCGCGTCAGGACGTGATCGTTCGGGATTGGCTCAAGCGGCGGGATATCCAACAAGCGGGCGATTGCTTGCAAACGGCGTCCTTCGGGAGAGGCCGTGCCGAACCCCGCCAAATCCGCATCGCGGGTATCAAACAGGATCATCCCGCCGGTGCGCAAATAGCGGTTCAACTTGGCATAGGCATCTGTTGACGGAAGCGGTTGATTGGCGGTGATCGGCCAATAAAGAATGGGAAAGAACGCCAGTTCGTCGGTCTCGATATTCACACCGATCGGCAAGGCAGGTTCGATCGAGGTGCGCCGGTAAAGTGTTTGCGACAGACCGTAAAGCCCCGCCTGCGCGATATCATCAACCTGCGCATCGCCGGTGATCACATGGGCAAGCACGACTTCGGTGAGGGACGCCACCGCGAAGTCATCGCTCACGTCCTGCGCCCGTCCGGTGTCGGGAAGCATCATGAAAGCCGCACAAAGGATCGCCGCTGCCCGCGCGCGCGGCCCCGTCAGACGACCCGATAGGAACAGCGAGGCAAGGATATCGATGACCAGCAGGCAAAGCGCAGCGCCCAGAACCCAGCCTTTCAGCAGTGTTTGCGCCGTTACGTCCAGCCCCTCGACGGCGATTCGGGTGGGCCAACGCATGGCGGAAATCTCGGTGTCGTCGTTCATGATATTCACTGCAATCTTGCGGGCTTCGCCTGAATAAAGTCCGGGGGGCATGTCGGCGGCCGGTACACCCGTGGCCAACCGTTCGCCCGACACGCCGGACAGGGTGTCGGCGGGCAGGATCACGCCAAATCCATTCAAAACGTCCTCGGGCATCCATGTGGTGCCTGCCAGTTCGGTTTCTTCGGGCTGCGCTGGGCGGGTCGACACTGCGAGCCGTTCCAGCATTTGCACGAACAGGCCCGATAGGGGCAGGCTGCTCCATTCGGCATTCGCGGTGACATGGAACAGCACGATCTGACCCGCGCCAACGCCCTTGCGCGTGACCAGTGGCGTGCCATCGCTGAGGGCGGCGATCACACGATCCGAAAGCGTTGGATCGGGCTGCGCCATGACCTGCGCGCTGACGCTCACATCGTCGGGGACGGCCAGGCCAAAGAACGGCGAGGTATCGGAAAAGGGCGCAAGGGCTTTTGGTTCGCCCCAACTCATCGCACCGCCGATGCTGCGCCCGCCGGCGCGCAAACGCACAGGCAAAAGTGGGTCTTCGACAGCGCGGCCGATGTCGGATCCGGCAAGGCGCGGTCCGGCAAAGCGCAACAACAACCCGCCCTTGTCGAGCCATTCCAGCATCGCCTCTTGCTCGGGTGCGGTCAGCGCGGCCACGTCAGCCAGCACGATCACGTCAGGATTAGCCAGTAGAACATCGGCCAGCGTGCCTTCTATCAGATCGGCGGTCGGTTCAAGCGCTTGGTTGAGGTAGTACAGAGGTGACAGCAGCTCTAGACCCTCTCGTTCGCCACCACCCGCGATCAGCGCGACCTCGCGGCGGCGAAGTGCATCATCAGTCAGGGTCACGGCACCGGCAGATTGCACGCCCGCCAGTTCAAAGCGGGTCACGCGGTTTCGCAGTTCTGGCGGCAGGGTCAGGCTGGCGCTGGTATCGCTTTGACCAGCATCCCAAGTGATCGGTAGGCTGGCAAGCTGGCGTTCAACGCCTGCGGGATCAAGACCGATCGCGAGCACCACTGCCTCTGCCGTGCCAGCGGCTGGCGCGCGGGTGGTGGTCAGCATCACATCGCCGTTTTCAAACCGGGCAGGGCGCAGAGCCATGACGGTGCGCGGACTTTCAAACACCGACACTGTGCCGTGGGTTTCAAGCGCGTCGAGCAATGCCGTGCGACTGTCACGCGCAAGGCCATCCGACAGCCAAAAGCTGTCGAACGCCCCATCAAGCGTTCGGGCAAAGGCAATCAGGGCATCGCTGTCAGGCGCGAAAGGGGCTGGCGTCAAGGTGGGCAGGCGTGTGGCGACCGCATCAGCAGCCTGAAATACAGGTGCCTGGGGTGGAAGGTTGGTAAGCGAGACAAGCGCCACAGGTCGACCGGACTGTGCGGCCTCCGACAACAACACATCAATGCGATTAACACGCCGCTGCCAGTCGCGTGCGTCCGCCCATGTGCCATCGATCAGCACCAAAAGCGGACCATCGCCCGCGCGCACGACCTGCGGGTTCAGCACGGGGCCGGCAAAGCCGATGATCACCCCGGCAATCGCAAGCAAGCGCAGCAGCAAGAGCCACCACGGGGTGCGGTCACTTTGGCTGTCGGCATCGGTCAGGCCAAGCAGCAGCGCCACACCCGGAAAGCGGCGCCGGACTGGGGCAGGTGGCACGGCACGCAACAGCAACCAGAGCAGCGGCAAGACGATCAACCCGAGCAGTATCCACGGCGCGGAAAAGCCTAAGGGTCCGATGCTCCACATCAGGGGGTTCCGCCTGTGGCGGCCCGTCGGGGCGCTGCCCCGAACCCCGGAGTGTATGGCAACAGAAGAATGGGGGTTTGGGTCATGCTTTGCGTTCCAATGCGCCGTAAATCCACAGCAGGGCGTTGGCAGCACTTTGGCCGGTATGGTGCGTCGTGAATTGCCATCCGGTGGTTTTTGCGAGATGGGCGAGGCGGTCTTTGCGCATCGCGAGACGCTCAAGGTAGCGTTGTTTGAGATCGCCCGCGTGCAGAGTTTCGTGACGCAGCGCGCCTGTCATGCTTTCAAAGATGGTGCGTCCGTCAAAAGGGAAGGCTTCTTCGGCGGGGTCGAGGACTTGCACCAATGCACCGCGCACCCCGCGATCTGCGGCGCGCAGGAGGGCGTTTTCGACGGGGCCGATATCGCCAAGGAAGTCCGAGATGAACAGCGCGCGCGAATGCGGCAACATGCCTTGGGCGTCCGGGCTGCCGTAGTCCGTGGCTTTGTCTTCGCTGAGGAGGGCGGCGAGTTTGGTAAGTTGAACTTCGCCGCTGCGCGGAGGCAGGCGCATGCCAGTCAGGCCGACCCGTTCACCGCCACGGATCAGCAAGATTGCAGCGGCAAGGCCAAGTGCGCGGGCGCGTGCGGATTTGGTGGAGAGGTCTTTGGATGAGCCGAACGACATCGATGCTCCCTGATCGACCCAAAGGATGACGCTTTGTGCGATCTGCCATTCCTTTTCCTGCACGAAGGGCGCATCGGCACGTGCGCTACGGCGCCAGTCAATACTGCGCGCCGCGTCATGGCTTTGGGCGGGGCGGAATTGCCAGAACGTATCGCCCAGACCGGCGCGCCGCCGTCCGTGGTCGCCCAACAGAACGGTCGTTGCCAGATGCTCTGCCTCGGCCAGAAGGGCGGGCAGCGGGCTGGCGAGCGTTTCAGCCTTTGCGCGAAGGTCGCCGACTTGGGTCATGCGGCAGCGGTTGCGGAGGTGATTTGCGCGGCGACGTGATCAATGACATCAGCGACGGTTTCGCCACGCGCGCGGGCGGCAAATGTTAGCGCCATACGGTGGGTTAGCACAGGTGCGGCCATGGCGTGCACGTCTTCGGCCGATGGGGCAAGGCGACCATCAAGCAAGGCCCTTGCCCGCACAGTCAGCATCAGCGCTTGGGCCGCACGTGGGCCGGGCCCCCAGCTGACATTCTGGCGCACTGTATCGGGGGCCGTATCATCATTGGGGCGACAGGCGCGCACCAGATCGAGGATCATTTCAACGATAGCATCACCCACAGGCATCCGGCGCAGGAGCGTCTGCGCGGCGAGGAGTTCGTCTGCGGCAAAGACGGCGGTCGCGTCGGCTTCGGCGACGCCCGTCGTCGCCATCAGGATCTCGCGTTCTGTACCGCGATCCGGGTAGGGGACGTCTATCTGCACAAGAAAGCGGTCAAGCTGGGCTTCGGGCAGGGGGTAGGTGCCTTCTTGTTCGATCGGGTTTTGCGTGGCGAGCACATGGAACGGGCGACCAAGCGGGCGATGTTCGCCGGCGATTGTGACTTCTTTTTCCTGCATCGCTTGCAGCAACGCTGACTGAGTGCGCGGGCTGGCGCGGTTAATTTCGTCCGCCATCAGAAGCTGGCAAAAAACCGGCCCTTCGATGAACCGGAAGGTGCGGGTGCCGTCGGCAGCGGTTTCCAGCACTTCGGAACCAAGGATATCGGCGGGCATCAGGTCGGGCGTGAACTGGATGCGGTTGCCATTAAGGCCCATGACTGTGGACAGCGTGTCCACAAGACGGGTTTTGCCAAGGCCGGGAAGACCGATCAGCAAGGCATGGCCGCCACACATCAGAGCGGCAAGCGTGAGGTCGACGACGCTCTCCTGACCGATGAACCGCTTTGCGATACTGCCGCGGGCCTCGGCCAGTTTGGCACTCAGCGCTTCGATCTCTGCGACAAGCTCGTTTCCGGCCATGGCAATCACTCCTACTGATCTATATTCTTGTTCTATCAGACCAGATAACGCAGTGGACCCCAATGGCAAAAGCAATCTCAGGTGACAATGGCGTGAACGTGTCGGCACAAAGCATTGCGGCAAGCGCGCGGGCGGCTGGCAAGAAAGGATTACCACCCGTGCATTTGTGGAACCCGCCGTTTTGTGGCGATCTGGATATGCGGATCGCGCGGGACGGAACGTGGTTCTATCTGGGCACGCCGATCGGGCGACCCGAGATGGTGCGCTTGTTTTCGACGATTCTGCGCCGTGATGGGGATGACTATTTTCTAGTTACGCCAGTGGAAAAAGTCGGGATCACGGTCGATGATGCGCCGTTTGTGGCGGTGGATTTCGAACGTGTGGGCGAGGCGTTGCGATTTGAAACAAACGTCGGCGATTTTGTTGATGCGGGCGCTGATCATCCGATCCGTGTAGTGCAGGACGCTGAGACTGGCGAACCTGCGCCCTATGTGCATGTGCGCGCCAACCTTGAGGCTTTGATTGATCGCAAATCGTTCTATCGGCTGGTGGAGCTGGGCGAGGTCGCGGTGGTGGATGGTGAGGACTGGTTTGGCCTGCGATCGGGTGGGGCGTTCTTCGCAGTGATACCCGCAGCGGATTTGCCAGATGCCTAAGGTCTGCGCGAATCTGACGTGGCTCTTTACCGAACTGCCGATGTCTGAGC
This sequence comes from uncultured Octadecabacter sp., assembly GCA_937891785.1. GTDB lineage: Bacteria > Pseudomonadota > Alphaproteobacteria > Rhodobacterales > Rhodobacteraceae > SW4. Next base: position 30,825 of record CALAGN010000095.1, read on the forward strand.
GGCCAAAAGCGGCGGTACAGGCGGGGTTCGGCGCGGTTGAAATTCTGTTTCCCTATGATGAGAACGCGGCTGAACTGGGGTCGGCGATTGCAAACGCTGGCTTGGAGTTGGCGTTGATCAATTGCCCACCGCCCAATTATTGCGATCCAGACGGGCCGCGTGGATTTGCGGCAGTGCCGGATCAACAAGAGCGGTTTCGCGGCGCGTTTCACCGAGCGCTGCGCTATGCCGGAGCGCTGGGCGCGCAGCATTTGCACATAATGGCTGGTGTGGCGCAAGGAAGCGAAGCGCGGCGCATGTTTGTCGAAAATCTTATCTGGGCGGCGGCAGTCGCCCCCAAGCAAAGCCTGACGATTGAGCCGATCAACGGCCACGATATGCCGGGTTATTTCCTGAATGATTTTGATCAGGCTGCTGACATTCTGGCCGAGGTCGGCGCGCCGAACCTGCACCTGCAATTTGACGCCTATCACGCGTACCGGATTACGGGCGATGTGTTGGGAACGTGGGATAGGATGCGCCATTTGGTGCGTCATGTGCAGGTTGCGGGCTATCCGGGGCGACATGAGCCGCTGGGCGGCGAGATCGATTACAAATCGTTTTTCACCCAATTGCGTGCGGATGCGTACGACGGTTGGATCAGTGGTGAATATACGCCCGCGGGTGCCACCACAGATAATCTGGATTGGTTGAAAACATGCTGACACAATGCTGTCAGCAGGGGTGTGTCAGAAGCGGGTCATCGACATGCAAAGGAGAGACCCCATGACCGATATGCCAACAGTAGTCTGGACGGAAATTCCAGTGACCGATCTTGATGCCGCCACGGCGTTTTACAGCGACGTTTTCGGATGGAAGATGCTGCGCAATGAAGACGGCCCGAACCCGATCGTGAACTTTACCGGCGATATGTCGGGTGTGTCCGGCCATCTTTATCCCGCCGGGCCGTTTCCAGTATGCGACGGACCCCAATGGCAATTCCATCGGCCTGTTTGAACCGGCCGCTGCATGAGACGCGCCGACCGCCTTTTCCTGATCGTGCAGTATCTGCGGGGCGGTCGGCTGACAACGGTGGCGCGGTTAGCCGAACAGTTGGAGGTGACCAAACGGGCGGTTTACCGCGACATCGCTGATCTGATCGGATCGGGTGTCCTAATCGAAGGCGAGGCGGGCGTTGGCTACGTCAGGCGCGCCGGATACGAGGTGCCGCTGCTTATGTTTACCCAAGACGAGATTGTCGGGTTGGTCGTGGGTGCCAAACTGATCCGCGCTTGGGGTTGGTTGGAGCCTCCGGCGGGGATATTTATAGCAAGATGATATTGCTTAGTTCCGTGACAGGCTGGCCGCGAGGCGCATGAGTTGCACGGCTTGGGTGCGGTATCCAAAGGGGTCATCGCCGCGGTTGGCATTGGCCAGTGCGATGGCGTCGGTGTAGGACCAGTCGCCAAGATACGCGCCCCCTTGCAGCAATTGTCCAAAGCCTGCGATGGCTGCGGCGAATTGCGCTTCGCCTGTGGCGGTGCTGGTCGAGAACGGGGTTTCGATCAGCTGGCTTTCAGTTGCGCCCGGTTCCTTATAGCGCAGGCGCAAGAACCCGAGTTCTTGGCTGTAGCCAGCTGCTGGCGTGGGTTGATAGCGCAGGGGGTCGCTTAGTTGCGCGGGCGAACCGACAGGGGTGATTTCGTAGATCGCGGTCACGGTGTGACCCGCCCCGAGTTCGCCCGCATCCACGGCGTCGTTGTTGAAATCTTCGCGGCGCAGCGTGCGGGTTTCATAGCCGATCAGGCGGTATTCGGCGACCATGGTAGGGTTGAACTCGACTTGGATTTTCACATCATTTGCGATGGGGAACAGCGCCCCCGTAAGGTTATCCACCAGCACCTTTTGTGCCTCGCTTAATGTGTCGATATAGGCAGCTGTGCCGTTACCGTTTTGCGCAAGCGTTTGCATGATTTCATCGTCGAGATTACCACGCCCGAAACCGAGGACGGAGAGGTAAGTGCCGCTGTCGCGCTGATCGGCGATATAGCGTTCCAGCCCGCGCGGGTCGGATAAACCGACGTTGAAATCCCCGTCGGTCGCAAGAATAACACGGCTGACCTCGTCTTGTTCAGACATCGCGGCGGCGGTTGCATAGGCTTGCTCTAGTCCACCTTGACCGTTGGTACCACCACCCGCTGCGAGCGCGTTCAACGCCGCGAGGATGGTTGCGCGATCAGATGCAGGGGTGGGCGCGAGGACTTGCCCCGCCGATCCGGCGTAGGCGACGATGGCAACGTCGTCTTGCGGGCGCAACTGGTCGAGCATCAGCCGGAACGACTGTTTCAGCAGGGGCAGCTTGGCGGCGTCGTTCATCGACCCTGAGGTGTCGATCAGGAACACGAGGTTCAGCGCTGGGCGGTCTTCCAACGCGGGCATCATGCCTTGGATGGCGATTTGCACCAACTGCGTGTCGCCGTTCCACGGGGTCTCAAAGACGTTGATTGTCGGGCGGAACGGGGCTTCGCCGTGGTCTGGGGCCGCATAGTCATAGGGAAAATAATTGATCAACTCTTCGATGCGGATCGAATCTGGCGGCGGCAGTTGACCACGCATCAACGACGATCGCAGCACTGAATAGCTTGCAGTGTCCACATCGATGGAAAACGTCGAAACAGGGGTTTCTGCGGTGATACGCAGAGGGTTGGGTTCGGCGACGGCAAAGCTTTCTGTGTCGGGTTCGGGTGTAGTTATTGAATCATCAACATAGCCGTAAAAATCGCGTCCGATCTGGCCCGCCACACTACCAAGAGGAACTGCAGGTGCCATATCGGCGATACCATTTACAGGTTCCGCTACAGAGCGCAGGGCATCCGACAGGGCCTGTTCATCCAACGGCACTCCTGGGGATTGTGTCAGTGTTTCAATCGAAACTTCTTCGCGTTCGGCAAGGATTGTGGGTGATGGCATCAACGCGCCCTCGTCAATCGCGAGATCGGTCGCGCCGGGCGCGGGTTGCGCAACCTTCACGGCAGGATCAGCCGCAAGCGTGCTGCCAAATTCGCTGACTTCGGGTTGGCCCGATGACAGGTTCAGGAGGTCGCGCCCTTGCGGGGTTAGCACAAGGAAACCGCAGGCGACAATCGCGGTGGTGACGGTCAGCCCGCCTTTGGTTGTGAGTTTGGTCAGCATAGTTTTCACTCCTGTCCAGAGGGAGTATCCCTCGGTTACAGGAGTTTGACGCGCATCATCACGCGATCCTTGGAGAGCAGCGAAATTTTCGCGGGCCAGTGCGATATCGGCGGCGCGGCGTGCGGCGTCGGGCGCAGGTGTCGCCGCGTCCATTGCGGCGCGCAGATCGTCGAGGTCGTCGGTGCGGTCGGTCATTGTGCGCCCTCATCTTCGTCTTGTTTTATAGCCCGCAAGTGTTTGCGCGCCTCGGATAATCGCCAGCTGACTGTGCCCTCGCAGACGCCCAGAATCTCGCCAGCTTGTGCGTGGGACATGTCGTCCATGATTAACGCCAGCGTGTCGCGCTGATCGTCCGAAAGGGTGGCCATCGCAGCCGTGAGCCAGTCAACTTGCGCGCGGGTCTCAGCAATCTCGGCCTGCCGTGACAATTCCCAATCGCCCCACCCGTTAGCCGCGCGCGCATGGCTGGCAGCGCGGCGTCGGCGGTCATGGGCGGCGTTCACCGCGACGCGGTAAAGCCATGTGGTGACCTTGGATTGCCGCCGGTAGCTGGCCAGTTTTGCAGGCAGGGCGGCGCAGATGTCTTGGGTCAGATCCTCGGCCTCGGCCCGTGATCCGGTCAGGCGAAAGCATAGGCCGAACAACCTGTCATAGCACCGCTCGAGCAACAGGGCGAATGCTTGCCCGTCACCTCCCGCGGCCGCTTGGGCCAAATCTTCATCGCTTGTTATCATGCGCATCACAGTCGTTTGACGGGCCCCAGCGGTCAATCCTTGGAAATAAATCCGCCATTAGTAGAAAAAAGCGATCCGTGTTTAGGTAAGGGGCAAACAAAAGGAAAAACTATGCCTAATTTCATGATCAGCTACCACGGTGGCAAGCCCTTTGCGTCAAAGGAAGAAGGGGCCGCACATATGCAGGCATATATGGCGTGGATGGGCGGGATTGGCGACGATATCGTGCTGCCTGACGCCCCGTTCAAGGCGCGTCGCACGGTGACAGCAGATGGTGCGCGTGATGGTGGATATGAGGGTGTGATGGGCGCGATGGTGTTTCGCGCGGACGATATGGCAGCTGCCGAAGCGATCGTCGCCGCCTGTCCGTTTCTGGCGATGGGTCACATCGAATTGGCAGAAATGATGTCGATGGTGTGAAGGGGCGGGGCGGCATTTACACCGCCCCAAACCGTTTTAGACCGACATGCAGATGTATTTCATTTCCATGTAGTCGTCGATGCCGTGATGGCTGCCTTCACGACCAAGGCCGGATTGCTTGACGCCGCCGAACGGGGCGACTTCGGTGGAAATTATGCCGGTGTTCACGCCGACAATGCCATATTCCAGCGCCTCGGCGACCTTGATGACGCGGCTGATATCCTTGGCATAAAAGTAAGACGCGAGGCCAAAGATGGTATCGTTGGCTTTGGCGATCACATCATCTTCGTCTTCGAATTTGAACAGTGGCGCGAAGGGGCCGAATGTTTCGTCGGTACTGACCAGCATATCGGTCGTGGCATTGGTGACGATGGTGGGTTCAAAGAACATGCCGCCCAGATCGTGCGCCTTGCCACCCGTCAGGATTGTGCCGCCTTTGGCGAGGGCATCGGCGAGATGTTCTTTGACCTTTTCCACCGCAGAAGGTTCGATCAGCGGGCCAAGTGTGGTGCCATCCAAGAGGCCATCCCCAACCTTGAGAGCCTCGACGGCCACTTTCAGTTTCGCGGCGAATGCATCGTAAACGCCTGCCTGTACGTAAATGCGGTTGGCACAGACGCAAGTCTGGCCGTTGTTGCGGAATTTGCACGCGATTGCGCCGATAACGGCCTCGTCGAGATCGGCATCGTCAAATACGATGAAGGGTGCGTTGCCGCCCAATTCCATGGAGCATTTCATGACCTGATCAGCGGCCTGTTTCAGTAAAATGCGTCCGACTTCGGTGCTGCCCGTAAAGGTCAGTTTGCGCACGTGCGGATTTTCACAGAATTCCTTGCCCACGTCCGATGATTTCGTCGATGTGACGACCGAAAGCAGACCTTTGGGTAGGCCCGCTTCTTCGGCCAGTTTCGCCATGGCGAGGGCCGACAGCGGCGTGAGGGAGGCCGGGCGGATGACAAAAGAGCAGCCAGCCGCAAGGGCCGGCGCGACCTTGCGCGCGATCATTGCGTTGGGGAAATTCCACGGGGTGATACCTGCGGCCACGCCGATTGGTTGCTTGATGACGGTGATGCGTTTGTCAGGCATGTGGCCGGGAATTGTTTCGCCGTAGATGCGCTTGGCCTCTTCGCCGAACCATTCGACAAAGGACGCACCATAAGCGACTTCGCCGCGCGATTCCGTCAGCGGTTTGCCCTGTTCGGCCGTCATGATGATGGCGAGGTCTTCTTGATTGGCCATCAACAGATCGAACCACCTGCGCAGGATTTGTGCGCGCGATTTGCCGGTTTTCGCGGCCCATGCGTGGCGGGATTTCTCGGCTGCGTCGATGGCTGTCGTGATTTCAGCGCGGCTCAGGTCTGCTACTTTGGCGATCACGTCGCCGCGCGCAGGGTTCACCACGTCGAATGTTTTACCATCTTTGGCATCGACCCATTCACCGCCCACAAAGGCCTTCTCGCACAAAAGATCGGGCCGATTCAGAAGCGATTTGAGGTTGGTCGTCTGGTCAAGCATGCTAGCCTCCCTAAAAGATTTGAGACACAAATACTCATGCGGTTGGCAAAGTCCATGGGCCATGCACTGGAGGATCGTAGATGGAGCTTGATGACGCTTATGCCAACGGGGCCTATATTGCCGGTGGTGACCAGTTCCCTGATCGTTGGACAACACTTGCGGCAGCATTTCAGGACGCGGCGGATTGCGCGTTGGATCAGCCTTACGGCGCGGATCCGCGCGAGGTGTTTGACCTGTTCCTGCCTAATGGTGCGCCAAAGGGCGTGGTTGCGCCTGTGCGGTCATTCGATAGGTGGGCATCTGGTGGCGCGGATGAGCTGTCGCGATGTTGAATTGGCCGCGCGAGACAGAATTGCGCGGATCGTTCCGATTTCACCAGTTGCTGATCTAGACCCGTTGTTACGCACCAGCATGAATGAGATTTTGCTGCTGGATGAGGCCGAAGCGCGGGCAGAAAGCCCCGTTCTATGTCCGGCCCCTGCCGCCCCTGTAACTGTCTGGGTCGGTGCAGATGAACGGCCTGCGTTTATTACGCAGGCCAAGGGGCTGGCTGAAGCGTGGCGCAGTGGTCTGGTGATTGAAACCGGACGGCATCATTTCGATGTGATTGACGGATTGGCGGATGGCGACAGTGATCTGGTCGCCGCATTGCTTGGTTAGGGTGTTGGGGGCGCTGCCCCCGTCGCAAGCGACTTCCCCCGGGATATTTTCGGCAAGATGAGGAGGCTTAGGTGTCGTGCTGCATCGACCATGTGGGGAGCGGGTCGTTGGGGGCGGGTGTTGCGTGATAGACGCCGCGCGCGATCGCGCGGGCAAGGCAGGTTGCAGCGGCGTGGCCGAGGGCGAGCGTGTCGTGGGCTGCGTGGCTTAACGGGATTGCGCCCGTGCTGATGCCAAACACCAGATCACCGTCCATCGGCGTGTGGCTGGGGACCAAGGCCCGGGCCATACCGTCGTGTGCGGCGGTGGCAAAACGACTGCATTGTGCTTGGGTCAGGACCGCATCCGTGGCGAGGATGGCGATGGTGGTTGCACCGCCAAGTTTCGTGGGCGGCATGTGACGCGGATAGCTGATCGCCGCGCCGCGCCCGCCAAATTCCGTGCCGATCTCCCATGGGCCAGCCCAGAAATGCGGGCTGTCGCCGACGGTGGCCGTGCCAAGCGCGTTGACTGCAACAAGCGCACCGACGGTATGGCCGGAAGGAAGGACGACCGAGGCGGAACCGAGTCCGCCTTTGAGGGTCGCTGTGGTGGCCCCTGTGCCTGCGCCGACCGTGCCAAGCGGAAATGCGATGGTCGCTTGATCGAGTGCCGCGCGGCCAAGTGAGGCGTAGGGGTTTGTGGTCCAGCTTTTGTCGCCACCGTTCAGTAGGTCAAACAGGATTGCTGCGGGCACAATTGGCACATGCAGGTCGCCGACAGTAAACCCGCGGCCCATCGCGCGCAAGCCCTCCATCACGCCCGAGGCTGCATCAAGGCCAAAGGCCGACCCGCCCGAAAGCACCAGTGCGTCGACTTGCTCGACGGTCTTGTCGGGCGACAGCAAGTCGGTCTCGCGCGTGCCCGGTGCGCCGCCCATGATGTGCACGCCAGCGGTGAATGGCTTGCCACCCAAGAGGACCGTGACGCCGGATTTTAACGCGTTGTTCTGTGCATTTCCGACCCGTAAGCCCGCCACATCGGTGATCAGATTTGTTGGCCCTGCGCGCATGTTAAAGACGCGGCTTGGGCGCGGCGATGGCGGCATCGCCGGTGTTGGGTGTGCCTTTGGGTTCGATCAGCAACACCGCGGCCTCAAGGCTTAATGCGCGCGGGCGGTGTTCAATGCCTGCCGGGACGACGAACAGATCGCCCACGTCAAGTTCAAGCGTCTGATCGGGTAGATCGATTGCAACACGGCCTTGAACTACAAGAAAGAAATCATCGGTATCAGGGTGGCTATGCCAGTGGAATTCGCCGGAAAACTTGGCCAACATTACGTCATTGCCGTTGTAATCGGCGACGACACGTGGACTCCAGTGGTCGTCGAATTGGGTCAGTTTGTCGGTGAGGGTGACTTTGTCCATGGAACCTCAGGATGAAATGGTGAACGCGCCGAGATAGCGCAATGTGGGCGTATCATTGAGCGTGTAGGGTAAGCCACCGAAAGCGGCCTCCGAGATCATCACAAGGGTGTTGTCCTCGCCACGCCGGTCGTTCATCGCGTCGATTTCGTTCGAGGGCAGGATCAAATGCAAAGCGTGCTGCGCACGCCCACCAAAAGCGACCTCGACGAAATTCGTATCGACATAGGCATCCTCCAGATCGCGGGTCAGCGGTTCGGGGTGGTTATCGTCAGGTGTGTCATAGCAATAGGACATCGCCGTTTCTTCTGACGGGAAATGCCCGCTGAAAAGGTGCATGCGATCGCTGCCAACCTGCGGTGGCTGCGCTGTTATAGGGGTGGTGCGCCACAGCAACGACAGGATTTTGCGCAATATCCCCATGCTAGACCTTGATCACATAGTCTTTGCGAGTTGTCTCGATCACCTCCCAGACGCCGGAAAATCCCGGCCGGATCACAATGCTGTCACCTGCGCGCAAAACATGGCGTTCGCCGGTGGTGTCGTCGGCCAGAACCGAATGGCCTGACAGGATGTGGCAGTATTCCCATTCGTCATAGGCGACGCGCCACGCGCCCGGTGTACTTTGCCAGATGCCGCACAACAGCCCGTCTCGGTCCTCTAGGTTCCAAGTCGTAAATTGCGGATCGCCCGATACCAGCCGGTCGGGTGCGGGTTTGTCATGTTCGGCGGGGGCTGCGTCGGGTGTGAGGCTGGCAAAATGTGTCATGTGGTTCTCCGTTGGAGCAGCCTAATGCGCCAGTCGTGATATTCACAAGATGGATTGACACGAATCTGTTGTTCAGGGCAATGAAAGCCTCATGCGCGGGGCGATGGCGTCGCCCCCAAGTCAGCGCAAATCGTCCTGAACGCCCGGACCTTCTTTGGGAAAAGGAGGTACCTTATGGACCGTCCCGAGTTTTACCGCTTTCATAATGGCGAAAAGGCCGTGCAGGCTTTTGAGGCCGCTGAATTTGACACACGTCTTGCGGGTCTACGCAAGATCATGGCAGAGGCCGGAGTGGAGGTCTGTGTTTTCACATCCATGCATTCAATCGCCTATTATTCCGGGTTTTTGTATTGTTCGTTTGGCCGCCCCTACGGGTTGGTTGTCACGGTCACACAGGACGTGACCATCAGTGCGGGCATTGATGCGGGCCAACCGTGGCGCCGCAGTCATGGCGACAACATCACCTATACCGATTGGACCCGCGACAATTACTGGCGCGCGATTCTAAGCGTAGCAGGCGAAGGTCGCGTCATCGGCTATGAGGGCGACCACCTGACCTTGCTGCAAAAGGGCAAGCTGGATGCGTTCCTGAAACCATCGCAGTCGGTCGATATCGCCCCCGCAACTATGCGTCAGCGGATGCATAAATCCCCAGCTGAAATCGCCCTGATCCGTCACGGCGCGAATGTGGCCGATGTCGGCGGCTATGCGATCCGCGATGCCGTCAAGGTTGGTGCGCGCGAGATTGACGTGGCAATGGCCGGACGTGACGCGATGGAAACGGAGATCGCCAAGCGTTTTCCCGATGCCGAATATCGCGACACTTGGGTCTGGTTCCAGTCTGGCGTGAACACTGACGGGGCGCATAACCCTGTGACGGGCCGCGCGCTGGAAACCGGTGATATCCTGAGCCTCAACACCTTTCCGATGATCAGCGCTTATTACACCGCACTTGAACGCACGATGTTCGTGAAAGAAGTTGACGCAGCCAGCCTGAAAATCTGGGAGGCCAATGTCGCCGCCCATGAATATGGCATGTCACTGCTCGTGCCCGGAGCAAGCTGCTCGGATATCACGCACAAGATCAACGGCTTCCTTGAAGAACGGCAACTGCTGCAATACCGCACGTTTGGCTATGGTCACTCGTTCGGAGTCCTGAGCCACTTCTATGGCCGCGAGGCGGGACTGGAACTGCGCGAGGATATCGACACGGTGCTGGAACCCGGCATGGTGATTTCCATGGAGCCGATGCTGACCATCGCCGAAGGCAACCCCGGCGCGGGCGGTTATCGTGAACATGATATTCTGGTGATTACCGAAGATGGCAACGATAATATCACGGGCTACCCCTACGGTCCCGAATTTAACGTCGTTGGCTAAGAACAGGCGGGCTGCCCGGAACAACTCTGTGCCGCCCGTGACACCTATGCCACGCGAAACGCTCACTTTCTCGCGTGGTGGCTTTCCCCCACGGCAAACTGCGTGTTAGGTCGTGTTGAACAGTTTACTTAGGCGGACAGTATATGCCCTTCACAACCCCCGATCGTCGCAAATTTCTCGCCCTGTCTGGCGCTGCTGCACTTGGGGCATGTACGCCTGCACTGACCGAGGAAGAAGTGCAGGTTGTGACCGACCTTGAACGGTTCGGGTTCGTCCCCGTCGAAGGTTACGGATTGATTGAAGACGGTGAATATACCCTGCCACCAATCCCGCCCAGTTTTCTGGAATATCCAAACCGTCGCCAGTTGGTTTTCTATGATGGCACTCTGCCTGCGGGCACCATCGAAATCGACCCGTTTGCCAAGTTTCTTTACTGGATCTTGGAAGATGGCACCGCGTGGCGCTATCCAATTGCCGTTGGCCGTGCTGGCCGCTCTTTGCGCCGTCCCACCACGATCAGCCGTAAAGTTGAATGGCCGGGCTGGACACCAACCGCGAATATGCTGCGTTCCCAGCCCGAGGTTTACGGCGCGTTTCGCGGCGGTGTGCCCGGTGGTTTGGCCAGCCCGTTGGGTGCGCGCGCGCTTTATTTATATCAGGGCGGGCGCGACACATACTATCGCATCCATGGCACGAACGATCTTGGGTCGATCGGAAATTCCGGTTCTGCGGGCTGTATCCGTCTGTTTAATCACGACATTATTGATCTGTACGAGCGTGTTCCCAGCGGAACTCACGTAGAAATCCGCTCTAAATCAGAATCCGAACGTATCCTTGGGCCAAAACTATCTAATCGCGGCGTCGAATTACCCGCCAACATTGTGTCGCCTGAAACGATCTATGGCGCGACAGATGTCGACGTAACCGGTGATGGCGAGAGCGAAACCGACGCCTAAGCAAGCGTGAACGGATGAAAGAAGGGCGAAAACCGTTTTTCGCTCTACTGCGGCCGTGTAAACTGTCATAAGTTTCCCCATATTGAGCACAGACGATTATCAATGAGGGACCAAGCATGGCCAATTTCGACGCGCAGATCCGTGAATCTCAGGAACAGGTTTCCGAGGCACAAAGCAAAATTGCCGAACTGACCAGCCGGATCGAAACCGCGCGCCAGAAGATGGCCGACGGCACAGATATCGCCGTAGATATCGAGAACGCCTCGCTTGAGGACGTGCATGTGCATACCGAAGCGATGAACGCCAATATCGCCGAACTGATCATGGGTCTGGATGACGTAACTGCTGGATTCTCCAAAGATTTCGATGAAATGCGGACGAAAACCGGATGGGAAACTTTTGTTGGGGTCTTCTCCAAGGGCAAATCGGAATCCCTGCGTCAGGAACGGATGCGTACCGCGTCTGTGGATGACAAGCTGCAAGACCTGATCAGCAAATCCGACATCATTACTCAGCTGCTTGAAGGCCAATTGGCAGTGCTGAACGAACAGAAAACCAAAGTGGAAACCAACCTGACGGGTACCTTGGAGGAACGCGAAGTGACCGTGTCCGACCTTGAGGGTGTGAAGGCGGAAATTTCCGGCATGGACCCCACCATTATTACGCTGGAAAATAAAATTTCCGTAGAACAAGACGCGGCGAAGCGCACGGCGCTGGAAACCCAACTGGCCGCTGCGAACACGCGCTATAACGAGCTTGTGCAGCAAGAACAGGTCAAGCTGGCGAAATCGCAGACGCTGGAGCGCTATATCGAAAAGGGCAAAACCTGGATCGATTCCCTGCAAAACCAAGCGGCGACGCAGATGGTGCTGATCAACAAGCTGCAAACGGACACGAAACAGCGGGTTGTGCTCTATGATGCTCTGACCAAATCGCTGAAAACAGCGCAGCAGCAGGACGTGGCCCACCAGATCAATGAAATCGGCGTGAAAACCGACCAAGAGGCGCAGACCGCAATGGCCGCCATCGGTTCAGCCACAAACGCACGCATGGCCGAAATGATGGAAGCCCACGAGGACCACATGGTGTTCGCGCGCGAAGTGCTGGAGCAAAAAGCGCGGGCCGATGAACGGTTCATGCGCCGGTTTGAAAAGATCGTCGAGAAGCACAACAGCAACCAGTACGGGGCTTGATTGAGGCGTATTAGTTCCAATCGACGGAAAGGGCTATTCTGGCTCGCACTGTTTTTGTTTGCTTGGCCAAGCGTGATGGCTCTGTTGTCAGGTCTGACATTCGCACAAGGACCTTATGAGATGTATGTTTCTCGAATTGGTCACTTTCTGTCGATCAGTACGTTCGGACAGATAAGCCAAGCCCTTGGTTTCTCGGTGCTGCTGATTCTTGGGGGCGCGGCGTTGTTTCGGCGCACTCGGAGAGATATAACTTGAAGCAGCCTGACACCCCCCTCGATCATTTTCAGCTGGAAGATACCCGCGTCACGCGGCGCTATTTTGGCAAGTTTGAAAAGATCACCGGCCATTTGGGCCGTGTCGCCGCCGCGATGGAGGCCGAGCGCCGCCTGACCCGCGCCGAGGTCGAGGTCATGGCGCGCTATCTGGTTGGTCTGACGCTGACGTTTCGCGCGCTGGCGCATAAGTATCATTTCAGTGGCCGTTTCGCCCATGCGGGCAAGCTGACGTTTGACCGCGTCGAGAGCGGCTTTCCGGTCTTTGCCGAACTGCTGACGATGGCCAATGACGCGCTTCAGGCCGAACGCCACCTGCGCGAAATGCGCAGCGTTGAAGCCCTCAAGGATGAGATGATCCGCGCGATCCTGCATGATCTCGAGATTCCGACCAAGCTGCAGTATGCCCTGTCCCAACGGTTGTATTATCAGGAACTGCGCCGCGGTGGGCTGTTCTGGGCGCAGAACGATCCGGTGGCTGTCTGGCAAGGCAACCCGTCGGAAATGCGCCGGAATTTTCTGATCCACTGGGCCGTTTACGACAGCCAGAACAACCTGCCAACGATCTATCTGATGGAGGTCGAGGACACCGGTAAAGTCGGTCTGCCCAAAGACGAACGCCGCTGGCCCGAGGCCCAAGCGCATCTGATGGCGCAAAGTATTGCTGGGCTGAAACTGCTGACCATCGCGCGCGGGTTCGATCAGGATTTCGACGACCTACACCCCAAACGCCTGCGCCGCTTTCACATCGGCCCGATGTATAGCCACGCCTTTACCAAACAGGCAGGGCCGCTGCGCGAAGTGCTGGAAGCCGCCCGCGCGCCAGTTGGCGAGGACTGGGCGCTGGTCTGGACCGAAGAAGAATTGACGTCAGCCGACACTGTGCGCGAGAAATCGGGATGGTTCGGATCTGTGGAACGTCAGGTGTTCGCGCTGGACCCGTTTGCGGGGCAGGGCGCCGAAACCGGCGCGACCCGGATGGAGCGCAGCATCATCCTGCCGCAACGCCCCTATCAGGCATTAGAAGAACGCAATCCGCCGGGGTTCAAAGACGTGCGTAAATTTGTTGTCAGCCCGAACGGGCGCGTGTTGAGTTATCGGTGAGGGTGGATTTTGGATATTTTTAGCAAGATGAGATTGGGTGTCGTATGAGCCAAACAGCCGACCAGATGGAATTGCGCGAAGAAGATGTGGTCAAGCATTACGATGCCGCATTGGGGATGCTTGACGGGTTTGATCATGCGCCGCGGATTGCGGACGCCAAGGACAATCCGGCTGCGGAGAAATCCGCTGGAATCGGCACGCGGCGGCGGTTTCGTAACACCACGCCAGGGTTGGTGACGCAGCGCACCACGCGCACAGAAGGTGTGCAGATTATCGCGCGGGTTGAGAGTGCGGACGCGGGTGATGGTCTGACCTCGCCGGTGCAGGCATCGGTATTGCAAGGGCTGCGCCGTGCTTTGGCGATTTCGCTGGCCGTAGGGGAACAATACAGCGACCGCACGGGGCTGGCCGATCTTAAGCGCGCCAACCTCGAGGGGAATCTGCCCAGCGGTAAGCGCGACGCGTTTTCCGAGATGCTGAGTGCCGAAGCACTGATCTTGCTTTATGTATTTGGGTCGGCAACGGCGTTCCTGCTGTCGAGCCACGCGAGCGAGGAAACTGTCGAGGTGGGCGAGGTCGAGGAAGTGTTGACCGATAACGGCCAATTGGCTTTGCACGGAGCGCTATGGGAATTGGATCAAGATATTGGCTTGTTCGCCGCGAGTGAGAGCAAGCTGGTTGCTACCGTGTCGGCATTTTCTGAGTCGCTGATGGCCAAGGTCGCCGCCCGCGCCAGCAGCGCACCACGGTTGGAACCATTCGTTGCGGCGTCTTGGCGGGTCGAGGCGGATGGGTTTACCGTCGACGGGTTTACGCCCGCGCGCGCGGCGAAATCATCCAAGCTGACCATGACCTTCAAGAAACCAAACGAAGTCGTCGGCAACCACATCGCTAAGTATCAGGCGATGAAACTGTCCAAGATGATCATGGCCTATGACTTTACCCGCAAGCTCAATCCGTTCGCCGAACTCGGTGGGTTCATCTTTACGTTCATGGGTGATGGTAAACCGGGGACAGGTAAAACAACCCTCATTCAGATGATGGCTGGGTTGGTGAACGAATACTGTCAGGTCGCGGGCTATCCGTTCCGTTATCAGAACCTGAGCACCGATAATATCGACAGCTATCAGGGTAAATCGGGCCAGAATGCCAAGGCGTTTATCAACAATATAATTGATCCCAGTGTAATCGGATTTGGCACAATTGACGATATTGACCAGCTTGCGGGCAAACGCGGTGATCGCCAATCAAGCGCGGGGCAGTTGGAAATTACTGCCGTCTTGATGGAGAGTTTTGCGGGTGCCAACACTGTTGTGCGTGGCAATTGCACGTTTGGGATGTTCAGCAACTACCCCGAGAATGTGGACGATGCGCTGCGTCAACGGGCCGGTGCGCGGTTCCTTGTGGATGGGCCGATCACGCGGGATGATTACATCGACATCCTCTATCTGCTGATGGGCAAGAACCACGATATTCCGGTCGGCGATCACGAGGTATTTTCTGCGCAGGAAATTAAAAAGGCCGTGACAGCGAGTTTCGAAAGCCATGCGCGTCCACATGAAGAAGGGCTTGAGCGGGTGTTTGACCGCGTTAACAAGGATATCGGCAAGCTGGACACGATTGCTAAACTCGGTACGTACCTCAAAGGTATTCAGGAAGCAGACGACCGCTTTACAGGCCGTGCGATCAAGAACATCACGGATGCTGTCAAAGTGCGGGCGATGGATTTTGAATTGCCGGACGAGTGGATCGAAGAACCCGATTTGTTCCTGTTCAAGGACTATGATACCAAAAAGGCGATGATCGACGATATGCGTCAGCCAATCACCGTTGAAATGGTCATTCAGGAAATCAATCGCTACGCCGATAGCGAATTCCGCTATGCCGACAAATCCGACGAGGTCGCAATTGAAGGTATAATCCGCGACTTTGGTCGGAGTGAAGAGGCCAAGCGGCGGTATCTGGAGAGCAAAGGATGAGCGAGGCGGTCCTCTTGACGATTGCTTCGGTCTTTGCGGGCGTTATCGTCGTGCTTGTTGTGCCGTTTATGTGGAATCGTATCGGTGGTCTGGTTGGTTTTGCGCTTGGCGTGGTGGCGATTCCGGCGATCTGGCTTGGCTCGGTTTTGTTCGCGTTGAGGGTCGCAGGTCCGATTGCGACGGGCGAGGTCATTGATCCAAAACTGATGCCCCACGAAGGCACGCTTGTGAATACTGGCATCTTTGCCGCCTTTGCATTGGTCGCTATCGTCGTCAGCCTGATCGCGCGACGGGGTCGCAAATGAGCGGGATCTTTTCAGCAGCGCAACTTGGTTTGATTATGCCCGCGCTGGCCCTCGCGCTGACCGGCTGGCTGGTGCCAAAACTGCTCGCGACGGTCTTTCCTGAAGGGGTCAGGCCGTTGTTACTACTGACATTTTTCGCGATACTGATCATGCTGGCTCTTGGTATGCTCTTCTTTCTGGGACTTTATCTTTGGCAGGGTATTTCATTGGCGAATTTGACCGACGCAGGCACTGTGCCGGTCATGTTTCACTTCCTACGCCTCGGCGCGATTTCCGCCCTTTTATGGGCGCCGATCATGATATTATCTGTCGCGGGCCTGCCCAAGACTTGGGTCAAAGAAACATGGTAGGGGCGCTGGGCATCACGTTGGTTGTTGCCACAGTGCTGGCAGGTGGCTGGATCGGCTGGCAACGCGGGCGCGACGAGGTTACTTCGGCTAAGCAATTTATGCGCGCGCTGGGGATCTCTATTTTGGTTGCGCTGGCCGTGAACTTCATCATCGTGCTGGCCGTTGTCGGGCTGACCCGCGCAAGCCTCGGCGCTGCGTTTTCACTGTCCGAGACGTTGCAAATGCTTGCCCTTACGGCAGCGCTTTGGCTACCCGCGACTGGCATCGCGTTCACCCTACAAGCCATTCGGGAGCGTCGCACATGATGCGCCTGATCGAAAAAGGGCTGATGTTTGGAAATCTGATCCGCGTGGATAGCTCGGTGTTGGTCGCGCGCTACAATCGTGCGCTGCAACATCTGAGCGATAAACAGACCAAGCTGGACGCATTTCATATCGATATCTCGGGCTATTCCCCTGAAGTCGGTGATGAGTTGGGCGATGATCTTTATCTCAACCACGAAGGCGTGAACCGGCAATTCATTTTGCTGACGACGGAACAGAAAACCGCGCCATTGCTGAACGTCCATTTTTCGACATCGCGGAGTATTTTGCGCCATTTCATCCAAGCAAACGAGGCCGAGTTGTTCGCCCTGACGGCGCGCGATGCTGTGGCGGGTGAATTGGTTAATTCCGTCTACGTCGCCAAATCAGCAGCTAAGCTGTTCGACATCCGCCAAATCAAAGTCGAAGCGGATACGACCGAAGGCACGGTCGCCACGGCGGCCAAACTTGGCGAAATGATCAACCGCTTTAAGATGGAGGATGATGCCTGGTTCGATGATGTTCTGATTGCCGACATGATAGGCTTGGCGAAAAAGACTGGCGATGTGGTGCGCAATCCGGTGAGCCTGCGCCAAATGACGTTCCAGCAGGACAATTTCTGGACAGCGAAATTCGGTGGCCTTTATGTATTTCGTGGGGTCGAACATCCGGCGGCGATCGCCGGTGGCGACAAAAAGAAATTGGGCGATTTGCCGATCCCCTTTGTCTTTGATCTGTCTGAAACCACGGCCATCGCCAAGTTCTTGCTGATCAATGATTTGATTGAGCCGATCATCGAGGCGCGCGGTATCGACGCAGCTGCGATCTTGCATCAAAAGATGGATTTCGTGGTGGCCGAGGTTGCCAGCAAAATGGGCGAGGACCTGACAGGCGCGACACGACGCGACTTGCGCAACATGGGGCGACGCTATGCCGATGATCTGCCCGAAGAATGGCAAGGACTTGCAGCACTTGTGCGCTGGTCTGACGAAGGCGGCCCGTGGCCGCATATTACGTCCGAACACCCCGCCTATTTCTACACATTGCGGGCCAAAGATCACGCAGATGCGGACCTTGTGAATATGCTTCTGGCGCAGTTGACACCACTGGATATCCGCCAGTTGTTCATCTGCCACAAGGAGGCGTTTTACAGCACCTACGCAACGTGGTCGGATGAAAAGAAGGAATATGTCGCCGATTTCCTACATCGTGAATATCAGGTAGACAAGGCGGGCACGCGCAAGGCGTTGTTTGGACACGAGGCACCGATGGCCGAACCGCAACAGGTTCCGCCCCCGATCCCCGACATGATTGAACAGGTCGGACCTTGGGGCGCGGTGAGGAGGAATTGAATGGCTTTTATACGACTGATCGTTTTCGGTTTTCTGGCGATGAGCGTGGTGTATCTTTGCATCTCGATCTATTCCCGCTCCATCCGGCGCGAGAGACTTGAAGACCGCTGGGCCGAGAACCATCCCGAGGATGTAGAATCCGCCGAACGGCGCACCTATATCAAAGACGGCATGGTCAAATACGAAAGCGGGTTCCGCAAGAAGTTGATCGTGCTGGTCTATGTGATACCCACTATTGTTGTCGGCACGATCCTTTATTTCGTTAACTGAAAGGCGCCATGTCATGCGCAACATCCGTAGAATTCTTCGCATCACGCTTTTTGTGCTGTTTGGCATGCTGTTGCACTATGCGCTTCCGCAGAAGGATGTGGCGCGCATCACCGGCACAGACACGATCCGGCAGGATTTCAGCAGTTTCAACAGGTGGTTCTTTGCGCAGGCTGACAGCGGAAATGTCGAAGCCGAAAATCGTGATGTCCTCTTTATCACGGTCGTGCGCCAACAGACCTATCTGTTCGGGCTGATCCGTGGCGGCGACGATGTAATGGTCTATCGCAACGAAGATACGGGTTGGATATGGCCGCCTTATTTCAAATTCGACACCCGCGATTTGCAGGGTGAAGCGCAGGATTTGGTTTCAACAGCCGAGGCCCCCAAATGGGTGACGATCACGCATTATGGCTGGCGCAACCGATTCTTTACGATCTTCCCCAACGCCATTGCGGTCAAACAGATCGACGGGTCGGATTACCGTCCATTCCCGTGGTTCAACCTGTTTTTCTTCGTCTTCCTGACCATCGGTGGCCTGTTCATCCGCGCCATGTGGATGCAGTTCCGCGAACGCACGCTTGATCCGATTGCCGATAGGGCTGGCGATAAGCTGGATCACGTTAACGCGGATATCGCCAAACGGCGGGGCCGTATCCGCCGTTGGCTTGATAGCTGGAAAACCAAGTAGGGCTTAGCCCCCCGACTTAACCTTCGCCGTAAGGAATCCAGATCGTTTTGACCTCGGTGGCCGCGTTCAGGAACGCGCGGCCCTCGCCTGCCGTGCGATCCATCCAGTCGCGCGCATGGCCGTTGTTGACCCATGTGCGTTTGAGGTTTAGGGCAGCGGCGCGCTCGATTTCGGCTGACAGGTCGGTGCTGGAAAACGACCAAACCGCGTCTATATCCATATGGCTGGCAAGCGTCGGGGCCAATTGGGCGTGTGATCCCGTCAGGATGTTCACCACCCCGCCCGGCACATCGGATGTTTCCAAGACCTGATAGAAGTCAGTCGCCGCCAGCGGGAAAGGCTCGCTTGCCACTAGCACCGTGCGGTTGCCCATGGCGATGGCGGGGGCCATTGCGCTGATCAGGCCCAGCAGCGGGTGCTCGTCGTCACACAACGCCGCAATCGTGCCCACCGGTTCATTCATCGCCAGCGCCACGCCACGGATCGGCACGCCCTTGGCAGCACCGTCGAGTTTGTCAGCCCATGCGGCATAGGTGAATAGGCGACGGATCGACGCCTCAACCTCTTTGGCACCGCTACGCACGCCTGTTAGGTGGTTGATCCGGTCAGCAAATTCATTCGCCCGCGCCGACAGATTTTCAGCGATGTAATACAGGATTTGCGCGCGCAGGTGGCCAGTGGTCTTGCCCCAGCCCTTAGCGCCATTCGCGGCCTCGACCGCGTTGCGCACGTCCTTGCGGTTGGCGATGGATGAATGCCCCAACAGCTTGCCAGAGCGATCAAACACAGGGTTGGAATAGCCACCGTCAGGGCGGCTTTGCTTGCCGCCGATATAGAGCTTGGCCGTACGATCCAGCGGATCAGCAGGGTGACCATCTTCGGTGGTGAATGCCACAACAGGTTTCAGTATCTTCGCATTGCCCTTGGGGCGTGTGTAAGCCTGCAAACCTTCCCAGCCGCCCTCGCGTCCGAACCCGCTTTCGCGCATTCCGCCAAATCCGGCGGCGGCGTCGAACATATTTGTGCCGTTGATCCAGACCACACCGGCCACCAGTTTCGGCGCGATATCCAGCGCAAGGTTGATGTTCTCGCTCCAGACAGTCGCGGCCAAACCATAACGTGTGTTGTTGGCGACTTCGACGGCTTCGGATGGCGTGCGGAATGTTGTGCTAACCAACACAGGGCCAAAGATTTCTTCTTGCATCAAGGTGTCCGCAGGGGTCAGCCCTGTGATCAGCGTCGGCGGATAAAAGCACCCTTCGACGGGCATATCGCAAGTGGCGTGATAGGTCGTGCCAGCATTGTTGCCACCAACCTTGGCCTTGATCTGGTCCAGTTGCACGGGGTCTACAATCGCACCAACGTCGATGCATTTGTCCAACCCGTTCCCGACCCGCAGCTTGTCCATGCGGGCGCGCAGTTTGGCATAAAAACGATCTGCGACGCCTTCTTGCACAAGCAAGCGCGAGCCCGCGCAGCATACCTGCCCTTGGTTGAACCAGATCGCATCGACCAGCCCTTCGACAGCTGAATCAAGGTCCGCATCGTCAAACACGATGTAAGGGGATTTCCCACCAAGTTCGAGCGTCAGACCTTTACCACTGCCAGCAGTTGCCTCGCGGATACGGCGACCCACGGCGGTCGATCCGGTGAAGGCGATCTTGTCGACGTCAGAATTGACGATCATTTCGCCGACAGCGCCGTCACCTGTGACGATGTTGACGACACCTTTGGGCACGCCAGCTTGCCGACAAATATCAGCGAACAGAAGTGCGGTTAGTGATGTATATTCTGCGGGCTTGAGCACCACAGTATTGCCCATCGCCAGTGCCGGCGCGATTTTCCACGACAGCATCAGCAGCGGGAAATTCCACGGCACGATCTGACCGCAGACGCCCAATGCTTCGCGGTCGGGCAGTTCGGATGACATAAGCTGCGCCATGCCCGCGTGATAATAGAAATGCCGCTGGGCGAGGGGGATATCGATGTCACGGCTTTCGCGGATCGGTTTGCCGTTATCCAGCGTCTCCAACACAGCGAACAGACGTGCGTGTTTTTGCAACAATCGGGCAATTGCATAAAGCACCTTGGCACGGCCATGCCCGCCAAGTTTGGCCCATTTCCCTTGCGCCTTGCGTGCAGCCGCCACAGCCGCATCCACATCGGCCTGCGTGCCTTGGGTGACGTTCGCCAGAACGTTGCCGGTGGCGGGATTGCGGGTTTCAAACGTCGCGCCCACGGGCGTGAAATTGCCATCAATGAAGTGGCCAAAGCTGTCGCCCATATCGACCAGCCACGCCAATGCTTCGGCAGCCCCTTCGGGGGCGGGGCCGTACTCCATCGACTCAAATATTTCTTTGACGGTCATCAAAGCGTCCTTTCGCTGAGTGCGATCTCTGCGAGATCGTTTCGGAAAATTCGCATTTTCCCACTATCCAATCGCGTGACGCCACTGGGCTGAATAGGCCCCTGTGACGTGGTGTTCAAGCTGGCGCTCGATGTCGCCCAGCAAGCTGGAGGCCCCGAACCGGAACAGGTCGGGCCGCAACCAGCGATCCCCCAATTCGTCCTTCATCATCGCCAAATAGGTGATTGCATCCTTGGCTTTGCTGATCCCGCCCGCAGGCTTGTAGCCCACACGGATGCCTGTGCGTTCGTAATATTCACGGATCGCGCGGATCATCGTCAGGGTCACAGGCAGGGTTGCATTGATGGGTTCCTTGCCCGTGGATGTCTTGATGAAATCAGCCCCCGCCATCATGCAAACGACGGACGCGCGCGCCACGTTGCGCAGCGTGCCAAGTTCGCCAGTTGCAAGGATCGCCTTCATATGGGCATCGCCACAAGCATCGCGCATCGCGCGTGTTTCATCGTAAAGTGCTTGCCAGTTTTGTGTCAGGACGTGGCGGCGGGAAATGACGATGTCGATTTCGCCAGCACCCGCATCGACGCTTTCGCCAATCTCGGCCAAGCGCAGATGCAGCGGCGACAGGCCCGCCGGAAAGCCAGTGGACACAGCCGCCACAGGAATGCCCGATCCGGCCAAAGCCTCGACTGCCGTTGCGACCATATCATGATAGACGCAAACCGCGCCTGTGGTCAGTCCGGTCATGCCCAGCCTGTCCAGGATATCGGCGCGCACCGGGTGACGGGCCTTGCCGCATAACCGCCGCACACGCCCTTGGGTATCGTCGCCCGACAGTGTCGTCAGGTCGATGCAGGAAATCGCGCGGCAAAGCCATGCGGCCTGATAGTCCTTTTTGACGCTACGCCGCCCCGGCAGAGTCGCGGCGCGGCGTTCAATGGCGGATGTATTCGCATGCACGCTGCGCACCCAAGACAAGTCAAGCGGCAAGCCATCGTTGCGGGCTTCGACGGTTTGGGGCAGGTGGGCCGTTGGTGTGTCAGTCGTTGTGGTCACGCGGCACTCTCCGATTGCAGAATATGAAGGTGACACGCGCGCGCGACGTTTTCAAGTGGCCGCTGGCTGTAAGACGTTGCGTTGTCGCGCGCGGCGATAGCGTTGTGGCGTTTGGCCGTGGTGGGCCAGAAACAGCTTGTGAAAATGCGACAGGTTCGGTATCCCGCAATCGGTCGCGATTTCGGACAGGGTTTCGCCTGTGCCGCTTAGACGGCGGGCGGCATAATCCATCCGCAGTGCGTTTATGTATTCTGACGGGCTTTGCCCCAAATAGGCCCGTGTTGTGCGGCTCACGTGGGGGTGGGCGCAGCCTGCTACAGCAACAAATCCGGCGGCCCCATCGCGAAAAACAGCGGGGTCTTGGGCTGCAGCGCAGGCATCAAACAGCCATTGCGGTGCGCCCTTGGGCAAATCGGGGGCACCGTCAAGCAGGCTTGTCAGTAGCGGCAGCAAGAACGCCTCGGCTTCGAACGCGCTGGGCTGGGACCGCTCAAGCCGCAAGGCGGCTGCATTGAGTTGGGCAAGCTGGCGCATGTCGCGATGCGTGGTCACGGGGGTTGGGCTGTCGGACCAAAAGAACCGGCCCAGCAATGCGCGATGCCGCTGGCCAATCTGCGCGATTAAATCGTCTGACAGGCTGATCGAAACGACTAACGCCTCCTCGCCGCGCCCTTGCAACCCGTGGATATGGTCGGAGCGCACGAACAGCATGTCGCCCTCGGACAGATCAGCACGCCCGTCGGGTGTGTGATGGCGGACTATGCCATTCTGCACCCAAAGCAGTTCGAAAAAATCGTGAGTATGCAGCACCTGCGGGCGGCGGTTATCCAGCGCTGCGCGCGTCAGGTGATAGGCTCCGTCTTTGGGAATGATATCGGTGTGATGCAGTGTGATATGGCCCATGTTTACTATATACCACACTCTGACACAGATCCCACTGCTATGGGGTCGCACCTGTGCGAGGGTGGGTGACGGCGCGCGCGCACTGGGCTAAAGGGGGTTAACCGCTGCACAAGGAACGCCTGACATGACTTTTGACCGCACTTTGAAAATCGCCCCGTCGATCCTTTCTGCTGATTTTGCCAACTTTGGGTTGGAAATTCAGGCGATCGAGGATCAGGGCTGCGATTGGGTTCATGTAGATGTGATGGACGGGCATTTCGTGCCCAATCTCACGTTCGGCCCGCCGCTTTGTGCCGCGATCCGCCCGCATATCAAAACTGTGATGGACGTGCATTTGATGATCTCTCCGGTGGATCAATATATCGAAGCCTATGCTGCCGCCGGTGCCGATTACATTACTGCCCACGTCGAAGCAGGCGCGCATACGCACCGCACGATGCAAGCGATCCGCGCGACGGGTGCTAAGGCGGGTGTCGCGTTAAATCCTGCGACCCCGGCCGGCGAAATCGAATACCTGCTCGATATGATCGACATGGTTTGTGTGATGACCGTGAACCCCGGATTTGGCGGGCAAAAGTTCATTCACAGCCAGATCGAAAAAGTCCGCCAATTGCGCGCGATGATCGGTGACCGTCCGATCCATATCGAAATTGACGGCGGAGTGACCCCGGAAACTGCGCCTTTGGTTGTGGCCGCCGGGGCGGATGTGCTGGTCGCAGGGTCGGCTGTGTTCAAAGGCGGGTCGGTCGCTAACCCTGCGCCCTACGGCGAGAATATCCGCGCTATTCGGGTCGCTGCTGCCCAATAACGCCTGCACAATAACTGCACAAACCCCGCGCAGGGCTTGCACCTGCGCGTCTTATTCCCGTCTTCAATCAACAAGACAAGGGATAGCGTTATGTCAGCTTATATCGTGCACGGATTGCCCCGTGCGCTTGCTAAAGATGCGTGGTGGATGGCAGCCGATGGCCGTAGTGGCGCGGTTGGCGGCGCGGCCCCTGTGTCGGCGCAAAAATCCAATGCTATTCCAGTCCTGATCATGCTTGTCGTGGTGATCGACATGTTAATCTGGCGCGAGGTTTCACTTGGGCTATCGCTAGCACTGGTCTTTGTGGCGATTGCGGGGGCGGTGCAGGTTTGCCTTGGACGGGCGATGTCGCGGCGCGGGATCATGACCGCATGGTTGGGCGTGGCCATTGGTGTTCTGCCCCTTGTCGAAACCGTACAGCCCCTTTCGACCGCCTTTGCGATTGCAGGCATCTTGCACTTTGCCGCATGGGGCCTTCTGGATGGTGGGCGGGTCAATACCGCGCGCCTCGCGAAAGCTGCGGGGCGGTTCTTGGTCTTGGGGCATGGGGTAACTGGGCGTGATTTGGTGAGCGCTGCAGCGCGCGCCCAAAGCACGTCGAACAGGGTTTCGCTCGGGGGTGGCGCCCCCTGCCTGATGGGATGACATATGCCCATAGCGGGGCTTGTCCGTTGATCGCCACCGCGTTTCTTGCGGAGCTTTTCGCGCTGCTGGCGTAACCCTTTTTGCTGGGGCGGCCTGCGCTCAAGGTACTGCTATTCCTTTGGGTATTGCAAACCGGGGCGTCGACTCTCTCGGCGGTCCTGCGGCTTGATCTTTATATCGCGGCTTACGGGCTGACCTATCTGCGGTTTGCAGCGGTGATCTGATTGTCGATGACGACCCGCAAATCCGCGACGTCCTTCAGATCGCACTCGGGCAAGCTGACTTTGGCGTTCTTCAGGCGCGTGACGGCGCGACAGTGGTGACGTTGGCCGCCCGCGTTGTTGGTCTTGAGATGGGCGCGGATGACTATGTCGACAAACCGTTTTCGACACGTGAACTGGTCGCCCGCGTGCGCACCATTCTGAAACGCACAGGCGCACAGGCCCCCGCCAGCACGGCTGCCGGTCATGGCATCATTGAGGTCGATCAGGCGCGCCATATTTGCCGCGTTAACGGCGATCCTGTGCCGCTTGCCGCGGACGGTGTGCGGCTGGTGTTGGATCATCTGTTAAGCAATGCCGCGGGACATGGTGCGACCAGTGCGACCATCGCCGCGCGGGGGCAGGAATTGATGGTTTGTGACAACGCAAACGGTGTATCCGAGGGCAACGAAGGCCGGATTTTCGATCCGTTCTTTACGACGCGGCGCGACGACGGCGGGACGGGCATGGGCCTGCCAATTGCGCGCCGGATGCTTGAGGCGAGCGGGGCGACGATCAGTCTGGTACGCCCCCCCCAAAAGGGGCCTGCTTTGTGATCCGGTTTGGCGCAGACGCGCGCTAAGACATGCCTTTTTTGGACAGAATCGAGGGTAGTTTCCCACCATTGTCTTTGGCGGCGGCGGTCGCATCACCCATCTTTTTGATCATCGCGACACCGCTTTCGCCCAACGGCACGGTTGCGAACGGTCCGCCAACGCGCATTTTTGCAAGGTCCTGCGGATCGGCTGGCCCTTCTTTTGCAAACAGCGCCTCGGCCCAATCCTCGGCGTTGTCTTTCGGGCGATATCCAAGGAACGACACGCGGGTATTGTCCATCGCCACGCGGGTGTTCGCACTGACGCCGTAGACGACCGTAAAGCCAACCGTCGGTGTGTCGACGGACCGCTGCACCAGCTGGATCAGGTCGCCATACGACAGCCAAGATCCCAAGGCCCGCACATTGCCGGGTTCCGGCGTGCAGGAAGCAATCCGCAGGCAAACCGACTCCAGCCCGCGTTTTTCCCAATACATCTTGCCCATATCTTCGGCGAAACACTTGGCCAGACCATAGAACGTATCGGGGCGATGATCGCAGTTGGTATCAATCCCGTCTGCGTTGGGATGCATCCCGATTGCATGGATCGATGAGGCATAGACCACGCGGCGCAACCCGTGCTGATAGGCGGCCTCCCATACGTTATAGGCGCCGACGTAGTTCGGCCCCAGCAGTTCCTCGAACGGGCGCTCATCGGCGATAGCGGCGAAATGCACGACCATGTCCGCGCCTTTCAGCAGCGGGCCGATTTCGTCCATCTTGGCCACATCTGCCTTGGCGTAAGTTTCGTTTTCCAGCAACTTTGGCGCATCCAAAAGGTCCACCGAGACCAGTTCATCGGCCATTTTCGACAATGGTGCGCGCAGTTGCGATCCAAGCGCGCCTAGCGCTCCGGTGAGGACGATCTTTTTCATGAGTGTTCCTTTTCTTGGCTCAAATCACCGCCCGTTCGAGCAGTGGTGTGTTGCTTGCGATACGGTCATACCCCAGCGGCGCAAGGTCAAGGGTCCGATAGGCCCCATGCACCAGCAATTCGGCCAAACCCCGCCCAACGGCAGGAGATTGCTGAAGCCCATGGCCGGAAAACCCGTTCGCAAGATAGAAATTGCCGACCTCGGGGTGCGCCCCGACAATCGCGTTTTGGTCCAGCGTATTATAGGCGTAGTGCCCAACCCAAGTGTTGATCAACTTGATCTGTTCGAACGCAGGAACGCGGGTCGCCAGAACGGGCCAGACTTTGTCCTCCCAAATCTGGTGATCCATAGTAAAATCATCGAAATCCACGTTAGGATCATCGCCGGGCGGGCATCCGGCCATATAATAGCGTCCGTCAGTGCGCATATGAACGCCGCTCGGGTCAATCGTCAGGGGCAGGTCACGGTCCAAACGGTGTGCGGCATCAAAGATAAACGTAAAGCGACGACGCGCCTCGACCGGCACATGTAGCCCGGCCATTTGTGCGGTGACATTGGCGCGCGGGCCAGAGGCATTGACGATCTTGCCAGCGCTGATTTCCGTGCCATCGGCAAGCGTGACGCTAGTGACACTCTCGCCTGTGCGGCTGATCGCTGTGACCTCGCCTTTGATGTAGTCCACCCCCTGCGCACGAGCCTTTTTGCGGAACCAATCGAATATAGTGCCACCGTCAAAATAGCCTTCATTCAGGGTGTTGTGGCTGCCGCAGATCACGTCATCAAGATTGTAGAACGGATAGGCCGCGGCCAGTTCATTGCGCGACATGATCCGCGTACCAGCGCCCATATCAGCCTGAAGCCGCTGGTTATCACGCAACACATCAGCGAATTTTTCCGTGTCAGCCAGATACAGATACCCGAAACTGTGAAGCCTGATCTCGGGGGCGTCCGCACCCATGTAGTGTTTGAAGTCCTTGATGAACTCCACGCCGAACTGGCTGATCTGGATATTAATTCGGGTGCCGAACTGTTGGCGAATGCAGGAATTTGTGTGGGTCGTGGAGGCGAATTCATAACTGGGATCGCGTTCAATCACCGCGATGCGACCCGTGAAATCAGGGTCGCGTGACGTCCAATAGGCGATGGACGAGCCGATCATCGCGCCACCGATGATCACGATGTCATAGCTGCTCATGGCTCGCGGCCTTCTTGCACGGCTTTGGCCACGGCGCGCACATCTTCATCGCTCAACCCGTAATCATCCTGCGCCGTTTGTGCCGAGATATACCCGTGCGCCAGATCACGTTTGACTTGGGTTTTCGGGCGTTCGGAAGGGGCGCCATAGCCAGCCCCACCGGGGAAGGCCATTTGCACACGGCCCCCGTGCGGCACAAACTGTTTGCCCTTGCCCCGCATCGGCGTGCCGTCAGCGCGCGCGATGGTCGTTGGCGCACCGGCTGCCCCGCCACGCCGCCCAAGAGCTGGATGATCCACGCGGTCGAACATGGCTTGCATGTCAAACTCGTGTCCCTCGCGGGCACCGATTTCCATATATTGCCCAAGGCCGCCACGCTGTTTGCCAGCACCACCGGAATCGGGGCGCAATTCCTTGCGCCAGATGATCACGGGGCCTGCGTGTTCCGTCGCCTCGACCGGCATGGTCATCACGCCGGACGGAAAGGCGGTGGCGTTCAGCCCGTCATGGTTGGGCCGCGCACCCGATCCGCCAGAGTTGAACGTCAGCACTTCGGAGCGTACCGCGCTGTCAGGCGCTGGCGCATCGGTGCGGGGCCGCAAGGAGACCTGAAAGTTGCACAGGCATCCGGCCCCTTCGGCGGGCACAAGGCCCGGCACGATCTGATCGAACGCGTTGAAAACCACGTCCGGCACGAAATGCCCGACGATATGGCGCAGGGCAACGGGTGCGGGATGCACCGCGTTGACGATGGTGTTTTCGGGCGCGAAAATTTCAAACGGCGCGAGCGATGCCGCGTTGTTAGGAATCTCCGGCGCGATCGCGACTTTCAGCGCGTAACAGGCGTAGGCCTTGGCATAGACCAGCGGGCAGTTGATGCCTTTTTTGTCGACGCCGGATGTGCCGGTGAAATCACTGATAATCCGGTCTTTTTCGATGGTGAGTTTGACGCGCAGTGTGATCGGCGTGTCAAAGCCGTCAATCACCATCTCGCCTGTTGCAGATGTGCGGGGCAGGGCCGCGATCCGCTCCAAGGTGGCGGCACGGGACCGTTCAAGGATGAACGTGGCGATGCCAGCCAAATCATCCAATGCGAATTCCTGCATCATGTCGACAAGGCGGCGGTGGCCGATCTCGTTACACGTCGCCAATGCATACAAATCACCGATCAGTTGATCGGGTTCACGCACGTTGCCACGAATGATCCGGACCAGCGTGTCATCGACGGTGCCGCGGTTGGCGAATTTCATGATCGGGATGTAAATCCCTTCCTCGTAAACGCTCGCGGCATCGGCCCCGAACCCGCGCCCGCCCACGTCAACCACATGTGCCGTGCAGGCAAAGAAACCGACGTGTGCGCCCTTGTGAAACGACGGGGTGACGATGGTGAAGTCATGCAGGTGGCCGGTGCCTTCCCACGGATCGTTGGTGATATAAACATCCCCGTCGGCGATATTTTCGCGCCCGATCCGGCGGATGAAATGCGCCACGGCGTCGGCCATCGCGTTGACGTGACCGGGTGTGCCTGTGACGGCCTGCGCGAGCATTTGTCCGTCAAGGTCATAGACCCCCGCCGACAAGTCACCCGCTTCGCGCACCGAGGTCGAAAAAGCGGTGCGCACGAGGGCTTGGGCCTGTTCTTCGACCACGGAAATCAGGCGGTTCCACATGACCTGATAGGCGACGTTTGATGGTTGATTGGTCATGCGCGGCCCTCCTTGGTGGTAATGTCGATGCAGCCATCGGGCTGGCGGATCGCACGGCGACTGACGGGGATGATGATTGTGGTCTCATCTTCAACAATGGCGGCGGGGCCTTGCACGGTTTGGCCCGAATTGAGGCTCGCGCGCTCCACGATCATCGCGTCGGCAAAGCCAGCACTTGCCGGATCAAAGATCGGGCGGCTGCCTGTCGCGCTTGCCGCACCTTGGTCGCTGGCCACTGTGACCTGATCCACGGCTTCCGGCGGTGTTGTGGCATTCACGGACCAGACGGTGATTTCCACATCAAGCCCTGCAACCGTGCGCCCGAATAATTTGGTGTAATCGGCCTCGAACAACTGCAAGAAGGTCGCGGCGTCCGGGCTCGCGGCCTGATCTGCACTCAAGATGATCGGGATTTCCCAACCCTGTCCGGTATAGCGCATGTAGACTTTGAATTCCGATAGGATGTCGGCGGTTGCGTCGCAGCCCCGCACGAACCCACGCGCATCAGCCTGCAACTCCGCCAGCAGCGCCGTCACACGCGGCGCGTCAAAATCCGATAGCTTCATATAGACCGAGCGGTTTGCCTCGAAGGAAAATGGCGCGCGCAGGAAACCGATTGCTGATCCGACGCCTGCCCCTGGCGGCACAAGCAACCGTTCAATGCCCAGCTTTTCACACAACCGCCCTGCATGCAGCGGCGCGGCACCACCAAAGGCGATCATGGTATATTCCGATAGGTCCTCGCCGTTTTCGACCGCATGCACGCGCGCGGCGTTAGCCATGTTTTCGTCCACCACTTCGGCCAATCCAAAGGCGGCTGTGGTAGCATCCATCCCCAGCGGTTCACCCAGCACACGGGTCAGTGCCGCGCTGGAACTATCGGTGTGCAGCGGGATCGTGCCGCCTGCGAAATTGTCAGGGTCAAGCTTGCCTAGTACAAGATCGGCGTCCGTCACTGCAGGGCGATCACCGCCGCGTCCGTAACAGGCCGGACCCGGTTCCGATCCGGCTGACTCTGGCCCGACGCGAATTTGCTGCATCGCGTCCACATGCGCCAGTGATCCGCCACCCGCGCCAATTTCGACCATATCAATCACGGGGATCGAAATGGGCATGCCGGACCCTTTTTTGAAACGATAGGTGCGCGCCACTTCGAACACCCGCGAGGTTTTTGGGGTCTGGTCTTTGATCAGGCAAATCTTGGCCGTCGTGCCGCCCATGTCAAAGCTCAGCACCTTATCCAGCCCGTAACGCGCGGCGATATTGGCGGCGAAAACGGCACCCCCAGCTGGGCCGGATTCAACCAACCGCACGGGGAATTCCGCCGCACTTTCGATCGACATAATGCCGCCGCCTGAATGCATCAGGAAGATGTTGCAGCCCACGCCTTGGGCCTGCATTCGGCCACGCAGTCGACCCAGATAGGATTTCATTTGTGGCTTGATATAGGCGTTGGCGACGGTGGTGTTAAAGCGCTCGTATTCGCGCATCTGCGGCGAGACTTCGCACGACAAGGATACCATCACATCTGGCATCAAGTCAGCGACGACGTCAGCCACCAGCCGTTCATGGGCATCGTTCAGGTAAGAATGCAGCAGACCAATCGCCACGCTTTCATATCCTGCGACGGCGATCTGTTCGACAACCGGCACGATATCGTCGCGGGTCAGCGGCACCAGTTCGCCACCTGTCGCATCAATCCGCCCCGGCACTGTATACCGCATCTGGCGCGGCAATAACGGCTCGGGCAGGCTTAGGTTCAGATCGTATTGTTCAAACCGCGATTCGGTTCGCATTTCGATGACATCGCGGAACCCTTCGGTTGTGATTAACGCGGTCTTGGCCCCGCGCCGTTCGATCAGCGAATTAGTGGCCAGTGTGGTGCCGTGGATAATTTGGCCGATGTCGACCGGCGAAATCCCCGCCTTGGCACAGACCTGATGCATTCCGTCGATGATCGCATCTTCGGGCGCGCCATAGGTCGTTAGCACCTTGGTGGAAAATGAACCGCGCGTCGTTTCAAGGACCACGTCTGTGAACGTGCCACCAATATCAGCGCCAAGTCGATTCGAGATTTGAGACATGCGCGACTCCTTTGTATTTGGCGGACCATAGGAGTGATCACGAGGGGTTATCAAGCTCTGTGAATAGCTGGCGAGAAAGCAGCGGATTGGGGCTTTGGATATATCCAAAACAACCATCTTTTTGATGCGTTTATATAACTGATCGCGCCTTTCAAGCTGCCAGCTATCCGCATATGATCGCGTTGTCTAAGAACGATGGGTGCAACACAAATGACCGACTGGGTTCTATTATCTTTCAGATGGATAATTCTGCTGCGCCACCCTCGCATTTCATACTGGTACTGGAAGAGTGATCGCTTTGGTCGATTGCCCGATCCGGCGAACCCGCGAACCGCGAATGACAAGTACTTTTGGCGTAAAATATTTGATCGTAATCCCGAGTTCACAAAGATTTCGGACAAGTTGGGCGTGCGAGACTGGCTGAAGGAAAAACAGATCGGGATCGAAGGGCCACCCGTCTTGTGGTCAGGAATAGATCCTGCAGATATTCCTGACGGGCTTTTGGCCAGCGGGGTTGTCGTGAAAGCAAATCATGGAAGCGGAACGAACATTGTGCTCCGCGACGCGCCGCCTGATCGGGCTGCCTTTAATCGACGGATGCGCAAGTATTACCGAAAGCCGC
>CALAGN010000096.1 GCA_937891785.1 uncultured Octadecabacter sp.
CCAGCAAAACAGCGCCTTCAACCTTGGCCTTGTCTTTGGGTTTGTGTGGGCGGGCTGGAATAATAGCCGTGTCATAATGGTTGGCCATGTCGCCATAGGTGCGATTGATCGCAGGATCGTAGAAACAGGCCTTGGTGACGCCCGCCTTGAGATTATCCGGGACGAGTTGCGCAGGCACGCCGCCAAAGAACTCAAAGGCCCGCACATGGCTGGATATCCAGTCTGGAAGGCTCTGTGTCCACGTGGCCTCAACATAGGTGTAACTGGACGCCCCCAGCGTCGCGACGAAGATCTGCGCCGTGCGCACCTCGCCCGTTTTGGGGCAGACAACATCCACGGTGTGGCCCGCATAGTCGACAAACAGCCGTTCGCCAGCAGGGTGACGCTGACGCATCACTGGCGACAGCTTACCTTCCCATCGCGTGTAAAGTTCGCAGTATCGGCTGTAGCCGTATCCATCCGGATAAACCCCGCGATACTCTTCCCAAAGCAGCGATAGGGTCACGCCCTTGCGTCGCAACTCTGCATGCACATAGGCCCAGTCCGGTTGAGGAACGCTGCCACGCGTTTCGCCAGGGCTATAAGGAAACAGCCGCTGCTCGAGGTCTGCATCAGACAAGGCGTCTGGCAGAGGCCAGCTCAAGCCCTCAACATCGGCGCGCCGAAAATACTCCGATATAGTCGCACGCGCTACTGACAGGCTTTGCGCCACACGGCGTCCTGAAAATCCATCTGATCGAAGCCGCAAAGCTTCCCGTATCTTCCGCATTGGCAATCTCTTCATTGGGCTCTCTCTCGTTCAAAATGAACGCCAGAGTAGCCTTGCTACAGATTGCCTCGCAGCAGCTTAAACAGTATCGAAATGGGGGTGGCCGGATGCCCCGGAATCCCCGGCCGGATCAAATCGGTATGGGTGGCCGGATACTATCGGTACAGGTGGCCGGATCACCCCGGAATACGCACGTGCAGCAGATCTTCCACATTTCGAAGCGAAAGTGGATAACGCACATACATCATAACCGCCAAGCGGATGATTTCGGGAGACGTCTTAAAGTACTTGAATGGGTCGCGCTTTGTCATTCCGTAAAACTAGATCACCGCCCTGCCCGGCTCAACAAAGTGTTCCTCTGACAGCACCCGTCGAACGCCTCTTGCGGCGCAATGGCTTTCAGCCCGGCAAATTCGTCCAGATAAGCCGGATATTCGTGGACCATCTCCTCCATGGCCGCCTCCCAGGACTGAATGGGATTGGCGAGGACTTCCTCTCGCCCTAACTGGCGAAGGGCGGCAAGGTCGGCCGGGATCACGCCAAGGGCCTTTGCAAAGGGACGCAGGGCCGCTTCCATGCGGTTTTCGATTAGGGCGATCTTTTCCCAGATCGCGGCGCGTTGCGGGTCGGGTTCGGCCGTGGCGAAGGTTGCGAAGTAGGTTTCGCCCGAAATCTCGTCCGCATAGGAAAGGGCAAAGCCTTCGGCGAAGGTCGCGAATGTCCGTCCAACAATGGTCATTGAATGCGAACCCCCTGCCGCATCAGCTCGCGCTGGACAGCGTCCATGTCGACCATATCCACGTCACAGTTGGACTTCACCGCCTGCGCTGCGGCAACGCCCGCGCCCTGCCCCACCACGGCACAGCAGGCCATGTTGCGCGTTGCCGCATGGGCCACCATGTCGCCGCCAATCGCCCGGCCTGCGACCAGAAGGCCTTTGATCCCCTTCGGCAGCATCGAGCGGTAGGGGATATGCATGTAGCGACCTGTGGTCGGGATGATCAGGATACCGTAGCCGTCGATGAATTCGGGGTAGATGCCGATTGTATCCTCGAACCTGCCTTGGTGGCGCACATCCGCTTCGGTCATGTTGTAGATGGCATCAATCTTGCGGGTGTCGCGGATGCCGATGGTCATGCCGAAGTTGCGCAGCCGCGCGCCCTTGCAGCCTGGCATGAAATGCCGCAGCGCCTCGATGGCAAGCATCGCCTGTTTGCGGCCCTCGACCTCTCCCCGCGTCATGCTGTCGGGGTCGGTGCCGTCGATCCCAGCCAGATGCACGAGGTTCATATAGGTCAGCTCGCCTGTATCATGCATCGCACCCCAGGTCCCCGCAATGGTCGTCAGATGCTTGGGGATGATACCTTCCTCAATGGCCCTAGCGAAGGGCTTTTTCAGGAAGGGCGAGAACATGTCGTCCTCTTTCCCGTCGGTTTCCACGGTCCATTCGCCGGTGGACCAGTCCTTGTAGGTCTGCGGATCGGCCTTCACTTCAGCCATGAACTCGGCCTTGTTGACGCCTGCAAGGTGGAACATCACGGAGGCCGCCTGCATATGCTCGGACGGAGTTTTCGGCGCAGGGGCACCGCAGCGGACGGCAACATCCGCATCCCCGGTCGCGTCGATCACCACTTTGGCAAGGATCGCCTCGCGCCCCGCCTTCGATTCCACGATGATGCCTGCGATGCGGTCGCCATCCATGACGGGGGCAGCGAAAGTGCGGTGCATCATGCCATGAATGCCCGCCTCTTCGACCAGCCAGTCGGCGACCAGCTTGAAGCCTTCGCTGTCCAACTCATAGCTCAGCGACTGGCTTTCGGGAACGGCTGCGCCCATTGCTTTTGCCCGGTCCTCAAACTCTCGCCCGATCCCGTTTGCTTCCACGGTCTTCTCGTGGCGATACCATGCCAGCCCCTCTACACCAACCACGGTGATGTTGCCGCCATAACAGCCAAAGCGTTCCACCATGCAGACCTGCACACCTGCGCGCGCAGCGGCAAGCGCGGCGGCCAAACCGCCAGGACCAGAGCCGACGACAAGCACGTCGGTACTAAGAATGACAGGAGTATGCCGCGCTTTCTCGGTAATGATTTTCATTTTGAACTCAAAGAAACGGCAAATCGCAAAGTGTTCCCTCGACCGGACCTGCCCCGCGCTGTACCACGACCATGTCCCCGGGCAGTGCTGTAACGGAAACAAGTGCGAAACCAATATTCTTGCGCATCCGGAAAGACCAAGTGCAGTTGGTCAGGTCCCCAATCTTCTTTCCGTCCTTTTCGATGTCATTCCATCTGAAATCAGCCTTTGCAGGCTCTGACCCTTCAAGAACGACGCCCAATTGGTGGCGCTTCGGGCCGTCAGCCGCGATCCTGCGCAACGCCTGAATGCCGACGGTGTCGTCAGGCACATGCAGATCAACATATTTGCCCATACGGACCTCGAAGGGATTGGTTTGTCCATCCGTGTCACCGCCATAGGCGACAAGACCACTTTCCACCCGTTCACACCAGTTCGGGTTTCCCGGCCCAATTCCGTAGGGTTGGCCTGCCTCCTTGACGATATTCCAAAGCTTGGTGCCTTTCGATCCATCCATAAGATAGATTTCGAACCCACCTTGTTTGGACCAGCCTGACCGCGCGACCGCAACAGGGATGCCGTTGATCTCGGTTTCCCGAAACCAGAAATACTTCAGATCGCGGACCCAGTCACCAAAGATAGAGGCCACGACGTTCTCGGCTTTCGGGCCCTGCACCGCAAGCGGTGAGACATCGGGTTCGCTCACCTCGACATCTAGCCCTCGTTCGCGGGCAATGGCTTCTGCCCAGAACCAGATGTTGCTATCGGCAATTGACAGCCAATAACAATCCTCGGCACGTTTCAGCAGGATCGGGTCGTTGAGCAGGACACCGTGATGATTGCAAATCGGCACATATTTGCCCTGGCCAATCTTGCATTTCGACAGGTCGCGTGCCGCCAAAATTTGCACCAGCCGTCCTGCATCTGGTCCTTTGAGCTGAACCTGCCGCTCAACAGCGACATCCCACATCGAAACGCCTTCGATCAGGCGCCAGTATTCTTCTTCCGGATGCCCGTAAGACGTCGGCATCAGCATGAGGTTATAGGTCGTCATAGCGCAAACGCCTTCGGCCATTGTGGCCTCAAAAAAGGGTGAAGGCCGCAGTCGTGAAGACGGGGTAATTGAGAACATGATAGATCCGGATTTTAGGGGTTAAAGGACAAGGGTCAACAACCCAGTCGAGGAGGCAACGGGTTGGAGACAGTTCTGGTTAATCTGGCGCTATTCTTGCGTCTGCGCGTCGAAAAAGCGTAAGATCAATGGCCATGTCTTGGGGAGGTCATACTCGTGCGCCATGTCCGCGCGGCAATCCATGACTGAAGGCATCTCACCTTCTCCTTCAACACCACAGTAACTGCGGCAGTCGATACCTTCGATGCCAACATCAACAGTAGAGGCCGGTTCAGCCACGGAACACCCAGCGGTCTCAGCCCACACTCGGGTGATCGCAGTCGCCCCGGTGTAGTAATAGAAGTCACCGTCTGAGGTTGTGGTGAAGGCAGAATCTTCCCAAGCTCCGGGCGGGACCGTCGGATCATTCGTTCCAGTGACAAGCATAACCGGAAGTCCAGTCTGCCCCGGTCCGTCAAGATGGCCCCTATGAGGAAGTCCGATCAAGGGTGCGATGGCGCGGAACGTGCCTGCCGTCGCCGGATTCTGTCCCAGTTCCCACGTAAACATGCCACCGTTTGACCCACCAGAAGCAAAAATACGATCTTCATCGATGCAGATCTTTGATGAAACATCCGCAATCAATTCCTGTACAAATCCAATATCGTCGGTTTGACACTGGGTCCAAGAACAAGAGTTACGTGCTATGTCCGCACCTGCCGCTTGGCAGGATGCATAGCCGTAATCGCCCGTATTTTCGGGATCGCAAATTGGCTGGCCGTCTCCGCCGATTCCTGTGGCGGATCCACGAAACGTCCAGGAATTGTAAGAATTGTCTCCGCCTTCGGATCCAACGCCGCGCGGCGCGACAAGAATATATCCATGAGCTTCGGCTTCGGCCAAAACGCTCTCATCGCCCAGAAATGCGTTCTCATCGCCACCCCAGCCGTGAAAGATGGTAACCACCGGGGATGGTATGGCTGGGTCATAGCTCGCCGGAACATGGAGCCGGTACAGCCGCATTTGACCGCCATCGGCCATTTGATAAAGACCACTTTCCAACGGCTTACTGCCGCACCCGCTGCTCGGCGTTTGTGCGATTGCCGTTGTCGCTGACAACCCAACAATGAGGTGACAGCTGAGGCGCCGCAGGCTTCTAGTAGGATATCCCATTTTCAATTCCCTTGTCTCGGTTAACTTGGATCGTTGTTGTTGGGGTGTTGGTTTCAAAGACACCGATCCACGGGGACCGGTGTCTAAGGGGTTGCGATATCTCAGGCGAGCCAGACATTGCGTAAGGTTTGCCCAAAGCCGCCGAGACCCCCTACCGAATGCGGGGTCCAACCCATCACATTTTTCGCTGTCGCCTCAAGCTGGTTCTGGAATACCGCGTTCACAAAGCCACCATCGTCGTTCATCATATGCAGCATATCGCAATACATCTGGGCGCGAACGGCTTCGTCCAGCTCAGCCCTGGCCGCAATGATCATGGCGTCGAACTGCTCTGACCCCCACATCGTTTCGTTCCAGCTTCCCCCATTCATATGGGCAAGGGTCAGAAAGGCATCCACGGTCGGCCGGGCCTGCCAGCCAGACATCGTCATCGGATTTTGCATCCAGATATTGGACCAGAACCCGTCAGATGGGGTCTTGATAACATTGATCTCGGCAGCACCCATCGCTGATTGCTGGAACGTCAGCGCGATGTCATTGGCCGAACTGCCCGCGGTTTCAGAGGTGTAAAGATCAATCGAATTCACACCAGCCCTGTCAAAGTAGAATTTTGCTTTGTCGAGGTCATACTCGGCGGGTACTACATCCTCGCACCAATACTTGTAGGTAGGTCCGATCGGGGTGTCGGCGGAAATCGTGCCAATGCCTTTGAACACTTGGTTCAAAATAAGTTCACGGTCCAACGCATGCTTGATCCCCTTGCGGAAGTCCGGATTGTTTGTCGGCGCACGATCGACCATCATCACCATGTTGGTGAAGGCACCGGTCGGCGTATTGTGGAGCGTGACCGAGTCGTTGCTATCCAACTGCTCGACAGCGAAGGCCGGAACGTCCCGGATCGCATCAACGTCTCCAGCCAGAAGCGTGCTGAGTGTCGCGTTCGCGTCCGGCACCGGTATGAAGTCGAGCCCGTCAAGATAGGGTTTACCCTCCTCATAATAGTTGTCGAAACGCTCAAGTACCACACGCTCGCCGGGAATGAATTCCATCACTTTGAAAGGGCCGGATCCAATGGCCATCGAAAAATCAGCATGGCCGGCGGGATGGATTGCGAGGTGATAATCGGACATAATTACCGGAAGGTCGGCATTACCCGACGACAGGGTGATTTTGATTGTCATGGCGTCTGGTGCCTCGATCGCGGTCACTGTGGACAAAAGCGCCTTAGCTGGCGACTCGGATCCTTCGGCGATATGTCGCGACAGGCTCTCCACAACATCGGCAGCAGTAACGTTTTGACCATTGTGGAAGATCAAGCCGCTGCGAAGTTTGAAGCTCCACTCGGTTGCGGTTGCATTGACGCTCCATTCCTCGGCAGCATCGCCTTCGACTTCAAGGGTCGGTGCGAAACGGGTGAGCCGCTGATAGACGCAGTTGCTGTAAATTCCATCATCTGTATCAACCATCCGCACAGGCTCTAGCGTATTGTCGGTGTTGCCCTGTGCGATACGCAGCCAGCCGCCGCGCGATGGGGTTTGCGCATTTGCGGGCCCAGCCATGGCCAGAATGCTGGATGCAGCAGGCATCAGAAGGCCATAGGCTCCGGCACGTTTAAAGAACCCGCGCCGACTTAGCGCTCCCGCCTTGTATTGGCGAACTAAGCTGTCGATATCAGACATGTCTTTTCCTCCCAGACAATCAATGGCGGGTTGGCCCCGCAACTCCATTGACTTTGCGCATTGTAAGCGTGCCGCACAAACAACCGATTTCATGACTTTGCCATAACCGTAGTTATGGCTGTGGATCGTAGCATCAAGAATTACGGATCCTTCATAGCTTCGAGAACAAGCATTCCCATGAGGTTGTAGATCGACGGAGCAAGTGCAAACTGATTAAACCCGGTATCTTCAGGCGGCAGCTGATCGGTGTCCAAATTGTAGCATGCTACATCTTTCTGTACCTCATCAGTTCCGCTGGGGTGACCAAGTTCTTTTACCCATGATCGATGGTGACAATGACTTCGTATCCCGCTTCCCGCTAGTAAGTGACCTAGGGGTCAAGAGCAGCGTCCAGATAGCAACAAACGTCATTTACTTGACCGCCTCCATGCCCGAACCTGTGGACGAGTGCCAGCAATGCGCGTGCATTGAAGCGTAGCGGTAGATGGCTAGATTGTGGACAGAACGCATGGGCCGCACCCACGCTTCCCCCGGTGCGACTCCGCCTTCGAGATTGCCTAACAAATGCCTGAAGTTTCGGTAACGATTTTCATCAAGGACACTTGACACAAACCTTTTGGAAATGAGTTCAGTTCACCTCAAACAGCCCAGCTGCCCCCATCCCGCCGCCGATGCACATGGTGACAACCACATATCGGACGCGGCGTCGCTTTCCTTCAATCAGAGCATGCCCCACCAGCCGCGCGCCCGTCATGCCATACGGATGCCCGATCGAGATTGCGCCCCCATTCACGTTCAGAATCTCTGGGTCAATCTGCAGTTGATCCCGGCACGGAATGGCCTGTGCGGCGAAGGCTTCGTTTAGTTCCCAAAGGCCGATATCATCAGTCTTCAGGCCCGCCCGAGCCAATAAGCGGGGCACGGCATAGATCGGGCCCATGCCCATCTCTTCGGGTGCGCATCCTGCAACAGCCATGCCACGATATATACCCAAGGGCGAAAGCCCGCGCTGTTCCGCCATCCGAGCTGACATCAGCACACAGGCCGAGGCGCCGTCGGACAACTGGCTGGCATTGCCTGCGGTGACGACACCGCCTTCGACCACCGGATGCAATCCCCGTAGCGACCCTGTCGTCGTGGCGGGACGGTTGCCTTCGTCCATTTTCAGCGTGACGGACTCTTTACTGATTTTTCCGGTTTCGCGGTCCTTGAACAGTTTGGTCGCGGTTACTGGCACGATCTCATCGTCAAAGGCGCCGGCAGTCTGGGCGGCGGCGGTCCGCGCCTGCGAAAGGGCCGCAAATTCGTCCTGCTCCTCGCGGGTAATGCCATAACGCTGCGCCACGTTTTCGGCGGTCAGCAGCATCGGCATATATGCATGCTCGGCAGCAAGCGCGACGGCGGGATCCTTATCTGCCATAACCCATTCGAAGTATTTCGCTTGCAGGGCGGAAATGTTGTCTTGCCCCCCGGCGACCACTATGCCCATCCCATCGACACCGATCTGCTTGGCCGCGGTCGCAATCGCCATCAAGCCAGAGGCGCATTGCCGGTCGATTGTCTGAGCTGCGGCGGTCACAGGCAGCCCACCCGCTAGTGCAGCCAGCCGGGCGACATTCATTCCAGCCGTTCCGGCAGTAAGGACTGACCCCATAACCACGTCCTCCACCTCCGCTGGGTCGATGCTGGAACGGGCGACCGCAGCGCGGATCGCGTGCCCGGCTAAGGTCGGCGACTTAATATTATTGAACGCGCCCTTGAAGGCCAAACCGATTGGCGTGCGGGCGGTGGAAACGATGACGACATCATCCATGCTTATTGGCTTTCTTATAAGTGAAAGTGGTCCGTAGAACCTTTTTGTCGAGCTTGCCAACCGAAGTCTTCGGCAGGCAGTCCACGAATTCAATTTGATCCGGAACCGCCCATTTCGACAAGGCGCCGCTTGTCACGGCATGAGCGAAGGTGGCGCGCAGCTTGGTTTCTATGGCTGCTGCATCGCCAACAGCGGCGATGACCAAAAGCGGGCGTTCCCCCCATTTCGGATCAGGTATGCCGATGGCTGCGACCTCTAGAATCCCGTCGACGTCACTGGCGAGGTTTTCCAGTTCCAGCGAAGAAACCCATTCGCCACCGGTTTTGATGACATCTTTCAATCGATCAGTGATTCTGAGCGTGCCCATGTTATCGAACAGTCCAACATCCCCCGTATGCAGCCACCCTCCGTGCCAGAGCGCCTTCGTCCCTGCCTCGTTCTTCAGATAGGACTGTGTCAGCCAGGGAGCGCGCGCCACGATCTCGCCGGTTGATACACCATCGCGCGGCACATCGTTCATCTCGGCATCAACAACACGGATCTGGACCATCGGTGCAGGTTTACCGGTTGCAGTCCGCAGGCTTACGGGCGCATTGGGATCGCGGGTCCCCATCATATCAGCCACGGTTAGAAATGGGCAAGTTTCGGACATGCCGTATGCCGCATGAACGTCGATGCCCCGGTCAAGAGCCTGCTGCGCCAGCCCCGACGGCAGCGCAGAGCCGCCAATGATGACCTTCCAACGGCTTAAATCCGTCGTTGCGGCTTCCGGCGCGGTCAGAAGCATCGACAAGATTGTAGGCACACAATGCGAAAAGGTGACGTCGTGCTCCGAGATCAACCCAAGCAGCTTCGCCGGATCGTAGCGTCCCGGATAAACCTGTTTGAGCCCCATCAGCGTGGCGACATAAGGAATGCCCCATCCGTGAACATGAAAAAGCGGCGTGATGGGCATATAGACATCGCCCCGGTTCAAACCGCCACCGGGGATCGGCCCGAGCCCTGCCGCCACTGCCATTGTGTGCAATACGAGCTGACGTTGCGAATAGCTGACCCCCTTGGGATCGCCCGTTGTGCCCGTCGTGTAGAACAGTGTGGCCCGGATGTTTTCGTCGAAATCCGGGAAATCTGAGACAGGGCACGCTCCCGCCAACAAGGCCTCGTACTCGCCCTCCGATGGCAACGAAGCGGGAAACACGCCATCGTCGGTCAGGATGACGAGCCGCCACGGCCGTTCAATGCGGGCCGCAATCTCCGATAGCATAGGAAGGAATTCAACATGACACAGAATGAGATCGTCTTCAGCATGGTTGATCGTAAAAAGTATCTGTTCTGGCGATAGTCGGATATTCACGGTGTGCAGCGTGGCGCCGATCATCGGCACAGCAAAGAAGCATTCCAGATAACGATTGCTGTCCCAGTCCAGCACCGCAACTACGTTGCCTTCGCCCATGCCAAGGGCGCGAAGGGCCCCTGCAGCCCGCCCGACGCGGTCAACGAAGGTGCGATAGTCGTATCGCATAACGTCAGCATGGATGATCTCTTGGAGCGGTGCGTGGGAAAGCGGCGCTGTTAGAATCTGCTTGATGAGCAATGGATAGGCATAGGCGGTCATGTGTAACTCCTGTTGCCATTATTTTGCAGCGCGCAGGGTAAAAACGACAAACAACAAAAACCAAGGCTTTGCCCGAACCCCACCCAATACATAGCATAGCCATAACCAAAACAACCCCATTCTGTTTGTAATGGTTGTTTGTCGAAAACCGACCCAGCACTAAAAACTGCTCTAAGCCGTGGGGGAGGATTTGGTGCTTAGAATAATTTCGACACGTCTTGCGCAGGGCTTGCTGACCCTGCTGCTGGCATCCATCATTATATTTTCTGCCACTGAAATACTCCCCGGTGACGTCGCAGAAGCCATTTTGGGACAAAGCCGCACCGAAGAGGCCCTAGCCGCGCTGCGCGAAGAAATGGGCCTGAACCGCCCTGCAATCGTGCGCTA
This sequence comes from uncultured Octadecabacter sp., assembly GCA_937891785.1. GTDB lineage: Bacteria > Pseudomonadota > Alphaproteobacteria > Rhodobacterales > Rhodobacteraceae > SW4. The sequence goes on from CALAGN010000096.1 coordinate 10,624, forward strand.
TTTCGACTGGCTTGGCGGGATGGTCCAGGGCGACCTGGGTACATCGCTCGCTACCAAGCGCCCTGTGGCCGATATGATAGAAAACCGTATGTGGAACACCCTTCGGCTTGCTTTGCTGGCGGCAGCAATTTCTGTGCCTCTGTCGGTAGCTTTGGGACTATGGTCCGCAATGCGGGCTGGCGGAAGAGTGGACAAAACACTGGCCATGACGACGCTGGCACTGATCGCGGTGCCTGAGTTCTTCATCGGCCTTATCCTGATGAAGGTCTTTGCCGTCGAACTGCGGTGGTTTTCGGCAACGGCGAACACGCGACCCTACTTTGATTTCTCGGAGAATTTCCGCGCATTGGCGCTCCCTGTTGCCACACTCAGCTTCGCAGTGCTGGCGCATATGATGCGGATGACCCGGTCATCAGTGATCAATATCTTCACATCCCCATACATGGAAATGGCGGCGCTCAAGGGTTTGCCAAAACGACGACTGGTTGTTCGCCATGCCCTACCCAACGCTCTTTCGCCGATCCTGACGGTTATAGCGCTCAACCTAAGCTACATGGTGTCGGGCGTCATCATCGTTGAAACCATATTCGGCGTTCCGGGGTTAACCCGCCTTCTGGTCGATGGCGTAACCCTGCGTGATATTCCACTCATCCAAGCATGCGCCATGATATTTGGTGCGGTCTACATCCTGCTCAATTTACTGGCGGACATTCTATCGATCATGGCCAATCCACGTTTGAGGTATCCGAAATGAGCGAAACTTCCGACACCGTGGTGCCACGTGCGTCTGTATTTGCCGGACTGCGCCTGACTTGGACCGCCATGATAGCTGGTTCGATCCTGTTGTTCTGGCTGGTTCTTGCATTGTTCGGCCCTTGGATCGCACCGCATGGCGAAGCCGAAATCATCTCGGGACAGACATTTGCCCCACTTGGCGAAGGAGGCCTTCTGGGGACAGACAAGCTCGGGCGAGATGTACTTTCACGCCTGATCTACGGTGTCCGCACAACGTTGTTGCTGGCGCTGGTGACCACCGTGGTTTCCTTTGCGTTTGGGGTCACGCTTGGCTTTGCCGCCGCAATCCTTAAGGGCTGGTTCGACATCGTTGTCAGCCGCATTGTCGAAGCGTTCATGGCCTTCCCGTCGACCCTTCTGGCACTCGTAATCATCGGCGCGTTCGGCACATCGATCACGGTGCTCGTGCTGACAGTTGGGCTGGTCTTGTCTACCAGCGTGTTCCGAGTGTCGCGCGCGCTTGGATATGACATTGGCGTCATGGATTTCGTCGAAGCGGCCCGCGCGCGTGGTGAAGGGACCTGGTGGATCTTGACCCGCGAAATCCTGCCAAACTGCATGGCGCCCCTTATTGCGGAGTTTGGTTTGCGTTTCACATTCTCGATCCTGTTTCTGTCCGGCCTGTCTTTCCTCGGCCTCGGCATTCAGGAACCCGCTGCGGATTGGGGCTTGATGGTTCAGGAAAACGTTGGCGGGTTGTTCTTAGGGTCATCGGCCGCCTTGATCCCAGCCGCCTGCATTGCGTCATTGACCGTCAGCATGAATCTGCTTGTGGACTGGTTCCAGCAACGCCAGCAGGGCGAAACCGTTCTGGAGAAGATAGACCAATGAACGACATTATAACTATCAAAAATCTCAAGATCGAAGGCCGCCCTCCCGGGGGAGAGTATGTTTCCATAGTCAAGGACTTGTCCCTGAACGTTCGCAAAGGTGAGGTTTTGGCATTGATCGGCGAGAGCGGATCGGGAAAGTCCACCATCTCGCTTGCCGCGATGGGTTTTGCTCGACCCGGCTGCCGCATCGCCGGCGGCGAGGTTTGGCTGAACGGGCGCAATATAATGGCGTTGTCGCCGCGTGAACGCCACGCCTTGCGGGGCGACGAAGTTTCTTATGTTGCGCAATCCGCTGCTGCCAGCTTCAACCCTGCGCTGCGCATCGGCAAACAGGTGATCGAAGCACCGCTGTGGCATGGGGTCGGTGATGCAGCCGCGCTAACTGCGACCACAGTGGAACTTTATCGAAAGCTGGACCTGCCAAATCCGGAAACGGTAGGACAGAAGTTTCCGCATCAGGTGTCAGGCGGGCAATTGCAACGCCTAATGGCAGCAATGGCCATGTCTTGCGGCCCTGATCTTTTGATCCTCGACGAACCTACTACGGCCTTGGACGTGACTACCCAGATCGAAGTGCTCAAGGCTTTCAAGGATATTATCCGCGATCAAGGCACCGCCGCGATATATGTCACTCATGATCTCGCCGTGGTGGCGCAGGTGGCGGATCGCATCCTTGTTCTGAAGAATGGCGAGATGGTCGAGGAAGGATCAACAGATCAGATACTTCACAATCCGCAACATGAGTATACACGTACGCTGATGGCGGCGGTCCGTCCCGCGCCACACCTTGTTGATCATGTCCGCGCATCCGCTGCACAGGCGACGGTCGTGTCTGTCCGGAACGTGACGGCGGGCTATGGTGCCCTGACGATCCTTTCCGATGTGTCGGTAGATGTGCGTGCCGCCTCGGTAGTTGGAGTGATCGGGGAAAGCGGTTGTGGCAAGAGCACCCTCGCCCGAGTCGTCGCGGGTTTGACCCCCTTGCGCGCGGGTAAAATCATGCTCGACGGCCAAGTAGCGGCCCCGAACCTCAATGATAGGCCGCGCGCGGCGCTAAAGGATTGCCAAATCGTCTTTCAGATGGCCGATACGGCCCTTAACCCCCGTCAGAGGATCAATGATATTCTGGGCCGGCCGCTGGAGTTCTATCAGGGCCTGAAGGGTAGCGCGCGCGCGGATCGGGTTGGAGATTTGCTGGAATTGGTCGACCTGCCGCGCAATTTTGCCTCGCGTTATCCAGGCGAGCTATCCGGCGGCCAGAAACAGCGGATCAACCTTGCGCGTGCGCTTGCTGCAGACCCAAAAGTAATCCTGTGCGACGAAGTAACCTCAGCGCTCGACACGGTCGTCGCGGCCGGAGTGATAGAGCTTCTGAAATCGCTCAAGGACAAGCTGGGCGTTGCCTACATGTTCATCAGTCACGATCTGTCCACCGTGGCCTCCTTTGCAGATGAGGTCGTCGTCCTGTATGCTGGAAGAGTGGTCGAGCAAGGCCCGTCTAAGGCTGTCTTCAGCCCGCCGTTTCACCCCTATACCAAACTTTTGTTGTCGTCTGTGCCGGAAATGCGGCAGGGCTGGCTTGAGGGAGTGGCGGATACCAGCGAGGCCAAAGCTGCCAGCGCTGGAAGCGTTGTGATCGGGGCAAAAGGATGCCCCTTTTCAAACCGATGTGCGCTCGCAATTGTAGGAACCTGCGAAAAGACCGCACCTCCGATCCGCGAATTGCCCGGCCGGTTACAGATCGCCTGCCACCTTCCGGCCGCGCAGCTACCCCTGACCTGACTTCAGAGGTCGCCGATTAGCGCCGCATAGCTGAGCACCCGCAACTGGCGGCGCAAAGTGTAGGCACTGGACGGGACCAGCTGTGTCATCAGGATCACGGTCATCTCTTCAACTGGATCTACCCAGAAGGCGGTCGACGCCATGCCGCCCCAGGCGAATTCACCAGGGCTGCCGACAATCTTGGCGCGCGCAGGGTCCAGCATGACCGAAATCCCAAGACCAAAGCCGATCCCTTCAAAAGTAGTTTCGCTGAAATGCGACTGACCTCGACTGGCCAAATCGCCCCCCATGTGGTTCGAAACCATCAAATCAAACGTCTTTCGCCCCAAGAGATATCCACCGTCAAAGGCTCCTCGCTGCAAAAGCATCGTCGCGAACTGCTGGTAGTCCACCATGGTCGAAACAAGCCCGCCGCCACCACTTTCCAGCGTTACCGGCGCGATGCAGCTGTCCTGAATGGCCGACCGCACAAAGCCCGTGGGCGTGCAATCATAGAGCGTGGCCAGCCGCCCTGCTTTGCCCTCGGGAACGGCAAAACCAGTGTCGACCATGCCCAGTGGCGCGAAGACGTGCTCTTGTAAGAAATCGCCCAAGGACCGGCCTGAAACCACCTCGATCAACCGTCCCAATACATCTGTCGATAGCCCGTAGAACCAACGGCTTCCTGGCTGAAAGGCCAAAGGAAATCTAGCGAGGCCATCGACAGCGTCGGCAACCGTAGCGCAGCACCTGTTCAAGTCCAGGCCGGATGAAGAAAGTGCGCGTTCCAGTTCGTTGCCATCGGGATCACCATAGACGATCCCCGCTTGATGGGTCAGAAGATCATGGATCGTGATCGCCCGATGCGTTGGCTCAGTCGCGCTCAGCGGATGGCCTACGCCCTTCCAGACGGTGGCTTTGGCAAACTCCGGAAGAAAATCGGCCAGAGGTTGATCCAACTGAAACGCACCTTCTTCATAGAGCATCAAGGCGGCAAGGGATGTCACTGGCTTGGTCATGGAATAGATGCGCCAAATCGTGTCCGGCGTTACCGGTATCCGTGTCTCTGCATCCCTGTAGCCAACCTGCTCGGAGAAAGCGATTTCACCACGGCGCAATATCTGCACTGACAACCCAGCCAACCGGCCCTCGCTGACATGTTGATCCATCCACCCCTTGATACGAGCCAGCCTGGCCGGATCAAATCCACTGTTCATGTCGCTTTGCAAACTTTGTTCTCCAGTCCCTGTTTGCCATATTTTGCAAGATTTCAATCACCTCTTTCAAGCAACGAATAATCTACCTATAACTGAACGAAAATTATGCATGAGTTTGCCATGATGGTTCGAAGACTCCCACATTTAACTTGGCTGCGCGCCTTCGAGGCCTCAGCGCGCCACCTCAGTTTCACCAATGCAGCTCAAGAACTGAACCTAACGCAGGCTGCTATTAGCAAACAGGTCAAGTTACTGGAACACTACCTGCGCGAGCCCCTGTTCGAACGCAAACCGCGCAGCCTAGTCCTGACCAAGGTCGGTGCAGCCTATTTACCAAAAGTGCGTGACGGATTTGATCGCCTTGCAGCAGGCACAGAGGAAGTGTTCGGACTTCGCAGGTCCGAAGTGTTAACAGTGCGTGCGCCGGTTGGGTATTCCGTCAACTGGATCGCACCGCGGCTTCAGGGCTTCTTTGACGCTTATCCCGATACGCCCGTGCGTCTTGTGTCCAGCGTTTGGGGTGAACAATTCGACAACGAGCGATTTGATCTGGATATTCAATATGGGACGGGCAAGTGGCCTGGGTTCAAGACAGATCGACTGACTTGGGAAGTGATTACGCCGGTTTGCGCCCCGTCACTTCTGGATGGTGCCAACGCCATAGAATCCCCTTCTGATCTCGCCCGCCACCGACTGCTGCACGTTTTGGGTTACGAAGAAGGATGGGCAGACTGGCTGCACCACGCCGGGGCAAGCGGTGTCAATTACGGGCAGGGGCTGCAATTTGACACCTCGCTTCTCGCCTTTGAGTTCGCAGCACGAGGCGGTGGCATCGCGCTTGCGCGATCCTCGATGCTTGGCCCTGAAATAGAGCGTGGACGTCTGGTCTGCCCTTTTGACTTGCGGGTACCACTTTCTGAATCTTTCTACCTTATCGCGCCGGAGGCGGGCCAAGACCACCCTGACGCAGGCAAGTTCCGCGATTGGCTGACAGAGGCAGCGCAGAATGATCCCGAAAACCAAAAGAACCAGGACGTTCAGCGCGCTTGAAGGCGCACGCCCGCGTCAAGGCGGATGATCTCGCCATTCAGCATCGGATTGCGGATAATATCCACGGCAAGCCTTCCGAATTCAGCAGGTTCGCCAAAGCGGTTAGGAAACATGCGTCCATCAAGCATTCCGTCGATAACCTCTTGCGGGATGTGCTCAGCGATCGGCGTGCGGAAGAGCCCTGGCGCAATCGTCATCACCCGTACACCTCGAGGCATGAATTCGCGCGCGGCCTGCAAGGTCAGGCTGGCAATCGCGCCTTTCGACGCGACATAGGCTCCCTGCCCGATTTGCCCTTCAAAAGCTGTAATCGAGGCCGTGTTGATGATAATCCCGCGCTCCCCGTCTTCGTTCAGAGGATTCAACTCCATCATTCGGGCGGCACATTTCGTCATTACGCTGACCGTGCCTAAGAGATTCACGTTTATGACCTCGGCGAAGGCCTCCATGTCCACGGGACCATCTCGCCCGACAAGGCGCATGCCGCCGGGAATGCCCGCGCAATTCATATTGATCCGGACAAGTCCGTTGGTTGCCTCTGCCGCATCAAGTGCTCGGACAACCGCAACGCTGTCAGTCACGTCACAACCGATTCCGATACATCCAATGGCCTCGGCTGCCCTTGCTACTCGCTCCTCGTCGCGGTCGATCAATGCGACTTTGGCGCCAGCATCACGCAGAGCATGGGCCGCAGCTAGACCCAAGCCCGACGCGGCGCCTGTCACAATTGCCGAAAGGCCGTCAATTTTCATTTTCAATCATCTCCGTTTTCCCAATTCTGGATAGCTTGGAAACGGTGGACAATCATCGAAGTTGTTTTCACCCTTTGGCCAACTGAGGTTTCCCTGCAGTCGTCGCCTAGCCGCAGGAAAGATGAACGGCCGGTTTTAAGTCGAAAGACGAGTTCCCTGCCTTTGCATGTCTCTCAAAAACTCGAGCGCCAAACGTTCTATTATCGAGCTATTGCGAATCTAGAGCTCTGCAAGCCAGCTGTCTGAAAGACCTCGGCCTGGTTTAACTGATCGGCCTTGCTACCCCGATATGTTAATTTCCACTGAGAACTGAGCCATGTGACCCTATCCCCAGCGCGATGCGCAATGGGGAGCAATGGAGTGATACACATGGGACTTTTGAACATAATTCGCCGCATGGCTTTGTCAACGGCCGCCACCGCAATGCGCTCAAATTCTGGCTGGGCGCTGCGCATCACCGCAGCAATCTGCTCAGCCACGCCCATTTGCGCGCCGCGCGCATCCACATTGAGATTTATGGCCACAGGGATGGCGCCACCTCCGCCGCGCGCGACCTCGGCACGCGACAGAACACGCTCGCCCCGTTGCAGGATGGTGGGCACTTCATCGGGCCGCAATCCGGCCCAGGAGCCAGCCGGCCCCACTGTGCCACCGCCATGCATTCGTGGCGCTCCGGCAAAAACCGCTGCGGGCACAGACCGCGTGTGGCCGGAGATCCCTACCATGCCGCCAGCATGTGAGACCGCTGCTGCAACAGAGCCGCCACCGCCAAAAGCGCCTGAGAGCGCATTGGCAATGGGTCCCAGAACCGCATTCTTGAACGCCAACACGGCCAAATCCGCCAGGATCGAACGCACCAACCCCTTGAAGTCGAGCTTGCCGGTTTCCACAAAGCTGCGGAACGCGCTTTCGGCGCCAGAGAAGGCGTTGGTCAGCGTTTCGCCGAGACCTTTGCCCCAGTTCAGGGCATCCGTGGCATAAGAATTCAGGGCGTCTGAGACGGCACGCCAGCCATTGATGATTTGGTCAGCTGCGCCACCACCAGACCCGCCACCGCCCACGGCATCTCCGGCTTGGGCCATTGCGCCTGCCAGGCGGTCCGCGGAAGCCGTCGCGTCATCAAGAGCGGCTGCGCCTTCTCCACCCGTGCCCGCAATGGCATCTCGAAGTGCGGCCCAAGAGGTAAGACCGCATGTCTTTTGCAGGGCAGTTTAGCACTGTGAGGTTTCATGCTTACCTCCAGATGGGTTAAACATTGTGTTGCCCTTCATTTTTGGAGGCTTGCTATGAACAAAGAGAAAGTAGTTTTCGTTGGGCTTGACGCGTCCAAGGCCACATTGGCAGTTTCGGTTGCAGAAGATGGCAGGGACGGTGAGGTGCGGGACTGGGGGACTATTTCTACGGCCCCTACTTCTGTAGAGAAGTTCCTCAAAAATCTGGCAGCGCGGTTCGACCGAGTTGAAATTTGCTATGAGGCCGGGCCAACCGGTTATGGGCTGTATCGCCAGATTACAGCATTTGGGTTCACCTGTTATGTCGTAGCTCCCTCACTGATCCCTGTGCGTCCAGGGGAGCGGATCAAAACGGATAGACGGGATGCGGAACGCCTCGCGCGTCTGCTTAGGGCGGGCGAGTTAACACCAATTTGGGTGCCTGACGAGACACATGAAGCAATGCGGGATTTGGTGCGGGCACGCGACAGCGCGGCGGAGGATCAACGCCACAAGCGACAGCTGATCTCGGCATTTCTTCTGCGACATGGGCGGATTTATTATCGCACCAAGCCCTGGACGATGCGCTACCGACGTTGGTTGCAGCGACAATCCTTTGATCACCCTGCGCAACAGAGCGCTTTGCAAGAGATGGTTCTGGCCGAACGCCATGCTGTGGAACGGGTTGGGCGGCTAACGGCTTGTATCGAGGAATTGGTACTAAGTTGGAAACTGGGACCTGTTGTTGAGGCGTTGCAGGCGTTGCGCGGTGTCGCCTTGATCAGTGCTGTGACATTCATGGCCGAGATTGGCGATGTTCGCCGGTTCGAGAACCCACGTAAACTGATGGCCTATCTGGGTTTGGTACCAAGCGAATATTCAACGGGACAAACAACCAAGCGCGGTGGGATCACCAAGGCGGGCAATTCCAGGGTTCGGCGGACGCTTGTCGAGGGGGCTTGGACGTATCGTTTTCCAGCAAAGATCGGGGAAAAGAAGCTTTACGTTTTGCAAAAATTATCGCCAGAGATACAGGACATCGCCTGGAAAGCACAATCAAGGCTGACTGCACGGTATCGGCGGCTTAGCCAACGGGGCAAAAAGAAAACAGTGATCACGACGGCCATCGCGCGCGAACTTTCAGCGTTCATGTGGGACATCGCCCGTAGGACAATGCCCGTGTCCTAATCAGCACCATCTTCCGCGCTCATTGGCGGGGACGAGATCACGGCAGGGGAATATCCGGCACCGCTTTGCGGCCAACAAAAGTTGACGCCCGATGTAAGACAGGAATAGCCCCGAGACGTACACGCGGTCATGCGGTATCCAATCCGCGCATCAGAGCTTGTTCACCGACGTCTTCAGATCTCGTTCCCACCAATGGACGCTATATAATCCTTCGCCTGAACCAACGGGCTCTTTAGTACGTCAAAACCATTGACAAAAGACATCAGAGTGGGGCCGTGGCACCAGTCGCAAGATCCGTGGCGGCCTGCCGGTAAGTATTGGCGGTGGCCAGTGCCTCGGCGGCAATTCCATCAAGGCCAAGGTCGGGCGCTGTGAGGGGATTGTCCTCAAAAGCCCGCCGGAAGGCATCTGCAGCGGCGCTGCCTGCATCCGCCGAAGCCCCCGCGAAAGGATTTTCGATATCCCCAAGACTGATTTCACCGATTTCGCCGAAGGTTGTCTCGATGCCCACAGCCGCCAGCGCGTCACGGATCTTGCCCGTAAAGGCATCAATCCGGGCAATCGCGCCATTTAGCATGGCCTCGATCCCATCCAGCATGCGGTTGGCGGCAGAGAATACCAAATCCCCGATCACAACAGGCAGGCGCGACCAGATCTCGCGGACCGCCAGAAGCGCACCTTCAAACGTGTTTGCTGTGGCGTTGCCAAAGGCGACAACGCTCTCAATCGCACCGGCCATGCCAGAGGCAGCATCGGCTTTCAGGTCGTAAAACATCGCCGTGGCACGCGCGCTGGCAGCCGAGGCCCCCATCTTGATCCGGTCCCAGACCTCGACGGCCACATCCTTCAACAGGCCCATGGCCGCGCCAAAGCCGCCCGCACCAGAAGCCAGCCGCGTAAACCAATAGACCAGCTCCCCCGCACCAACGATGAGCGCACCGATACCGGTGCGGATGAGCGCGCCCTTGAGCACCACCAACATCGTGGCCAGCCCGCGTACAGACAGGGCTGCCACCGCCATTGCCGCCACCCAGCGGCCAGCCAGGAACGTGGCAAAGGTGCCCGCATAGATGACCAGCCGATCAAGATTGGCCAGCAAGGTATCAAAAGCCCGACTGATCGGGCTGGTCGAGGAGGCCAGTGCCACAAAGGCATTGGCCACAGCCTCAAGTGACGGAGCCAGCGCCACGGCAATTTTGTTGCGCACGCCGGTGAACACTTGGCCAATGCTGACCAGCGCCAGTTCAGATCGGCGCATCGCCGCGATCGCATCAGCATCGAGCACGGCGCCCAAGGCTTGCGCCTGCGCCCCAAGCCGGGTCATCTCAGCGCCGCCATTTTGCAGCAATGGGATCAGCCGGGTTGTATCCGAGGCCATGGCCTCAAGATAAAAGGTCATCTCCTGCTGGCTGACGCCCGCACGCTCGAGGCTATCCACATAGAGCTGCAGCGCCTCAGGGCCCGAGAGCCGCGCGAACTGATCAGCGGTGACCCCAACGCGCGGTGCGATGTTCTCAAAGAAGTCCGCCATCGGACCGCCGCCCGTTTGCAGGAAATCCCCCACACGGTCGTTCACGTCCTTGAGGATATCGGCGAGCTTTTCCTGCTCGATCCCCACCGTGGCCGAGGCCGCCGACCAGCGCTGGAACACCTCCGGCGCGGCATTGGCCACTTGGGACAGCTGGTCGATCTCGTTGGCGGCAGCAACGGTTGACCGCGTCATCGAGACGACTGCCACAGCAAGAGCCGCCGCAGCAGCGGTAGCCGCTATGCGGGCCCGCCGCGCAAAAGCCGCCATGCGCGCATTGGCTTGTTCCAGTTCGCGGCTCAGACGTCCCATACCCCGGGCACCTGCCGCGCCAACACCTTCCAGTTCGGCGCGTACTTGGCGCCCCCCCGTTGCAGAGAGGCGGACAGAGACGCGCTTGTGTGGATGCCGCCCTGAATGCAAGGACATTTTGAACCTCCTGAATATGTGATCGAGTGCGAGCTTGTGTCAGGCCTTTGATGTGCGGCTCTTTCACTTGCCGCTGGCCGGGATGGCGATCCGCAGGCCGGGTCCAACACTTTTCACCGGGCTCGAAGCCCTACGCGTCTCGCTGGTTTTCCCGACCCCGATCTAATCGATCAGTTGTCCATTCAGTTCTTGCCTCCCTCACATCCCCGACATCCGGCCTCAGGCCAACGGATGATCGATGATCATACCGCCGCCATGGTCGGATCCCGGTAACTCTCGTTCTTCGTCAGCATTGCCCAGATCCGCCGCGCCATCTTATTGGCGAGTGCAATGGCGACCAGGATCCGGGGTTTTCGCAACATCATCTTGCCCAGCCAGGTATTTTCGGGAATGCCGCGTCGGCAGGCCCCCACCATTGCCGCCATGGCCCCGATGATCAGCAACCTTCGGATGTCGTGCTGTCCGGCCTTTGATATTCGCCCAAGCCGCGCCTTGCCGCCGGACGACCTTTGCCGCGGGACAAGCCCAAGCCAAGCGGCGAAATCGCGCCCGCGCCGGAAGCTCTCCATCGGCGGCGCAAATGCCTCGATGGCGAGAGACGTGATAGGCCCGACGCCCGGCATGGTCTGCAACAGGCGCGCGGCCTCGCCTTCTTTTCCCAATGCGTTGATCTGGTCGTTCAAAGCTTCGAGATGTTCGGACAGGTTGTCGATCTGATCCAGAAGCTGCTGACAGGCAATCCGCGCGACCTTTGGCAGGTCACTGGTCTCATCGGCAATAACCTCGGCCAGCCGGGGCAGATGCTGAATTCCGATCGGCGCGATATAGCCGAACTCGTAGAGATGCGAGCGCAGCGCGTTTATCAGCTCGATCCTTTGGGCGACCAGCTTCTGGCGGATACGGAACACAACCGCGCGGGCTTGCTGTTCGGCGTTCTTGGGCTCGACGAAGCGCATGTTCGGGCGCGTCGCCGCTTCGACTATGGCCTCCGCATCAGCCGCGTCATTCTTTTGCCGCTTCACGAATGGGGTCACGTATTGAGGCGAAATCACTCGTACAGTGTGACCCATGCCGCCAAGTTCCCGCGCCCAGAAATGCGATCCCGGACAAGCCTCCATAGCCACGGTACAGGCTGGGTGCTTAGCCATGAACCGCTGAAACTGCGGTCGCGAAAGCCGTTTTTGGAACACGGCAGAACCATCTGCCGCCGCGCCGTGCAATTGGAATACATTCTTTGCAAGATCAATTCCGATGATGGTAACATTCTCCATGGATGCCTTCTCCTTTTCCTTCTGTTTCTCAACATCATAAGCTTGGCACATTGCGATGCCGTCGGGGAGAGCGGCATCCACCCCATCTTTTCAGCCATGGTGGTGTTCAATCTCTTCGTTGGTCTTGCGCACCATCGCCGCCTCTATGGGCGGCAAGAGTTCCGCAATAATGAGTGGCGATAGCCCCAGGGCCGCCCCAAGTTGTAGCGCCGCGCCCATGTCCCAGCCGATGACGGCACCGCCGCTCATGCCACCTGCAACGCGAACTTGCCCGCCAAGGCGCTGAACCAGATCCCATATCTGCCAGCCCTCGTAGGTTTTTGGTGCATTCTGCTGCCTTGGGCATTGTGCGCAGATGGAAGGACACGCCGCGCAATAGTCACCGCCCCCGCCGAACTCCCAATCGGCGAGAGCGGTCAGACGTTTTTTTCCGCATCCAAGATGAGCGCGCCTGCGATGTATCTGGTCTGGAAGGCCTCAAAGATCGGCCAGATTTCCAAGAGCGCGTCGATGCCGTCCGGCGTGACAGACAGTGGTTTGCCCTCCGCGTCGCCCACACCCTCCCAATCGTGCACGACGATGCGGGCAACCGCCTTGGCCACGATGCGCGCGAGATCGTCGTTGGAGGGAGTATCTTCGCCCTCGGCCACCTGCGTGGCAGCCAGGATCGCCGGGTCGCTTCGGGCCGCAAGCATCACGGCCGTTGTCAGAGGCTCGACAAACAGACGCACGCCGT
>CALAGN010000097.1 GCA_937891785.1 uncultured Octadecabacter sp.
ACACTCTCTTAGCAATTTGCCCTATTTAGACCCATAGGCGCTGACGTCAGACAGCGTTGGGGTTTGAAACTGTGGCGCGCGGCGTTCCTTTACGACCCGCCAACCGAACCAGTCGCGCAACAAAGTGATCAGTGGAACCGTGGTCGCGAACTGGTGAATGGCGCGGGCCATTGCGCTGCGTGCCACACGCCGCGAAATCTGGCTGGTGGGCGTGACCTTGGCAGTCGGCTTGCGGGCAACCTCGCGCTTCCGGGCGGGTCAAGCGCGCCGTCCATTCAGGCCGACGATCTGTTGGCGGATGACTGGACGGTAGCAAATCTTGCCTATGCGCTGCGCACAGGCATTACCCCTTCAGGCGATGCCTTTGGCGGATCGATGGTCGAAGTCGTTCAGATGAATACGAAGTTCCTGACGCCCCGAGACCTCGAGGCGATGGCGACTTACCTACCTGAGGGCGACGCGTTGATCGCGGCCCAGTAAAACGATGCGGAGGCCGTCATGGCCACGCGCTCAAAGGATGAAACGAATGAAACAGACAAGACGGCAATTCTTGCGCGCATCAGCGGCCTTTTCTGCGGTGGTAATCGGCCCGCACCGGTTACTGGCGCAAAATGTAGGCTTTGTGCCTATGACCGCGCAACCTGCGTCAATGCAGCTTGCCCCCAACGGCTATGCCAAGACAGATATCTGGGGCTATGACGGTGTGATGCCGGGGCCGACAATCCGCGTTCAGCAAGGCGAGCGTGTCCAGCGGCAGTTTATCAACGCATTGCCGCAAGCGAGTTCGGTGCACTGGCACGGAATACGGATCGCGAACGCGATGGACGGGGTAGCGGGGTTGACCCAAGCCGCCGTCGCCCCTGGCGAGACGTTCGATTATGATTTTGCCGTGCCGGATGCAGGCACCTATTGGTTCCACGCCCACAACAGATCAACCGAACAGGTCGCGCGCGGCCTTTACGGTGCGTTGATCGTCGAGGAGACCGCTGCACCGGACGTAGATCGCGACGAAGTTCTGATCGTCGATGATTGGCTGCTGAACTCCGAGACAGCCCAACTGGACGCGGATTTCGAGGCAGCACATGACCGCAGCCACGCGGGTCGCAACGGCAACTTTATCGCAACAAATGGTGATTTCGAATTTAGCAAGGATGTCAAAAAAGGTGACCGCCTGCGCTTGCGCCTGATCAACGCGGCAAACGCGCGGATTTTCGTGCTGTCCCTCGTGGGGCTTGAGGGCTGGGCGATGGCCTATGATGGCATGCCGCTGGCGCAACCCGAGAAGATTGACGGGCAATTCCCGCTTGCCCCCGGTCAACGTGTCGATCTGTTTGTCGATGTGACGGCCGATGTTGGCGATAGCGCCTATCTGGTGCGTGCGCTTAATGGTGAAAACATGGCGCAGGCGACCTTTCCGGTAACAGCCGCAGGCACGCGCACCACGCACGCGGTACCGGAGGCATTGCCGCCTAACCCCAACATGGACATCGGCGATTTGACCAATGCGCGGATGTTGACGCTGAACATGGAAGGAGGCGCGATGGGCCGGTTAGATGCGGCTATTCTTGACGGCGAACGCCTGACGTTTCGACAACTCGCTGGTGCTAACCAGTTCTGGTCGTTCAACGGGGTCATCGGCATGACCGACACGCCGCTTGCCACGCTGGCACGTGGCGAAACGGTGCGCCTCACGATCAGGAACGACACGTCATTCCCTCATGCGATGCACTTGCACGGGATGCACTTTCGCGAGGTATTGGCAGACGATCAGCTTGGCCCGATGCGCGACACATTGCTGAGCTTTGCCGGCCAATCCAACGAGATCGCCTTTGTCGCCGACAATCCGGGCAAATGGCTATTGCACTGCCACATGCTGTCGCACGCCGCATCGGGCATGATGACATGGCTGGACGTGGCATGACGCACACACAGATTTCAGGCCGCCAAGACAGGCGCCGAACAGCATTTAGGAACGGTATCATGAAGATCAGAAATGCTGTTCTTGCAGTAGTCCTGGCGGCCGCGCCCTTTGGCGCGCTGGCCGACACGATGGACGAGGATCGCGTCAAAGAGCTTGTCCTTGAAGCGATCCGCGAGAACCCAAAAATCGTCATGGAAGCGGTCGAAATCCTGCAAAGGCGCGACGCCGAGGCCCAAGCGGAACTGCAAGCCGAAACCCTTACAAACCAGCGTCTGCTGCTGGAACAAGACCTCAACGCGCCCGTCCTTGGAAACCCCGATGGCGATGTGACGGTGATCGAATTTTTTGACTACAACTGCCCCTACTGCAGGCAGGCCATGTCCGAAGTTCAAGGGCTATTGGACGCGGACCCGAACGTGCGGTTGGTCTATCGGGAATGGCCCATTCTTGGCGATGGTTCGGTGTTTGCAGCAAGGGCGGCGCTTGCGTCGCGCAATCAGGGCAAATACGAAGAATTCCATTGGGCGCTGATGGGTATGGACGGTCGTGCCGAAGAAGCGTCCGTTATGCGCATCGCCAATCAGGTTGGCCTCGATATCGACCAGCTTTTGGACGATATGGAAAGCGCCGAAATCGACGCACATCTGGCGGAATCTACGCGGTTATCCCAAGCGCTCGGGTTTAACGGAACGCCATCCTTTGTCGTCGGCAACGAATTGCTGCCAGGCTTCGTAGAGGAAGCGTTGCTGCTGGAGGTCGTTCAAAAGACGCGCGACGAAGGCCAGTAACGCCAGCGACCTGATCAGGCTGCGATGATCTGGTTCTCGTAGCCTGCGCCCTTGATTGGACTGGCCACAGTTTCGCCGGAAAGGCTGCTTTGAACAGGCCCAGTGCGCCCCTCAAGGTCGTACGTCAGTGTCGTCGTTTCGTCCGATCCCTTCACTGCTTTTCGATGGCGCTGGTGCAGTGACCACAGCTCATCTCGGGAACTTTGAACTCCATGAAACGCACATCAGGTTTGTGTCACCTTAGAAATAGGGATTCTGGTAAGTGGAAGGTCAAGTGAGTTTGCGCAGTCACATGCCGCTACCCTTCAATATGCGGAAGTACTTTGTCGTGCAACCGCTTGTACCCCAGTAGTTGGCGCACCAATGAACTGATCAGCAGGCTTTCCCGAGCATGACGGTCAAGCAATTGTGGGTCAAAGATCCGCTGACAAGTTGGCAATGAAACCTCCTCGCCTCTATCATTCCTAGCCATTTCGCTTAAGGGAGGTGGCAACCTAGGGAGAATATACGATGGAAACGTCAGAAGGTTTGCCAGAACTGGTTGCGGCAGCACGGACCGTTGCGAAGACCTCCGAAAATCAGATTTCGGAGATAATGGAAAATATGCAGGGGCCAAACGGGTCCGACGACCAAAAGAAAGACCTCACCGCTGCGACTCTTGCGCTTGAACTGATTGCAGTCGACACCTTCACCCTGTTTGAGGCGCGCATGCAGCATCACTTCAAGCGGGGTCCGTTTTCACGAAAACTGCAGGCAGAGCTCCTGAAGGTTGGCCAAGCAGATCTTGCAGACAGAATTCACAAATTCTATCTGGCGATAAACGTATTAAAGCACGGAAAAGGCGCGAGCTATCGGGAGCTTCTTAATGCCCCGACCTCCCTTTTTGCCGTGCGAACTGCCGGGGACGATGACGCAGCTTCGGCCCTCATAGATGTCCGCGCGCCGGGCTTTTTCGACGGGCTGACTGCTGCGATTCTTGAAGCTTATGACTTCCTTGAAAACTAGTGGTGTTGGAAATCGACGCTCCCGCGTGACGAGGCGCGGGTCGCCGGTTTGATTGCGCAAGTGCTATTAATAAATTGAGAAATATCATGCCCGTCGTACACGTCCTTGCGATCCTTACGGCAAAGCCGGGCCAGCGTGCTTCGGTGCTGTCGCTGTTCAATGCAAATGTCCCGGCTGTGTTGGCAGAAGTCGGGTGCATCACCTACGAGGCGACCATCGACGCAGAGAACGCCGGGCCGGGTAAAGCTGCGTTTGGGCCTGATACGTTTGTCGTCGTTGAAAAGTGGTCTAGCATGGACGCATTAAAGGCCCATTCCAGTTCCGCGCATATGCAGTCTTTTGGCGCCGCGACCAAAGACATGATCGCGGATCGCAAGGTGCATGTCCTGTCGTCAACTTAGTGGGTCAGGTATTGGCTATGACGGGCTGTTCATTTCTTGAAACAGGGGATCGCGGACATCAAGCAGACACTCATCCAGTTTGCGGGAGTCTGGCCCACATAGCCACGCCATCACGCTCGCCGGAACGATGGGATCGACGAGATCGCTTTGGGCTATTTTGCTGATCGGGTTCAATCCGGCGTCTCTGATCTCGCCCTGCATCTCAGTATCAGTGGGCGGAATGCCGATAAAGAAACTTTGAACGCCGCGGTCAGCTAGCTCCAAAGCGCACATCTGCGTCAACATGCGTGCCCCTGCTTTTGAGCTGCAATAGGCGGCCCAGCCCTCCATAGGTGTGGTCGCAGCACCCGTGCCAGCGTTCACAATTGCGCCTTTGCGGGCTTCAAGTTTTGGCAATGCTGCTTTGATCATCCGGTGAAGACCAACAACATTTACATCAAAAGTTCGCGCAAAGGCGTCGCTGTCGAGTGTGTCGAGATGTCCGATCGGGCTGATCGTCCCCGCGTTGTTTATCAAAACATCAAGCCCGCCAGTTGCGCGGCCGATGGCACTATCCACGCTGTCTTGGTCTGTGACGTCAAGTTTAAAGACCTCCGCGCCCGTCAAATGGCTTGCCCAATCAGGATGTGCCGCTCCGAGCACGCCCGCAAGAACAGTCGCGCCATTGGCAACCAGAAGCCGGGTCAGGACGGCTCCAATTCCGCGCCCCGCGCCCGTAACGAGGATCGTTTTTCCTGACAGGTCAGGGACAGCAACGGGATGAAGATTGAACATTGTGCTTGCTTTCTGTTTGCGACTCGGCGATGAATTGGTCAGACCAATTAGATATGATGGCTACTTGATGCTGTCAAAGGAAAAGCTGGGGAGGCTCTCATGACAAGAATTTCTAAGATCGAGCCTATTTGCATTTCCTACCCCGATCCAAACGATTTTGGCACGATTCGACGAACTGTTCTTGTCCGCGTTGAAACAAGCGATGGTGTCGTGGGCTGGGGTGAATGTATCGGAATGTGGCCTGAAGCCTGCCGTGCAATTGCGACGATCATCACAGATGGCTTTCTGCCCGAACTCGTCGGAAAGCTGGCTGAAGACATTGAAGGAAACTGGCAGATACTGCGCTGTCATGTCCATTGGTATGGTGAGGGCGGCATCGCCAGCCTTGCGATTTCAGGCATTGATATGGCCCTTTGGGACATTCGCGGTAAGGTTGCGGGCAAACCTCTTTTTGAGCTTTTTGGTGGTCTTAGGCATGACCGTTTACCGGCCAATGCGTCGGCGCATGTGAACAAGAGGGGCGAAGCTGCCTGTGTGGCAGAAGTTGTTGGTTTCTTTGAGGCCGGCTTTAGGTCCACCAAGCTTGGTTTTGCCAAGAAGGGCGAAAGCAACATCGGCGGCGACCCTGAAGTGGATGTCCATTTCGTTAAGGAACTGCGGTCTGCTTTAGGTGACGACGCCGAGATCCTGATCGACATTGGTAATGGCGTGCGCTGGAATGTCGCGACATCGATCGATGTCGCCAACCGCATGGGCGAATACCGGATTGGTTGGTACGAGGAGCCGCTGTATTACACCGATGACGCGGGCTATCGCGAATTAGCTGCAAATACGTCAGTGCGAATCGCCAGCGGGGAGCGCGAGTTCACTGAAACCGGTTATCGCCGCCAGATGGAATTTGTCAAAGCGGTTGAAGTCTATGGCATTGATCCGGCTCGGGTCGAAGGGATCACCGGCTTTCGTCGCGCTGACGCACTCGCCACGCAATACGGCAAAACCATCAACGCCCACGCATGGTCCACGGCGATTACCACGGCGGCGTCTTTGCACTTGTCGCTTGCCTCGCTCAATTCCGAGATTTTTGAATACAAACCTTTTCCAGTGACCGTTCAGGATGATCTTGTGGGCGAAAAACTGTGGCATCGCGATGGGTGGGCCTACCCGATTGAAGGTCCGGGGCTTGGCATTGATGTGCAAGAAGATGTTGTGCGTAGGCTGGCCCAATGAGCGGCTCAAGCAAATATGGCGTGACGCGCCCATCGGTTGAGGACATCCGTAACGGCGGATTCTCGACCCCTTGGGACGCGCCGACCATTCCGAAGTTCCCGTTTCGCTTTCGCAATGCCGAAATTCTGACGCTCTATTGGCGCACCGATCCCAAAGCGATTGCTTTCTTGCTACCACCACCTCTTGAACCTGTGGGTGATGTGGCATGTGTCCATATCTACCGCATGAACGACACCGATTGGGTCGGCGCCTATAATGAAGCCAACGTGATGATCGGTGCACGCATGGGCGACAGGACAGGTGCGTACTCCCCGTACCTTGTGCTGTCGTCCGATGGCGGGGTGTCGCAGGGCCGCGAAGTACATGGACAGCCCAAGAAATTTGGCCAACCGTCGATGGAATTTCGCGGTGATCTGATGGTTGGCACCGTTGAACGTAACGGGATCGACGTGATCACCGGGACCCTGCCTTACAAACAAGTCACCGCTACGCCCGATGACCTCGCTCCACATTTTGATTTTGGCACAAACCTGAACCTCAAGGCGATCGACCATATCGACGGCCGCCCTGCGATCCGCCAACTGACCAGCCGCAAACTGACGGATGTGAAAGTGCACGAAGCATGGACCGGCCCATGCACCGTGGAATTGCGTCCTAATGCCCAGCTTCCGGTTTTCCGTCTGCCGGTGATCGAGCCTTTGCAGGGTTTCTACTGGCGCGCTGATTTTACTCTCGTCGCTGGCGAGATCATTCACGACTATCTGGAGGACGCATCATGACCGCCCATGTTGTTGTAACCGATTACACTTTTCCTGATGTCGCACAGGAACGCGCCGCGGCCGAAAAAGCTGGTGCATCTTTTGCAGCGCATCAGGTCAAATCGGATGGCGAATTGGCAGAATTGGTCAAAGATGCCGATGTCGTAGCCGTGCAGTTTGCCACGTTTGGCCCATTGTGCTGCGCCGCCGTTAAGCCGGGCGCGACGATCATCCGTTACGGTGTCGGCTATGACAATATCGATCTGAATGCCGCCAAGGCCGCCGATCTGAAGGTGGGATATGTGCCTGATTACTGTGCGGATGAGGTGGCAGATCATACCTGCGCCGCAGCTCTGGCGCTTTTGCGAAAACTTGCCTCGTTGGATGCTTCGGTGCGGGCAGGCGAATGGGCGGCGGTGAAACATGCCAAGCCGATGAAGCCTTTTGCTGAAACCATCTTTGGCTTTTTCGGCATGGGACAAATTGGACAGGCCATACTTGTACGGCTCAAGGGGTTTGGATTTTCGTTCGTCGTCGCTGATCCGGGGCTATCAAAGGCACAGGCAGCCGAAGCTGGTGTCACTCTGGTGGACTCAGATACGTTGCTGGCAACTGCGGACATAATTTCGTTGAATGCCCCGGCCAACGCGCAGACGACCAACTTCTTTAACGCCGCGCGTTTGTCGCGGATGCAATCACACGCGATGATCGTGAATTCCGCTCGGGGCCAGTTGATCGTTGAAGATGACATCGCGGCGGCCCTAGAGAATGGTGTGATTGGTGGCGCGGCGCTTGACGTGTTTCATGCAGAACCGCTGTCCATGTCATCACGTCTGCGCAACGCCCCAAATCTTGTCCTGACGCCGCATGCCGCTTGGTACTCCGAAGCCGCGATTGGCCGTCTGCAAGGCCTTGTAGCCCAAGATATCGAACGCGCCCTTGGCGGCGATGCCCCCCGCAAACCAGTTAGGATGTAGACGATGAAATTACTCCGTGTCGGTCCGTTGGGTCTGGAAAAGCCAGCGATCCTGGATCAAGATGGCGGCTACCGCGATCTGTCGGCCCACATTGCAGACCTGTCGGGCGATGTGCTGACCGATGAAGGCCTAGCCAAATTGCGCGGCCTTGATCTGCAAAGCCTGCCGTTGCTCGATCCCGAAATCCGTATCGGCGCCTGCGTTGGCCATGTCGGAAAGTTCGTCTGTATCGGTCTGAACTATTCAGACCATGCAGCCGAGACCGGCATGACGCTGCCTGATGAACCGATCCTGTTCTTCAAGGCCACCAGCGCGATCTGTGGCCCCAACGATGATGTTTTGATCCCCCGCACCAGCACCAAGACCGATTGGGAGGTCGAGCTGGGCGTCGTGATCGGCAAAGAGGCCCGCTATGTCAGCGAGGCCGACGCCATGGATCACGTCGCAGGCTATTGCGTCGTCAACGATGTCTCCGAGCGCGCTTTTCAGATTGAACGCAGCGGCCAGTGGGTCAAAGGCAAATCTGCCGATACGTTTGGCCCGATTGGCCCGTGGCTCGTGACCCGCGACGAGGTCCCGGATCCGCAAAATCTCAAGATGTGGCTGGAGGTCGATGGACACCGCTATCAGGACGGTAGCACCACAACGATGGTCTTTGGGGTACGCGAACTTGTCAGCCACATCAGCCAGTTCATGTCGCTCCAAGCCGGTGACGTGATCTCGACCGGCACACCGCCCGGCGTGGGCATGGGTCAAACCCCGCAAACGTATTTGAAAGAGGGTCAGACGATGACCTTGAGCATCCAAGGTTTGGGCGAGCAAAAACAAAAGGCCGGCCAAGCTTAATGGTACGCGTCTAAACGATTTTCACCGGTGCATTCGCGCCAACAACTAGAAATGATTGGGAGGAAACCATGACACATTTCACAAAACTGACGACCGCCGCAGCACTTTTGCTGGGCACCGCAGGAGCCGCTTGGGCTGATGGCCATTCGGTATCGTTGACGCCTGGCGAAGAGATCAACATGGTCCTTTTGCCCAAATTCCTTGGCATTCTGGTCTTTGATCAAGCCAATGAAGGCGCACAAGAAGCCCACGCCGAACTTGGCAACATCGGAGAGTTGCTATTCGTCGGCCCAACGCCCGAGAACTCAACTGCTGGTCAAATTGAAATCATGACGACGTCAGCCACCCAAGGCCAAGGCGCTGTGATGATTTCCAACAACGCAGGCGACCAGATCGTACCGTCCGCGGTTGCGGCTCAGGCGGCAGGCACCCGTGTTGTAACCTGGGACAGCCCAATTCCATCGGGTGAAGGCGAAGACGTCTTTGTGGCTCAGGTGGACTTTGCCTCTATGGGTATCGTGATGGCTGATATGGCCCATTCGATCCTTGGTGGCGCGGGCCAGATGGCGGTGCTTTCTGCGACTCCGGATGCGTCCAACCAAAACGCATGGATTGCGGCGATGGAAGTCGCACTTGAAGACGAGAAATATGCAGGCATCGAATTGGTCGACATCGTTTACGGTGATGACCAAGCCGAAGTCAGCTATAACAGGGCACTGGCGCTTGTGGATCAGTATCCTGACCTCGGCGTGATCATGTCTCCGACAACTGTGGGCATTCAGGCCGCAGCAAAGGCGATGCAGGACGAAGGTCTATGCGATAAGGTTCGTGTGTCCGGTCTTGGCCTGCCATCTGAAATGGTCAGCTACACGATGAACGGATGTGCGCCAGAGTTTGCGCTTTGGGATTTCCGCGATCTCGGTTACCTGACTTACTATACCGCGTATGGTTTGGCTTCTGGCCAGATGACGGGCGAGATTGGCGAGACTTTCAACGCCGGTCGCATGGGTGATTTCACCATCGAGGAAGACCCAGGTCGTCCTGGTTCGTCGCGTATTCTGATGGGACCATTCACGGTCTACACCGCAGAAAACGTCGAAGCTGCATCCAACTAAAGGTGCCTCGGGCCAGCAGAGATATTCTGCTGGCCCCCATTCGTCTAGGAGCCCCAATGTCTGAGCCTGTCTTGCAACTGAACGGCATTTCCAAACACTTTGGCATGACCAAAGCGCTGTCTAATATGTCGATCTCCCTTTTGGCGGGTGAAGTGCACGCCATTGTCGGCGAAAACGGGGCAGGCAAGTCGACGATGATCAAAATCATGACAGGCATCCATCAACCAACCAGCGGTGCGATCAAGGTGGACGGCGCCACCCGGGTTATTGCTGGTCCACAAGCCGCCCGCGATGCGGGCATCGCTGCAATTTATCAAGAACCTATGGTCTTTCCCGATTTGGACGTGGCCGAAAACATCTTTATCGGTGACAAATCCTCTGGCATATTGACGCGTCCGGCCGCCCAACGCAAACGGGCCCGCGCCCTGATTGAACGGATTGGGATCAAGCTTGACCCAAGCCGCATTGCCAGTGGATTAACACTTGCTGAACAGCAGGCCGTGGAAATTGCCCGCGCCTTGTCGCAGGACGTACGCGTGCTCATTATGGACGAACCTACCGCATCGCTTTCGGCGCACGAAGCCGAACAGCTTCGCAAGATCGCCAAGACCCTTGCAGGCCAAGGCGTCGCGGTTGTCTATATTTCGCACCGGCTCGAAGAAATCTTTGAGATTGCAGATTGCGTGACCGTCATTCGTGACGGCAGTCATATCTCGACCAAGCCCATTGCTGAGGTGACGTCTGATGGCATGATCGCTGAAATGGTCGGGCGTGAGGTCGGTAATTATTTTGCAAAGGCCGCAAGCACGGCCACGGACGAGGTTATTTTTGAGGTCCGCAATCTTACCCTCGACGGCGTGTTTGAGGATATATCATTTGATCTGCATAAGGGCGAAGTACTTTGCATGGCCGGCCTTGTGGGAGCGCGACGCACGGATGTCGCGCTGGCCCTTTTTGGGGTAACACCGCCGACCTCTGGAACTGTCAAATACAAGGGCCAAACCACGCATTTCACCACGCCGCGCGACGCAATCGAGGCAGGAATTGCCTATGTCTCCGAAGACCGGCGCAAGCTGGGGTTGGCAATGCCGATGGCGATCAAGTCGAACGTGTCATTGGCGACGCTGAACGATTTTCTCTCACCGCTCGGGCTCTTGGATCGCGCAGAGGAAGACAAGGTCGCGCATCATTTCAGTGACCGTCTGAACATCCGTACCCCCGATGTTGAAACGCCCGTTGGAATGCTGTCGGGTGGCAATCAGCAGAAGGTCATGCTTGCCAAATGGCTCAACTTGAACCCAGAGCTTTTGATCTTTGACGAACCGACCCGCGGCATCGACATCGGCGCCAAGGCCGAAGTCCACGACCTGATCCGTACCTTCGTTGCCGAAGGGGGCGCCGCCCTCGTTATTTCGTCCGACCTTCCCGAAGTGTTGGCAATGGGGGATCGGATCCTTGTGATGCGCGAAGGGCACCAGATGGGCATTCTTGATCACACTGAAGCGACCCAAAAAGCCGTTATGATGCAGGCCACCGGCCAAATGCAGGAGGCCGTCTAATGCTCTCTCGTGTCCCGCCGCAAACCCTGCGCATTCTGGCGCTTTTGCTGGTCTTGTTCGCGGTTCTGTTGTTTTTCTCTACGCAAGTTCCGAACTACCTGAATGGGCGCTTGTTCAACCGGATATCCAGCTCGGTTGCGATTATGGCGCTTATCGCTTGTGGTCAAACACTGGTGATCTTAACGCGCAACATTGATCTGTCTATTGGCTCTACTGTGGGGTTTGTGGCCTTTGCGACCGGCAGTCTCATTACCAACAATCCCGACATTCCGCCCTTGGTTCTCGCTACTTATTCTGTCCTCCTTGGGGCCTGCTTTGGTGTCGTTAACGGCCTTCTTGTGGCCTATGCGCGCATTCCGTCGATCATCGTAACCTTGGGAACGATGGCCTTATTTCGCTCGGCGTTGGTCGAATACTCGGACGCTAAATCTATTACGACGAACAACTTGCCGACGTGGCTTGTCGAATTTCCGAACACCCAATTGTTCACCATTGGCACGTTTCAGTTCCGTGCAGCATTTGTTGTGGCCGTTTTGGTGGTTTTCGCCGTGCATATAGCGCTGACTCGCTTGCGTCCGGCGCGCAAGATTTATGCGGTAGGATCAAATCCAGAGGCCGCAGAAATGGCAGGGATCAATACCAAGTTGGTCGTCTTTTTCACCTTCGTTTTGGCCGGCGCCTTGGCAGGGCTGGCGGGCTTTATGTTCCTTGCGCGGTTTGGCACCATCACGGTTGTTGCCGGACTTGGGTTCGAGCTGAAATCTGTCGCGTCGGCCGTCGTCGGCGGCGTGAATATCTTTGGTGGCTCGGGGTCTGTGATTGGCGCACTCATCGGGGCCATCCTCGTCGATTTGATCGACATGTCGTTGGTGCGCTGGCAGTTGGTCAGCGAGTTCTGGCGCGAGGCTGTGCTTGGGTCGTTGATCCTTTTGTCCGTCGCGGCGGACGCCATCCTGATGCGCCGTCTCGTCAAATGGCGGGTCGCCCGCGAAAAGAAACAGACAAAATCCGGGGTGTCATCATGAAGGCAGCTTTGAACAGATTGCAAAGCTGGGAAGGTTTTCTTCTCTGTGCCCTGATCCTTATCATCTTGATGAACGCGAACCTATCACCGCAGTTTCTTAGCTTTTCCAACCAGATCAATCTGTTCCAACTGTCGATTGAAAAGATAATCGTGGCGCTTGTGATGACGTTCATCATTATCAATGCGGAAATTGATCTGTCGGTCGGCTCGATGATGGGGCTTTCGGCCTGCGCGTTTGGCTGGATGGTTCAGGGCGGGGCGCCGGGGGGCTTGGCCATCGTGATCTGTTTGGCCATAGGCATTGCAGGCGGGGCCTTGAACGGTTGGTTTATCGCGAAGGTCGGCCTGCCGTCGCTAGTTGTGACGTTGGCCACCCTCATCGGGTTTCGCGGTTTGGCACGAGTCCTTGTTGAAGACCGCGGCATCAACGACTTTCCCGAGTGGTTCGACGCATTGGGCCAGCAAGGGTTCATAGGATCCATCCCCTTTGCGTTGTTCGCATTCGTTATCCTGTTTGTCGCGCTCTACATTGTTCTGCAGCGCTCGGGCTTTGGGCGTAAAACCTATGTCATTGGCACCAACCGCGCGGTGGCTGACTACGCGGGCATCAACACCGGACGTCACAAGATGATCCTATTTATGGCATCGGGTTTGGTTTCTGCATTTGCGGGGCTGCTTTATGCGGCGCGCGTGGGGGCGGTGCGCGGTGATGTGGCGCTGGGGTTTGAACTCGACATCATTACGATTGTCCTGCTTGGCGGGGTGAGCATATTTGGCGGCAGAGGCACGTTGGTCGGCACATTGCTGGCTGTCCTTATCGTGCTGAACTTGCGCAACGGCATGGCGCTCGTGAATATTACGGGGCATATCCAAACTGGCGTGATCGGACTGCTACTTATCGGGTCAGTGATTGCACCACGTATTGATCTAACCCGTCTTTGGCGGCGCCCGTCAGGAGACACCTCATGAGCAGTAAGCTGACGAAACTCGACTTCGATGTCCCCATAAAACGTGAATCTGTTGCCGAAATGGTAGCGCGGCGCATCCTTGATATGGTGACATCCAGAGCGTTGAAGCCGGGTGACCAACTCCCGCCCGAGCGCGATCTTGCAGAGCAGCTCAACGTGTCGCGCCCGTCGGTTCGCGAAGCTATTCGCGGTCTTTCTATTCTTGGAGTCGTCCGGTCGCGGCAAGGGGGCGGTGCCTATATCACCGACCTTGACGGTGACGCATTACTCGGCCCTATCCGCTTCTTTCTGTCCTTGGACAAAATGAATATCCGCGAGCTTTATGATGCCCGTTCCCTTATCGAAGGCGATGTGGCGCGACGGGCAGCCATTAACATGGACCAGACGCAACTCGCGGCACTGGAAAAAACCCTCACCCGTCAAGAGGCAACACTTGAGGACCCCAGCGAGTTCCGCCTTTCCGACTTCCAGTTCCACGAAGCAATCTGGATCGGGTCTGGTAATTCCTTCCTGAAACGGATCGGAGAAAGCCTCAATGCGTTGGGCCTTGAGTTTCGGCGCCGTGCGTCTGAACAACCAGAAGTGTTGGCACAGTCCCTTCGCGATCATCGGGTGCTGTTTGATGCGCTGAGGGCGCGTGACCCTTCCGCTGCCGCTTTGGCTGCTGAAAAACACATGCAAAATGTCTATAGCTCGACAATGAACCAACCATCCAAAGGGGGCAGATCATGACCGCACGCATTGGTGTCGTGGGCATCGGTTGGTGGGCCACTTTCAACCACATTCCAACCATCAACGATTGCGCCGAGGCCGAGGTGGTTGCGATCTGCGATCTTGATCAATCCCGCCTTGATGCTGCAGGTGAAAAATTTGGCATCGCCGCGCGATATACCGATGTCGCGGCGATGATGGCTGCCGAAAATCTTGACGGTGTGATGATCTCAACCCCGCATATCTTTCACACTGACCCCGCTATATGTGCGCTGAACGGTGGCGCGCACGTTCTTGTCGAAAAACCGATGGCGACGCGGGCTGCTGACGGACGCGCCATTGCCGCCGCTGCCAAAGCCGCGGGGCGCGAAGTGTTGGTGCCGACCGGACTGAATTTCGAGGAATACACTGCCAAAGCCCGAGAATGGGTCGCGAACGGGCGCATCGGAGAAGTGCGCCATATCGTCTGCCAGATGGGGTCGCCGTTGCATGATTTGATGGCTGGTGAACCTATGTTGGAAACCGCAGACCACCTTTTTCGCCCCCCCGCGAGCACTTGGGCGGACCCGACCAAGGCGGGCGGTTATGCCTGGGGCCAAATGAGCCATTCTCTCGCGTGGATGATCCACGTTACGGGGCTGACTGTGACAGAGGTTTATTGCGCCTCTGGCCTGTCACCGTCCGGTGTGGATTTTTATGATGCGGCGACCGCACGAGCAAGCAATGGCGCGACGATCGCCCTGTCTGGCGCGTCAACGGTTCCCAAGCACAAAGGCATGCACACCGATGTGCGCATTTATGGCACAGAGGGGATGATCCTTTTCGACAATCAAAAGGCCAGCATCGAGCTTTGGCGGTTGGACGCCGACGACGATTCCTTGACCCTTGATCGGGCCGAATATGACGGCGCGTTGCCCGTTCAGGTGTTCGCAAAACTGTGTGCAGGGCAGGATGTGTTCAACGCGTCCAATGCCGACTGCGGGGCCGAAGTGACAGCCACCATTGCGGCACTCTACAAATCCGCAGCGAGCCAGAAAACGGAGGCCGTCGAATGACCCTTTCCCTCACCGCATGGTCACTGCCGTCCTGCACACTGCAAGAAGCCGCCGATATTTCCAAAGCGCTGGGGATCGGCGCGCTTGATGTCGGGCTGTTTTACCGCTCGGCCTTGGACAAGGCGCTAATTCTGACAGATCCAAAGGCTGCTGCTGCTCAGCTTGGCGGACTGGGCGTGGACATTCCGAATTACTATCATCTGTTTGGCGAAGGGTTGGATGGCCAAAACCTCGCGCTGGCCGGCACGCTGGACCAAAACCTAAAAGACCTGCGCCAAGTTCTCACTTTTGCCGATGCTGCTGGGATCAAGACGGTGTTCATCCTGCCCGGTGTGGTCAATCCCGGACAATCGCGAGCGCAGGCGTTTGCGGTTTCCTGCGAAAGTTTGACCGCAATGGTAGACTTGGCCGCAGGCTTTGACGCCACTTTGTGTATCGAACCCCACGTGCATTCCTTTACCGAAAACCCAACCATCGTCGGTGATCTGGTTGCGGCGACTGGCATAAAGCTAGCGCTGGATTATTCGCATTTTGCCTGCCTCGGCTATCGGCAGGATGAGATCGACCCACTTGCGCCACACGCCGCCCACGTCCATCTGCGACAGGCCAAGATGGGCGCGCTACAAACCAAGTTTGCGCACGGCACGCTGAACTTTCCTGCCATGTTCGCCACCCTGCGTGACGCGGGCTATACGGGCGCGCTTTCTATTGAGCCGGTGCATCAGGACTACATGAATACGCTGTTCGAAGACGTGCTGACCGAAATCATAGCATTGCGCGATTGCTACACTACTTGGAAAGGAGGCCAGTAATGGCGAGTTACGCATGGGTTTTGGGCGTTCGCCCGGGCTACGAGGACGAATATAAAAAACGCCACGATGAAATCTGGCCCGAAATGTTGGGGACGCTGCGCACAGCAGGCATTCGAAACTATAATATCTTCCGCCATGGTCTGACGCTGTTCGGGTATTTCGAAACGGACGATTTGGACGCCGCGATTGCCCACCTCAAAGACTGCCCAATCAACGCCAAGTGGGGTGAAATGATGGGACCAATCATGAAAATAGACGTCGATCCCAGCACGTCGTTTCCGTACTTATTGCCGTTACAATTTCACATGGACTAAATGCTTTGGTGCATCTTGCAGCGGGCGTTTTCTTGCGTCCTACCCATGGTGCCGAATGCTGCGCCGCGCTCGAATGACGGTACTCAAAAGAACCTCAGTCGTGGCTGTTTTCATCAAATACTTGTCGCGCGGCGCGGAAGTACTCGAGGTCCTGTGGTGAGCCGCAGTATATCGCTATGACGAGGATGGTTGCGCGGCCATCTTCTCTGGTTACGCCGCTGTCAAGCGCGCCGCGGCAATGCAGTTCCTACACTGTCTTTTCCCCCAGAGCGCTGATCATAGACAGGCTCATCATCAAGCGGGTCTTAGCGTCGATTATGCCATCGCCCCAGCCAAACCCCAAGCATCATGCGGTCATGGCCTCTTGAAACGGTTACGTAAACTCATCCGCGGCGGCGAGGTTCTTTTCGACATATTCAGCGCCAAGCGTCGCCTTGCGTTGTTCCAAACCGTCAAGGAAGAGATCTGCGTCAAATGCATTCATAGTGGCGTTCTTGTGAGTGGAGGTTGCGTTTCAGGCAAGCCATCAACGATGACGATGTTGGCAGTGCAAGCGCCCGTCCGTTGACGACGCGCGGCCTGATATTGCGGGGAATTGTAGCACGCCAAAGCCTGCTCTTTGCTTTCAAACTCAACGACAACGTGCCGCTGCCACGTTTCGCCCTCAAGCGGTGTCGCGTCACCGCCACGCGCAAGGAAGCGCGCGCCGTATTTGGCAAATGCTTCGGGGGCCAGTTTTTGGTAGCCATCATAGGCGTCGGGGTCAGTCACGGTAACAAACGCAATCCAGTAGCCCTTAGACATCGTTGACCGCCTTCTCTTTTTCATCACGCAAAAAACGTTTCGCAATCGAGGACGCATCAAGGATATGGGCTTGCACGGCGGCCCGCGCCGCCTCGGCGTCCCGGCTGAGGATAGCCTCATTGATCGCGGTCATATGGCTGATGCCCGGCCTTGGTCTGTCTTTTGCTGACAGCGTTAGGACGCGTAATCGGCTGATCCGGCCATTCAAACGCTGCACGATCTCCCAAGCGATGGCATGACCTGCTTCCTTAAAGATGATCTCGTAAAACCGTGTGGTCGCCTGCATGACACCGATCCATTCGGAATCGTTCATCGTAGCGTTGAGCGCAGACAAAGCATCGCGCAACCGCTTGGGGAAGTCGCCGCTATGGCACTGCGCGCAAACGGCAGCAGCGGAGCTTTCCAGCTGTTTGCGAATGTCATAGATTTGCGCGGCTTGATCCCAGTCAAGCAACGCGACAATCGGACCGCGGTTCGGGATGACCTCAACCAGCCCTTCGGCTTCCAGATAGCGAATGGTTTCGCGAATAACCGTGCGGCTCACGCCAAGCTGGTCGCACAACGGCCTTTCAACCAAACGCTCGCCAGGCGCGAAGTGCCCTTCGATGATCGCCGTGCGCATCCGGTCTTGGACGATATCGCGCAGGGTTTGTGGCGCACGCTCGATCTTCGACAAGTTGGACTTCTCAATATTCATGCGCGTTTTATACTGTTACGCTGGGCCGTCTTCAAGCAAGATTGACATATGGTATTATGGTATACCATGTTGTTGGAGAATTCGATCACCCAAAGGAAGCCACCCATGCCCGTTGAAATCAGAAAGACGCTACTCCACGTTGAAAACACGTTGATTGAAGGGGGCAAAGCCGCAGAGAAACCTCTGGTTTTGATTGCGGCTATGGCCGTCATCCGCAACCCTTGGGCTGGTCTGGGCTTTGTTGAAGATCTGTCGCCAGCTATTCGCGATTGCGCCCCGGCCCTTGGTGAGATGCTGACACAAATGGTGCTGGATGCCGTAGGTGGCGGTGACAAAGTCGAAGGCTATGGCAAGGCGGCAATTGTTGGGCTGAATGGCGAGATTGAACATGCCTCGGCGCTGATCCACACCCTTCACTTTGGCAATCACTATCGCAATGCTGTCGGCGCAAAGTCATACCTGTCGTTCTGCAACACGCGCGGCCCCGCGAACGCACCGCTGATGATCCCGCTGATGGACAAACACGATGGCGGGCGCAGGTCCCACTATCTGACGATCCAGACATCGGTGGCCGACGCGCCTGCGGCAGATGAAATCCTCATCGCACTTGGCGCTTCAATCGGTGGTCGTCCACATCACCGGATCGGCGACCGCTATCAAGACCTCAAGGAACTGGGCCATGACGTTGAAAACCCTGCAACTGTCTAAGTCTGGCGCAACGGTCGCATTCCGCGCGCAAGGTGCTGGCGAGCCTCTGGTTTTGCTCCACGGTGTTGGCATGCAATCGGCGGCTTGGGGCCCGCAATTGGAAGCATTGCAGCGCGACTATCGTGTCATCGCAGTAGATCTGCCCGGACATGGTGGTAGTGGCCCATTGCCACAAGGCAGCGCGTTGCGTGATTTTGTTGCCTGGTGTCACGATGTGATCTCTTCGCTAAATCTCGGGCGTGTTAACCTTGCGGGGCATTCCATGGGCGCGCTGATCGTGGCAGGCTATGCGGTGACGCATCCTGACATGACCCGCCGCGTTGCCCTGTTGAACGGTGTCTATCTTCGTGACGATGCGGCCAGCGCCGCAGTTGTTGCACGGGCGGCAGAAATTTGTGCGGGGCAGTCGGGACAGTTAGACATCCAAACGCCGTTGGCGCGCTGGTTTGGCACCTCAGCCGCTGACGGCGCAAACCGCGCGCAGGTTACCAGTTGGCTCAACGCAGTTGATCGTGCTGGCTATGGAACGGCCTATGCCGCCTTTGCCCACGGTGACAAGGTTTACGCGGATCAACTCTCGCGTGTTACTTGCCCATTTCTCGCCCTCACAGGAGACGGCGACCGCAACTCGACCGCCGAAATGTCTGTTGCGATGGCGACACGCGCGCAGAACGGGCGCGCCATGGTGATCAAAGGGCACGGGCATATGGCCAATCTCACGGCGGCTGATCAGGTGAATGAATGTCTTCTCACGTGGCTCAAACAACCGGAAACCCAAAAGGAGTTGTTATGATGGAAATTGACCCGCGCGCACTGCGAAGTGCTTTTGGAACCTTCATGACCGGCGTCACAGTTGTGACGGCCCTTGATGAAAACGGTGCGCCACTCGGTTTCACGGCAAACTCGTTCTCATCAGTGTCGCTTGATCCGCCGATGGTGCTCGTCTGCGTCGCGAATACATCAAGAAATTATGATTCCTTGGTGAAGGCAAGGGGGTTTGCTGTGAACGTTCTTGCCGAAAACCAGATCGACGTATCCAACACGTTTGCGCGGCCCGCAGAAGACAGGTTTGCCGCAGTAAGCTGGCACAAGGGGCCAAACGGCGCGCCGATTCTCGCAGATGTCACGGCGTGGTTTGACTGCCGAATGCACAAAACTGTCGATGCAGGGGATCACACCATCCTGATCGGCCAAGTCGAGGGGTTCGACTCGACTGCCGCACCCGGCCTTGGCTATTCGCGCGGCGCTTACGTGACGCCAACCACGGCAGCAGAGGCCATTGAGCCCAGCTCCAATTTGGTCGTGTCCGCGTTGATCGAGCGGAACGGGGAGATTTTGCTGATTGATGATGGCAGTGGCGGTATGGCGCTGCCTGAACAAAAAGTGAAAAGCGAAGGTGCGTCGGCGGCTTTGACGCAACTCATTGCCTCGACTGGGCTGCAGGCCAAACCGGGGTTTGTCTACTCGGTGTTTGAGGACGTGAAGCGCCAACGCCAACATATTTCGTTTCTTTGCCAGACGGCTGAAGGCGAGCCTTCGAAAGGCGTGTTTGTGCCAATGGCTGCTGCGGCCTTCGATGACATTTCTGATCCGGCTATCATGACGATGCTGGAACGATTTGCCGCTGAAAGCCGACTTGGTAACTTTGGCATTTACTATGGCAACCAGAACACTGGCGAAGTGCGCCAAATTTCAAAAGAGAGTTAGAGACATGCGGTTTTCCCTTTTTGCTCATATGGAGCGGCTGTCTGCGGATCAGGACCAAAAGCAGCTTTATGACGAGTTTGTCGAACTGGCCAAGATCGCGGATGCTGGTGGCATGTATGCGGTCTGGACGGGCGAGCACCACGGCATGGACTTTACCGTCGCGCCGAACCCGTTCCTAAACCTTGTTGATCTGGCGCGCCAAACCAAACATGTGCGCCTCGGAACCGGCACGGTGATTGCTCCGTTTTGGCACCCGATCCGCTTGGCAGGCGAAGCGGCGATGACCGATATCATCACCAATGGCCGTCTCGAGCTTGGCATCGCACGCGGCGCATATTCCTACGAGTATGAACGCATGATGCCAGGGCTTGACGCTTGGGACGCGGGCCAACGCATGCGCGAGCTTATCCCTGCCATTCGGGGTCTTTGGGAAGGTGATTATGCCCACGAAGGCACGTTTCACTCGTTCCCCGCGACGACATCTTCCCCCAAGCCAATTCAAGCGGGTGGCCCGCCGATCTGGGTGGGCGCGCGTGACCCGAACAGCCACGAGTTTGCAGTATCAAATGGCTGCAACGTGCAGGTGACACCGCTTTGGCAAGGCGACGCCGAAATCACCAAATTGATGGAGGTATTCAATGCGTCCTGCGCCAAGTTCCCTGATGTGCCGCGCCCCGAGATTATGCTGCTGAACCACACTTACGTCGCGGCTGACATCGCGGATGCACAGCAGGCTGCCGAAGAGATCAACAGCTTTTACTGCAATTTTGGAGCGTGGTTTAAGAACGAACGCAAAGTCAGTCAGGGCCGGATCGAGCCGTTGACAGCGCAAGACATCGCCGCGCATCCTTTTTACACCGCCGAGGCCATGTTGCGTGACAATGTGATCGCGTCACCAAGCGACGCGATCGCGCGGATAAAGACTTATGCGGACATGGGCTATGATGAGTATTCGTTCTGGATCGACAGCGGGATGAGCTTTGAGCGCAAGAAAGCTTCGTTGTTGCGGTTCATCAACGACGTCATGCCAGCGTTTGCCTAAAGGGAAAACAATGCAGAAATTCCAACAATACATCGACGGCGATTTCTCGGATGGCTCCGCCCAATTTGAGAGCCGTGATCCGGCCACAGGGCAAGTTTGGGCGCTTATGCCCGAGGCGCGCCGCGACGATGTGAACCGCGCCGTCGAGGCTGCCGAGCGTGCATTTTTTGCGCCGGACTGGGCAAACATGACAGCCACGGGGCGCGGCAAACTGCTGACGCGTCTCGCTGACCTTATCGCCGAAAACGCAGAAATACTGGCTAAGCTGGAAACGCGTGACACCGGCAAAATCATCCGCGAGACATCGGCGCAAATCGCTTATGTTGCAGACTTCTACCGCTATTATGCGGGGCTGGCTGACAAGATCGAAGGCGCGCATTTACCAATCGACAAGCCTGACATGGAGGTCTGGTTGCGCCGCGAGCCTGTTGGCGTCGTCGCCGCGATCGTTCCGTGGAATTCGCAATTGTTCCTGTCGGCTGTAAAGATTGGCCCAGCCCTTGCTGCTGGCTGCACGGTGGTTTTGAAAGCCTCGGAAGACGCGCCCGCGCCGATGCTGGAATTTGCGCGGATCTTTGATCGGGCCGGATTTCCAAAGGGCGTTTTGAATGTCATTACCGGCTTTGGGGCCGACTGCGGCGCGGTTCTTACAAGCCACCCCAAGGTGGATCATATCGCATTTACGGGCGGGCCTGAAACCGCGCGCCATATCGTGCGGAATTCGGCCGAAAACCTTGCCTCAACCTCGCTTGAGCTTGGCGGAAAGTCCCCGTTCATCGTGTTTGAAGACGCTGACATTGACAGTGCCGTGAATGCGCAGGTGTCAGGTATTTTTGCGGCGACAGGCCAAAGTTGTGTTGCCGGATCGCGGTTGATCATCTCTAACAAGATCAAGGATGCCTTTCTTGCCAAACTTATCGCAAAGGCGGCTGATGTGGTGATCGGCGCACCGGATGACGTCGCCACCGAAGTCGGCCCGCTTTGCACGATAGGGCAGCGTGACAACGCCGTTGATCTGATCGCGCGTTCGGTTGCGGTCGGGGCAGTTGTTGTCGCTGGCGGCGCGCCGCTCAAGCGAGATGGCAACTATTTCCCGCCGACAATTCTTGACTGTTCGGATGCCCCAGACGCACCTTGCCTGACGCAAGAATTCTTTGGGCCCGTTCTGTCGGTTCTTGGTTTTGATACCGAGGAAGACGCGTTGAGACTTGCCAATGATACGACGTATGGTCTGGCGTCGGGCGTATTCACGCGCGATCTGACGCGCGCGCATCGCATGATCCGAAGGCTGCGGGCTGGGATTGTCTGGGTCAACACCTATCGCGCCGTGAGTCCGATGGTACCGTTTGGCGGCCACGGCTTAAGCGGGCATGGGCGCGAAGGCGGGCTGCAAGCCGCACTTGATTACACCAAGGTCAAAGCCGTGTGGCTGCGGACCAGCGATGAGCCAATACCGGACCCCTTTGTTATGCGCTGAAGTTGCAAGAAGGCGCGGCTCATATAGTAACCGTCAATGCCGTTGGTTTGTCGTCGTCCGGATTGACCTGCGCCCCTAAAACTCCTCCAGATTTGTGTACAGTCAGCCCAACAAAAGGACGGACAAATGAAGGCACGATTTACAGACGAATAGATCATTGGGATTATCAAAGAGCAGGAATCTGGTGAGAAGACCGCCGATGTATGTCGGAGGCACGGGATCAGTTCAGCGACGTTCTACAAATACAAATCGAAGTATGGCGGGATGGAACCTTCTGACGCGAAGCGATTGCGCGCTTTGGAGGACCAGTACGGGAAGAGGTGGTCCTAGTTTTTCGACCAGTTTGCAGCCTTGTTAAGATGGATCAGGGTTTCATTTAGGCTGCCAATCTAATTGGTTCTGTTTGCTGACATAGGCCTCATCTGGGGTCAATATGCCGTGGGTCGAATGTGGGCGTTCAGAGTTGTAGTAGGTCAGCCATTTGCCGATCCCAGAGAAGCCGTGATATCCCCATACATAGCCAAGCCCCCCCTTAGCGGATAGTAAATCAGTTCGCACGGCTGCAGTGGCTCCGTCCCCGGAATCATAGCGCCCAAGAACAGTCGCATCTATCCCAAAAAGGCTCCCCTTCGCATTGCCAACAGCAACAATATCCCCTTCGGCGTCCGTTCCTGCACCGACCTCACCACTGACACCCGTAAATGTAATGTTCAGAGTTGTTGTATTAGTGCATCCGGCCATTTTATTCCGCCCCTAATTTATTCAAATCTGAATGATGTAAAAATACTTGGTTAATTAACCGATATGGACAAGCAATGGCTTTGTTGCACAAATCGGTTGTAGGGATTCACTGTATGAATCCAGCGTGATA
>CALAGN010000098.1 GCA_937891785.1 uncultured Octadecabacter sp.
TGCAGTATAGCGCATCGCGACGCTGGTTGGAGCAAGAGCCATCCACCCCATCAGCGATACGGCCCTGCGACCAAGCGGGTGCGCCCAGCCGCAGCATTGCGGATGCATAGCCCGATGCGACCAACCCCGCACCCAATGTGGCCATCGTGATGATGTAGAACGTGACGCCAAAGTCCTCGGCGCTGAGGGCCCGTGCGAGCCAAAACGCATAGCCGAGCCAGATGACTGCACCGGCAACGCGCAGACCGAAAGCCGTCAAGGTTCTTTGTAGCATAACCGCCTCCAGCCTGTCAGTGTGTAATACAACTATCCCGTGTAATACCCACTGCGCAACCTGACACTATCCGGTCGAGACCCAGCAATGTATGTTTCAGACGAACTGGTATTTTCAGAGCTTCAAAAAACCGGATGCAGCCATATAAGGCGCGTTCTGGAAACCCATTTCGATGGGCATAAGGCCGGCAAGCACAACGCGCCGCCACTTTGGGTGATGAATGATGCCCGGCTCAAGATTGGGTCGGTGCGCGATCCTTGGGATTGGTATGTTTCGCTGTTCACCTATGGGTGTGGTCAGCACGGGCAGTTGTGGCACACGACAACACAGCGCGATTTCAGCAGGTTAGGGTGGGGTCGTTACTCTTTGCGTGCCCTGCGAAATTACGCAAACCTGCTGAAGATGGACACCAAGGGATGGGCGCGCCTCTATCGCGATCCGTCCGATGTGGGGGCATTTCGCGAATGGCTCGCGCGAACGCAGGATCCGGCCTGGTTCATGGACATACAAGAAGAACTGTCGTTCCATCCTGCGGCGCGCATCTATGGGTTGATGACGACGCGCTTTATCAAAGTGTTTTGCCGTCGCTCAAGACATTTGCTTGAGCGACGTGGGCTTACCCCTGCGCAAATCGACGACGCCTGCTTTGTCGATATCTTTGTGCGCAACGAAGACATGGAAGTCGGACTAGCCAGCATTTTCGCCCAGCTGGGCCGTCCCGAATTGGACGCCGACAACCTGCGCGCGCTGGAGCGCACGAATACGTCGAACAGGACGCGCGATTGGCGCCGCTTTTACGATGACGCCAGTCGTGATTTAGTAGCTCGGCGCGAAAGCTATCTGATCAACCGCTTTGGTTACGCCGCGCCGCCCAGGCTGGGCGATGACCCTTGAGGGCTATTACAAACCCCGCCGATGATCGGATCGAAGCCAGCTATCAACTGGTGTTCGTTTGCCTTATTGCCGCCGCCGTCTTCCTAAGCGCAATCGGTCCTGTTGCGATGCTAGCGATTGCCGTGGGCCTGCCGCCTGCCGCGATGCTGGTGATGGGACGGACGCACCTTGATCGGCTGGTGATCGTGTTGCTGATCAACCTGTTGTTCTGGCTGGCCTACGCCATAATTTGCGGCGCGGTCACCTTACAAGAACTTGTGAACCCTGCGTTTTATGCGGGCAAAGGACGAATATTTCTGACGTATATCCCGTTCGTGACCCTGATGGCCCTGTCAGTCAGGCACGCAACGTTGCGCGCAATTGACATGATTTTTCGCATCTTTGCGGCTGTGACCCTGCTCGCGGTAGCAGCCAATGCAACGGGGGTGTTACCGGACGTGTTGTTGCGGCGCGAAGGGGTGGTGCTGTTAATGTCCAGTCACCATTCTGCCGGCTATTTCTTTGCCTATGTCGCTTTGTATTTCATCGCGCGTATCCTGCCAGCGGGACTAGGGGCCAGCCATTGGGATATGCTGTTGGCTGGTACAGGTCTGCTTGGGCTTTTGTCGACCAATTCACGCACCGCACTGCTTGGTGTCGTTCTAGCGTTGGCTCTGTATTATGCTGGTCGCATTCTTGTGCCGCGTGTTATCTTTGCGGCTTGTGCCTTGGCGGTTGTGGCGGTCACGGCTGGGCCGCCAGTATTACAAGCCACCAACCCACGCCTTGCCGCCAAGATCGCCGCCATCAGTGATCCTCGAACGATGGTCGCCGCGAACACCGCCGTGCGCTTCGTGATCGAGGCGGACGATCCGGTCCCGTTTTCTGAAGAGCTTGAGAACCGGCAATTCAATAACATCACTGTGCGGCTTTATCTTTGGACGATTGCGCTCAAGAAGTTCGTGCAAAGCCCAATTCTGGGGATGGGTATGATGCGCTGGACCGATCAACGCCATAGCACCACCTATTCCGAAATTCCGGGCGTCCTGCGCATTCTGACAGACTCGGGCGAACGCGAGATCGGTGTTGGCAATGCGCACAATACCTACCTGATGTTTCTGGCGCAAACGGGTCTGGTTGGATTGGCGTTGATCCTGACGTTCTGGATCGGGTTGGTCATGCGGCTAAGACGGATCGCCGCTCAGGCAAAAACCTATGGCGATTTCGACATACAAAAACTGGCGATTGCCGGACAGTTGATGGTTTTCTTTGTGTTTGGCGCAGGGTTTACGGCGCATAGTTTCGCGGCCCCGTCGATCGGGTTTTTGCCGCTGATGGTCGCTGGCGCATTGCTGTCTGCCCTGCGCGCGGAAGGCTCGCAAAAGCGAGCCGAAAACCTGGCCGCGTATCAAAGTGACGCGACCAATTCCATCAAGGCGCGCGCCGATCTCTCCCAAGTATAAAGCGCTGCGCGTTCGTGCCCGCGCTGCACTTGTTGTGCCCGCAGTGCCGGACGATCCGTAAGGTCGCGCAAGTGCTGGGCAAACCCCGCGACGTCCATCGGCTGTGATGCCAAAGCAGCGTCAGAACAGACGTCGCGCAGGGTTGGAATATCTGATGCGATAACAGGGCAACCACAGTGCATTGCTTCAAGCGGCGGCAGCCCGAACCCCTCGTGCAACGATGGAAATATCAACGCGGTCGCGTTTTCGTAAAGGGCGCGCAATTCGCCGTCCGACACGCGGCCCAAATAACTGACATGTGCGGACTTTGGCAGGTTGGCGCTTTGGAACACTGCGGCGCGGGCACCGCCTGCGACCACCAGCGGCAG
The DNA here is from genome assembly GCA_937891785.1 of uncultured Octadecabacter sp. Taxonomy (GTDB): domain Bacteria; phylum Pseudomonadota; class Alphaproteobacteria; order Rhodobacterales; family Rhodobacteraceae; genus SW4. The sequence goes on from CALAGN010000098.1 coordinate 2,979, forward strand.
CCCTGCGGCCTTTGTCGCGTGAATGGCGGTGGCGATGTTCTTGTGTGGCGCAAGGCTGCCGATGGTCATCGCATAGCCATGGCGCGCCAGTCCGTGTCGCGCCAGAACGCTTGTGTCTGTGCCTGTCCGCAAGATGTGGTCGGCACCGTTGGGCAAGACCTGCGCCTTTCCAGCCGGAAACACCCCCAACCGCTCCAGTTCGTCACGCGATGTTTGTGACACAGTTGCCAGCCCTGCCGATCTGCGGGCCAGAACCGGTAGGGCAAAATGATACCACAAGCGAAACCCCCACCCATAGCTTTCGGGCGCGGTGTAGACCTGAGCGTCGTGGATCAACGTCACTTGGCGGCGCCGGACCAACGGACCAACATTGCATGGATTGAACAAGACCGCGTTGCCTGCCGCACGGGGCAACGTCGTCTGTTCCCAGCGATTGCCACCACCTGTTCGGGCAGGGGTGATATAGGGCGCGATGGGGTCGCTGATCTGATCCATCAGAATCCCGTCAGGCACCAAAACGCGCAACCGTATGGGGGCTGCGGGATCACCCGCGTCGCGCAAGCGCACCAGCGCCAAGATCAACTCGCTCGCGACCCTGTTAACACCGCGCGCTGGGCGGGTCAGGAACCGCCCGTTGATTGCCAGATCAGTCATATCAACGTCACGCGATTGGTATCGAAATGCGTCATCGCGAGTGTTGGAAAACGACGCCCCGTCAAGGTTTCAAGATCGTGCAAATCTGCGGTGAACACCTCCGCCAATTCATCATAAAGACGACGCGGGATGACAACGGGAGCGTTTGGCGCGGGCTTGTAAAGCAGCCGCAGAGCCAGCGGGTGCCGTTTGATCCGCCCGACCAATCCGGACAGCCCCATATCGCGCGCAGCCCGCGCACCGCGCTTGGCCAGTCGCGCCAAGCGCGGTGCGCGGGCCGCGCTCTGGGCATTCACGCGCCCCGCGATCGGCAGCGCTGTCAGGACGGGAACCCCGAGAAAGGCAAAGACGGTGTTTGCGAACCCCTTGGCGTCGGTCAAAAGATCATCATAGACGAATGTTGCGATCCTATTGGACGGGAATCGCGCCCAATAGGGCCGCAGGGCTGATCCATAGAGGCCTTTGGTGACGATATCGTAGCGATGTCCCGCGACGGCGGTTTCGAAATTCGCCCCCACCAGCCCTGAGCGTTGCAAGAACCTGAACTCGGACAGTGCGCGCTCCATTGGTTGGCGCAAAATGGTCATAAGCCGCACATCAGGCAGTGCTTCAGCGATGCGTGCTGCCGCGATATCACAATAAAGATAGTCATGGCTGAATTCGC
>CALAGN010000099.1 GCA_937891785.1 uncultured Octadecabacter sp.
GAGATCACTAGCACATTCGTCCACGCTAAGGTAATTTGAGCCGAGATGCGGCAATCAACACAATGGGCGGTTGAAGCCGCCGCCGATAGTCACCCAAGGCCCATCACTCCCCCCCACACGTTCACCAACGCCTCCCGCATGACGTCGATGGCATAGCCCGAGCCATAGTTGGCAGCGACACTGCCTTGGGCGCGACCGAGTATTTCCATCGACAGGTTCTCAGGACAGCCAGAGTTGCGCAGCTCGTCCTTCATCCGGTGCTGGAGGGCGTGCATTGTGATCTTCTTGTCCGTGATGACTGTGCGCAGCCTCTTCATCAGCATGGCGAAGGTTTTGTCGGTACCACGGGGTTGATCAGGGTTTCCCCCAGTTGCTTTCTGATGACATGGCATTGTTAGGGATGTTGAGTTTCATACCGCCCACCCTCGTAATCAGCTTCGGGGTCATATGCTACGACACGCCAGATTTCGAGCGCTTCACCATCGCGGGTAGTGACGTCGCCACGCGCCAGTCCAAGTATCTATCGGCTTTCCATCCACTCATTGTGGCCCACCAAACTTATTGGGTAAATCAAATCCATGCGTCGAAATGTTAAATCACTAGAGGGATCGTGCAAGCGCTAAATGTTGTTCAACTAGAGTGCATTGTTAACGGCCCTAACCGGACCTTGGTCACGCTAACGCAGCGCTCCCCAGCGCTGCGTTGCGGCTTGCCTAGGGCGGACATTCGTTGGTTTTGCCACGTGATAGCGTCGGTAGCTGACGGGTTTTGACGTTTTGGGCCCTTCGAACGAGCAAGGGGCGCAGATTTCGCTGCGCCCCTTTCTTCAAATAAAGCCAAAGTGGGCGGTGTTAGAACTGCATCTGAACCCCGAGATCAAGCCCGTAGCTCTCATAGCCACTCAGGCCGATCCCGTCGTAGAAAGTCCCAGCACTTAGAACAACACCGTTTGGCAGCGTGTGGCTCGCGCCAAGCGTGATCCGCGCGCGCTGCCCATCGGTGGTGGGGGCCGCTGAGGATGCGAACTCTGTGCCTTCGCTGCTGGACCAAATGCCCGAGATACCCCCGGTCAGCATCAACTCTGCGTTGGGCAAGGACACTGGCTGGGCGAAGTTTATGCCTGCTGCCACACTGGTGACCTCAATGCCTTGCGCAGCAACAGTATTGCCTAGGGTATCCACAAAGGCGTCCTGTGCATCCCGTAGATGGGTGGCCGTCAAGCTTGGCGTCAGAACCAATTCACCATAGTTGAGCTGGCCAGCCACTTTGATCGACGCGAATGTTCGCTGCGTATCAAAGGTCTCAGTCGCTGCGCCAACAACACTGACCTGGTTCTCAGTTTGACCCGTCAGCAACCGCCCTTCGATGAACAGCGGCTGGTTAGGCAGTTTGGCAACAAAGTAAGGACCCACAAGATAGCCGTCCCCTTCGACAGATGTTGCGCCATCAGTTTGGGTTAGTCTGTCGAACTCAAACATGATGCCGACCAATGCATCCGGCGACACCTGCGTGTGCGCGCCGACTGCGCCAAAGAAATAGCTACTCTCAGTCGTTCCAAACTCTGACCAGCTGCCCTGCAGCGTGGCCCATACGGGCCGATCACCCGATGTGGCAAAGTCGAAGTTGCCGTTGCTTTGGGTCACATCGGCGCTGAAGCTGCCCGTGGATGCACCCGAAAGAAAGCCGATCAGGTCAGGTTGGGCCGCAATGGTTTGGGTTGCGCGGTTTTGCATATATCCCGCAATCTGTTCTGGTGTTTGCGCCGGTGTGGGCGGCGCGGGGGCGACGCCTATGAAAAATGGATAATACCCGTCGTCTTCGGCACTGCCAGTTATTGTAAAGGAGAACCCCATGTATTCTTGATCCGCAAATGTATCTGCGTCGGCGCCGCGCTGATATTCTATATTTATGTTGTCTGCGGTTACTCCGGGGAGGCACCCCGCGAGGATGTCCGCCGACACCGCAGGGTAATCACTATATTTGATTTGTCCATCGCGCCATTCGTACGCGAGGTCTTGCGACAAATTGACATTACCTGATGTCGCGAAAGCTCTCCAGTGTCGTCCTTCCCAATCAGCAGTGATTCCGACGTATGCGGAGCCCGTTGTACCTGTTGATCTTCTTTGTATCCAGCAGGTTCCGCCCAGTTGGTCGTGGTGGTATATCGCGGCCGCCGGTAGACTCCGCGCCACCTGCGGCGACGCCAATAGCGCCGCGGTTATGGCAGCCGATAAAATGTTTCGCATGTTTTAAGCCCTCCTGAGGCCCAAGCGGTGAACCGCCTTTGGTAGGCCTCAAGCAAGCGCGTGATGTCGTCATGCGATGTGATTACTGGCCGTGGGTTTAAATAAGCCTGCGCACCGTCATGGGTGCGCAGTATGGTAGACCGCCCTATCCAGCCACTGCGGTAGGCCCGCAACTGTCTGTGATACCGCTCATAAAGCCGGGTCAGTTTGATCCGATGATTGCGGATCGTCTTCTCTGCAAGCCCAAGGCCCGCAGGAGAATAGGTGTAGCCCAGAAAATCAAAACCACGTGCCACAGGGCCGATGGTCGTTTTGTCCGGGTGTTGTTCCAGCCCAAGCTCTTCCAGCACGCCATTCATCGTGGCGATTGCACGGCGCAACTGCCAACGGCTTGGGGCTAAAATCAGGATGTCATCCATGTACCGGATGTAAAAACAGCGCGGGTGCTTTTGCGTCACCAAGCAGTCAAGCTTATACAGGTGGAACGCGCCAATCAGCGGGCTGAGCGGGCAACTAAGAACAGGTGCATCCTGCGCGCTGCAAGAATAGGCTGGTCCTGTTGCATGCGCTGTCCGCTGCAATGGCGCAAAAAGATACGTTCCAGTTGTGATTTTCTGCTTTAGCGATTGGCGCAGCTGCGACCAGTTTCGCCGAAGGTCCCAAATATCCGCGTTTGGAGAAGCTTTCGCACGGGCACCAATTAGCCACAGGTATGCTGGCAACAATTGCGCCGCAACACGAAATGACAATGCGTTTAAGACGCTGCTTGGGTGGCCTGTTCGAGGTGCGATGGTGCGCTTTTTTAGGTCAGCAGGCAATGCGTGCCGTGGTTTCAATCTAATTAAAATATAATCGTTAAAACACACTCGTAGAACTGCCTACA
>CALAGN010000100.1 GCA_937891785.1 uncultured Octadecabacter sp.
TCCAAGCCCAGCCGTCAAGCCATCAAATTCGGCTTCCGCAGGACTCGGAGTATAACGCACAAACCAGATACGTTTAAGTCAATTCAGGCTAGCGCAACGCTGCGAGGGCCTGTGCAAGGTCGATCGCCCCATCATAAAGCGCGCGCCCCGATATCGCGCCGGCGATCACGCCTGTGTCGCGCAGGGCGGCCAGATCGCCCAACGACGAAACCCCCCCCGATGCGATGACGGGGATGTTGACAGCGCGGGCCAGCGCCTCGGTCGCGGTGATATTGGGGCCTTTCATCGCGCCGTCTCGCAGGATGTCGGTGTAGATGATCGCGGCCACGCCTGCGTCCTCGAATGATTTCGCCAAGTCTGTGACCTGTATATCGGTTTCTGTCGCCCAGCCTTTGGTCGCCACGAAGCCGTTGCGCGCATCAATCCCGACGGCGACCTGGCCGGGAAAGGCAGCGGCAGCCTCGCGGACAAGCTTTGGGTTTTCCACGGCGACAGTCCCAAGGATCACGCGCGCCAGCCCGCGTGTCAGCCAGCGTTCGATTGTTGCCATATCGCGGATACCGCCGCCCAGTTGGGCAGGGACAGGGCAGGCGGCCAAAATGGCCTCGACGGGGGCGGCGTTCACGGGTTCGCCAGCAAATGCCCCGTTCAGATCGACAAGGTGCAGCCATTCGCAGCCTGCATCCACAAAGGCGCGCGCCTGGGCTGCGGGATCATCGTTGAAAACGGTTGTCTGGTCCATGTCCCCATGCACAAGCCGCACGGCTTGGCCGTCTTTGAGATCAATCGCGGGGTAGAGGATCATTAACGTGGCCCTTCGTGCAGTTATTGGCTGTGTTTATGCACGCTGGCGGGCCGGATGCAACGCGACCCTACGTTAGACTTGCGCAGAATCGGCCATGCTGTGCAATGTCACGCTAGTTCTTTTGGGAGGAGACAGAGATGAAGAAGATTATTCTAGGAATGGTTGCCGCGATCGGCATGGCAGGCGCAGCATTTGCTGATCCGCTCGAGGGCACATGGCGAACGGTGCCTGATGATAACGGCAATTCCGGCCTAATTCAGGTGGCACCGTGCGGTTTGGCGCTTTGTGGCACATTGATCCGCTCGTTTGATACCAACGGCGATGAAATGTCCTCGCCCAATATAGGCCGACAGATCATTTCTGAAACAGTTGCCCGTGGTGACGGGGAATATCGGGGCAAAGTCTGGTCACCGGACCGCGACAAGACCTACAGTTCGCGCCTTCAGCTATCGGGAGACATCCTGTCGGTGTCGGGCTGCGTGCTGGGCTTTTGCCGTGATGGCGGCACCTGGACACGCCAGTAAGAAATAGAAATGGCCTTGGGGGCGGGTGTTTTGACCCGCCTCTAGGGTTTCCATGTCAGGAAATTTGCAATCATCCGCAGGCCAGCGGACTGGCTTTTCTCGGGATGGAACTGCGCGCCGATGATGTTGTCGCGCCCTACAATCGCAGTGACATCACCGCCATAATCACAATGTGCGAGGCGCTGGGCGGGGTCGGTCACTTGCATCGCGTAGGAATGCACGAAATAGGTGTGATCGCCCGTTTCAATCCCATTTAGCATAGGGTGGGGTGTATCAATGACCAGATCGTTCCAGCCCATGTGCGGCACGGGCATGGTGGCGTCATTTGGTGTGATCTTGTCAATCGTCCCGTCGATCCAGCCAAAACCGGGGGTGTCCTGATATTCGCGTCCGAGCGTCGCGAGCATTTGCATGCCTACACAAATCCCAAAGAACGGCACTGCGCGGATTTGAACGGCCTCGATGATCGCTTCAGCCAGTCCCGAAATCCCGTGCAACTCCGCGTGACAATGGGGAAATGCCCCATCGCCGGGCAGCACGATCCGGTCAGCCTGCGCGATCACTTCGGGCAGGCCTGATACGATCACATTGCCGCCGTCCACTTCGCGCGCCATGCGTTCGAACGCCTTTTGCGCAGAGTGTAGGTTGCCGGAGTCGTAATCGACGAGGACGGTTTTCATTGTGTTAGTTGCTTTCTTGTCTTGCCCGGCGGCACGCCGGACAGCGCCCGACCGCTCCCATGGACGGGGGCTTCTCCCCCACCCGCGATCGCAGGCTGTCCTGAAATCTAAAGCGTGCCTTTGGTTGACGGAACTGCATCCGCCTTGCGTGGGTCAACCTCGACCGCACTGCGCAACGCCCGCGCAACGGCCTTGAACGCGGCCTCGGCGATGTGGTGGCTGTTAAACCCGTGCAGGCGATCAATGTGCAGCGTTATGCCGCCATGTGTCGCCAGGGCCTGGAAAAATTCGCGGACCAATTCGGTGTCAAACGTACCGATTTTGGCCGTGGGCAGGTCCAAGTTGCAAATCAGGTAAGGACGTGCGGACAGATCAAGCGCACAGCGCACCTGCGCGTCATCCATCGCCAAGTGACACTCGCCATAACGCCGGATGCCCTTTTTGTCGCCCAAGGCCTGCGCTATCGCCTGTCCCAGCGCAATGCCTACGTCCTCGACTGTGTGGTGGTCATCAATGTGTAAATCGCCCGTCGCGCGCGCGGTGATATCAATCAGCGAGTGGCGCGAAAGCTGATCAAGCATGTGATCAAAGAACCCGACTCCCGTTCGGCAGTCATAGCTGCCGGTCCCGTCAAGATTCACGTCGACTGAAATATCCGTCTCTGCCGTTTTTCGGCTGATTTTTGCGGTCCGCATGGAGTCCTCCGTATTAACTTGGGCTGCTTATAGGGGTGGCAAGTCACCACGCCAAGTCACCAGATTTCACGATTGAACCCCTGTGGCGTGCATGCCAGCCTAGGGCAAAGTTCCCGCGATGCAGAAAGACAGCGATATGACCCTGAGTGATGGCTTTACAGATGTGCCCGCAGGTAAGATCGCGATGGTTGTGACGCACCTTGAAATGCTGTCGCCCCCGCCGCCACGCCTTTTGCCTGGCGTGGCGGGATTGGCGCTGCGTCGTGTGACCGATCCAGATCCCGACTGGTATCGCGCGCTGTTTCGCCGTGTCGGGGCGAATGACTGGCTGTGGTTTTCACGCCTTGTGATGCCCGACGAAACCCTGATCACCACAACCCATGACCCCGATGTGCACATCTATGCGTTGACCCATGACGGGGCTGATATGGGCCTGCTAGAGCTGGATTTCCGCACAAACGACGCATGCGAGCTGGCTTATTTTGGCCTTGATCCCGCACTGATCGGGCAGGGCGCTGGGCGCTGGATGATGGCGCAGGTCATTGCGTTGGCATGGGCAAGCGATATCACCCGTCTACATGTGCATACCTGTTCCATCGACCACCATGCCGCCCTTGGGTTCTATATGCGTAGCGGGTTCACCCCGATCCGCCGTCAGGTCGAAGTCGCGGATGATCCGCGCCTGATAGGCGTGCTGCCCGAAACCGCAGGGCCACATGTGCCGATTATCAAAGGCTAACGCATGATCCGTCATACTGTCTTTTTCACCGCGCGTGAACCAAGCGATCGCGAAACCGTTTTTGCGGGCCTTGATATCCTGCGGGGCAATCCGCACGCCCTGAAGCTTGAGGTCGGGCGCAATTTGCAAACCGATGACATCCCCGGCCCAAAGGTTGATTTCGTGGTCTACGGAGAATTCGAAGACGCAGCACAGATGGCTGCGTTCAAGGCGCACCCGCTCTATGCGTAATCGATCCGAATCGTGCGACACCTGCGCGATTTGCGCGTGTCAGCCGACGTCGTTGTCGCGGCGGCGATTGATGACCACTAACCTGGCGGGATTTACGAAATGGAGCGGGCGAAGAGATTCGAACTCTCGACCCTAACCTTGGCAAGGTTATGCTCTACCCCTGAGCTACGCCCGCATCCGTTTCGTGTGGCTGATCTATATTTGTGGGCGGGGCACCGCAAGACCCTATTTGAGAATTTACGCGACTTTTTCTGTGGGGGTCCATGGCTTAGGGGTTGGGGGCCGTCGCTTAGGGGGTTGCGTCGGGCAGCGCCGCGCTGCCGGTGAAAACCTGCGCATTTAGCCCCACGTCTTCGGAATGAGCGATCACCCCGTCAGGGGCCAGCAAAAGAACGCCATAAGCGCCGGGTTCATCGACCGAAATCGTAGAATCGTGGCTGCGCAAGTCCAGTGGGGCTTGATGGCAGGTGCTTTTGAACAGTGTGAAGGGGATGCCAGCCGTGCTTCCCGAAATCGTGCGATGCACATGGCCGCAGAACAGATGCGCGCGCGGATGGGACGCCAACAACGTGATCATCGCCTCGGCACCGTCCAGAATGCGAATGCCGTCCATTCCGGGCAGGCCTATGTCCATTGGTGGATGATGTGCAAAGACCAATGGAATGCGTCCGTCTGCACCATCTAATGCATCGCGTAGAAAGGCCTGACGTGTCGCACAAAACTGGCCTGCGTGGCCGCGCAGCCCCTCAAGGTCGGATCGCGTATCAAGCGTAATCAGGCGGTGCGTCGGCAAATCCGTGATCGCCTGCACAAAGCCGCCTGCGCTGTGGGGGGCGTCGGGGAATGCGGCGCGAAACCCTGCACGCGCATCATGGTTGCCGATCATTGGGATCACGGGGATTGGCAGATCGCACAGGGCCCTGACCAATTGCGCATATTCAGTCGCTTTGCCGGAATGCGTCAGATCCCCCATCACTACGAGTGCGGCCGCGTCCCCGTGATGGGTTAGCGCGTGATCAAGTGCGACTTGCAACCGCGCGAACGGGTCCAGCCCGATAATCGTTTCCCCGGGGCTGCGCAGGTGCAAATCTGTGAGAACTAGGATCTTTTGCACGCCGATCACCACGAGAGGGCGCCCAGATGCCCAAACGTGTGAGGAGATGCCTTGCTGTCAAGACGCCGGGCCATAAGGCAAAGCCGCAAGGGCGGGGCGTTTCGTAAGGCGTAAAGCATCATCAGGCCCTTTCAAGCAGTGAGACCCTCATAACAGCGCGATTCGCAGGGCGGTGGCAATAAGCCAAGCGCCCCAAACGGATTAAAAGCCTGCACAGAATTTTAATCAGAAAGGGCACATTTTCTAGCTCACTCTAACTCGATCAGCAGGTCTTTGGCGTCAATCTGGCTACCTGCCGCCACATGCACGGCTTTGACGACCGCGTCGCGTTCCGCGTGGATGCCGGTTTCCATCTTCATGGCTTCGATGGTCAGCAACAGGTAGCCCTTTTTGACCGCTTTACCGACAACCGCCGCCACACTGGCCACAACGCCGGGCATTGGCGCGCCGATGTGACTGTCGTTGCCAGCCTTGGCTTTCGGGCGCTGGGCTGTCGTCGCCTTGACCAAACGGTTGGGCACACGGATCGTGCGCGGCTGGCCGTTAAGTTCAAAGAACACCTTCACCTCGCCGTCCTCGGTGGTTTCACTCATCGCTTGCAGCCGGATTTCCAGCGTTTTTCCGGGATCGATTTCAGCGGTGATTTCCTCACCCGCTTGCATGCCGTAAAAGAATGTCCGCGTCGGCAGGGTGCGCACAGGGCCATAGGCTTCGTGGCGTGCCACGTAATCGGTGAACACCTTGGGGTACATCATGTATCCGTTCAGATCCTCGTCATCAAAGCTGCTCTCGGGGAATTTTGTTGCCAACTCCTTGCGCGCCGCGTCCAGATTGGCGGGCGGCAAATGCTTGCCGGGCCGTTCCAGATTTGGCTTTTCGCCCTTCAGTACCTTTTTGACGATTCCGGCAGGAAACCCGCCGGGAGGTTGGCCAAGATTGCCACGCATCATGTCGATGACACTGTCTGGAAAGGCCACATCGGTGTTAGGGTCTTCGACCTGTGCGCGGGTCAGCCCTTGGGCGACCATCATCAGCGCCATGTCCCCGACAACTTTGGACGAGGGCGTGACCTTGACGATATCGCCAAACATCTGGTTCACGTCGGCGTAGGTCTGCGCGACCGCGTGCCAACGCTCCTCAAGGCCCAAGGATCGCGCCTGCGCCTTGAGATTGGTAAACTGCCCGCCGGGCATTTCGTGCAAATACACCTCGGAGGCGGGCGCTTGCAGGCCGGATTCGAACGCCGCGTAATGGCCGCGCACCTGCTCGAAATAATTGGAAATCTCGCGGATCGCGCCGATATCCAGCCCCGTGTCACGGTCGGTGGATTTCAGGGATTCGACGATCGACCCAAGCGTCGGCTGCGAGGTATTGCCCGAAAAGCTGTCCATCGCCGCGTCGATACAATCAACACCTGCCGCGCTGGCTGCCAAAACGGTGGCGATCGCCGCCCCGCTTGTGTCATGCGTGTGGAAATGGATCGGCAGGCCGACCTCGCCCTTAAGCGCGGTAATCAGGGCCGTGGCCGTGCCGTGTTTCATCAGCCCCGCCATGTCTTTCAGGCCCAGCACATGCGCGCCCGCGGCTTCTAATTCTTTGGCCATGCCGATGTAGTATTTCAGGTCATACTTGGATCGGTTCGGGTCAAGCATATCGCCAGTATAGCAAATCGTGCCTTCGCAAACCTTGTTCGCATCAATCACCGCGTCCATTGCTACGCGCATGTTTTCGACCCAGTTCAGACTGTCGAAAACGCGGAACACATCGACGCCGGAAACGGCTGCCTGACGGACGAACTCCTGCACAACGTTGTCGGGATAGTTAGTGTAACCCACGCCATTGGATGCGCGCAAAAGCATTTGCGTCATGATGTTTGGCATCTTTTCACGGATGTCGCGCAGGCGCTGCCACGGGCATTCCTGCAAGAAACGGTAAGCCACATCAAACGTAGCCCCACCCCAACATTCCACAGAAAACAAGCCCGACATATTTGCGGCATAAGTCGGTGCAACACGGATCATATCAATCGAGCGCATACGGGTCGCTAGCAGTGACTGATGCCCGTCGCGCATGGTCGTGTCGGTGATCAAAAGCTGCTGCTGGTCGCGCATCCAATTGGCCACGGCCTCGGGGCCACCTTGATCCAGAATTTGTCGCGTCCCGGGGGTGACGTTTTGCACAAATGACACAGGCGGCTTGGGCAATTTGAGATCAGCATGGGGCAGGGGCCGTCCGGCAGTTTCAGGATGCCCGTTCACCGAAATATCCGCCACATAGGTCAGGATTTTCGTCGCACGGTCACGGCGTTTCTTAAAGTCGAACAGCTCCGGCGTCTCGTCGATAAACTTGGTGTGGTATTCGTTGTTCAGGAACGTCGGGTGTTTCAGCAGGTTTTCTACAAAGGCGATGTTGGTGCTGACGCCGCGAATACGGAATTCGCGCAGGGCGCGGTCCATGCGGGCAATCGCGGCCTCGGGGGTGGGCGCCCATGCGGTCACTTTGGTCAGCAGGCTGTCGTAATAGCGGGTGATCACTGCACCCGAATAGGCGGTGCCACCGTCAAGGCGAATGCCCATGCCCGTGGCGCTGCGATACATCTGAATGCGGCCATAATCAGGGATGAAGTTGTTGCTGGGGTCTTCGGTTGTGACGCGACATTGCAGCGCGTGGCCGTCCAGTTTCACGTCATATTGCGATGCGGCGCCCGTGGCCTCGATCAGGGATTTCCCTTCGGCAATCAGGATTTGTGCGCGCACGATGTCGATGCCTGTGACTTCCTCGGTGACGGTGTGTTCGACCTGCACGCGGGGGTTCACTTCGATGAAAAAGAACTTACCGCTGTCCATATCCATCAGGAATTCGACGGTGCCCGCGCATTCGTAATTCACATGTTTGCAAATTCTCTTGCCGAGGTTGCAAATCTGCTCGCGCTGGGTTGCGGACAGGTATGGGGCAGGCGCGCGTTCCACGACTTTTTGGTTGCGGCGCTGCACCGAACAATCGCGTTCATACAGATGGTAGATATCGCCGTGGCTGTCGCCCAAGATTTGCACCTCGACGTGGCGGGCGCGCATGATCATCTTTTCCAGATAACCTTCGCTATTGCCAAAAGCCGCCTCGGCTTCGCGGCGCCCCTCAAGAACTTTTTCCTCAAGATCGGCTTCGCTCATGATCGCGCGCATGCCACGTCCGCCGCCGCCCCATGACGCCTTGAGCATCAAAGGATAGCCCACTTCGGCGGCCTCTTTCTTGATGGCTGCCATGTCGTCGCCCAGCACTTCTGTCGCTGGGATCACTGGCACGCCTGCTTCAATCGCCACGCGGCGGGCAGAAGCCTTGTCGCCCAACTGGCGCATGGTTTTGGCCTTGGGGCCGATGAATGTGATACCGGCCGCTGTGCAAGCATCCACAAAATCGGGGTTTTCCGAAAGCAGCCCATAGCCAGGGTGGATCGCGTCAGCGCCGCTCATCTTGGCGACACGAATGATTTCTTCGATGGAAAGATACGCGGCGACTGGCCCCATGCCTTCGCCAATCCGATAGGCCTCGTCTGCTTTGAAACGGTGCAGGCCCAGCTTGTCCTCTTCGGCGAACACGGCGACGGTCTTTTTGCCCATCTCGTTGGCTGCGCGCATCACGCGAATGGCGATTTCACCACGGTTGGCAATCAGGATTTTCTGGAAGTCGGTCACGGCAGGATCTCCGGCTTATTGTGCAGTTGCAGCATTTATGAGGGTTTTTGCGCGCATGTAAACAGCAAGTTTGGCGGCTATGTTAACGCTAACACACGCTATTTCACTAGGCGCGCGGGCAGGTCGGCCAATCGCGCAGCACCAATCTGATGCATGTTCGCGATCATATCCGCGCGCAGGACATCGACCAAATGCGCAGGGCCAATCGCCCCCAGCGCCCCCAAAGCATAGTGCCACGCCCGCCCCAACATCACAAAATCCGCGCCCAATGCCAGCGCGCGGAGAACATCCAACCCGCAGTCTATCCCGCTGTCCACAATCAGGGGTAAATCTGTCACCGCGCGGATCGCGGGGAGGGCATCAATCGTCGCGGGTGCCCCGTCAAACTGCCGCCCCGTATGGTTGGACACCCAAAGTGCGTCAACGCCAGCGCCCTCCAAAAGTGCGGCATCATCGGCGTTAAGCACGCCTTTAACGATCATCTTGCCGCCCCATGCATCGCGCAGCGCTTGTAGATATTCCCAGTCGGGCGAGGTGCGCAGCAGATACCCCACATGAGCATTGGACGGCAGCGTGCCGGATTTCGCCAGATCGCCCGCGTAGCCGTCAATCAGCGCCATGCGCGGCATGCCTTTTTGGGTAATCCCAACCGCCCAAGCCGGACAGCGTGCAACCTGCGCCAGAAGCCGCGGCGTCAATCGCGGCGGCTGCACCAACCCGCCACGGGTCTGGCGTTCGCGCCGCGACGGGGCAGGGACATCGACCGTCAGAACCAGCGTATCAAACCCGCTATCGTGCGCGCGTTTCAGCATGTCGGCGCGAATGTCGGGATCGCGGGGAGGGTAAATCTGGAACCAGCCATGCCCGGCTGTCAGCGGCCCTACATCTTCGGGGATCGCAGTGGCGACGGTGGACAGCGTATAGGGCAGCCCCGCATCGGTGGCTGCACGCGCTAACAGGCGTTCGCCGTCCGGCCAGATCAGTCCCGACATACCCACAGGGGCAACCCCAAACGGTAGCGGATAGTCGCGCCCAAGAAAGGTTGATGATGTGTCCGGTGTCAGTTCGCCATGCAGGATCGAGGGGCGCAATTGTACCGCGTCCAGTGCTGCGCGGTTGCGCTGTGGCACGGCCTCGCGCCCCGTCGCACTGTCCAGATACTCCCACACGAAATGAGGAATCCGGCGGCGCGCGGCGCGTTTCAGATCGCTTATCGCGGGGAATTTTGCATGCAGATCAGCCATAAAGCGCGCCCTTTTCCTGCGTGTTAGGCTAGCCATTACGCGCCAGATCACAAGCAGTGAACATAGGGCGAACATTGGCTTTTATTGCGCGCAACTTCACGCTAGATTGCGCGCCATGAGCAGTTTTTCAGATGATGACGCCTTCGAGGCCGCCGCAATCCCCCTGTCACAACGGGCCATGGCCCGTCCTGTGGCGAATTATATGGAGGGGCTGAACCCCGCCCAACGCGAGGCCGTCGAGGTTCTCAATGGCCCCGTGTTGATGCTTGCGGGCGCTGGCACGGGCAAGACCAAGGCGCTGACCTGCCGCATCGCGCATCTTTTGATGACCCATGCTGCCAAGCCCAATGAAATCCTTGCCGTGACCTTTACCAACAAGGCCGCGCGCGAGATGAAGAACCGCATCGGCGGGCTTTTGGGCGAGGCCGTCGAAGGGATGCCGTGGCTTGGCACATTTCATTCGATCTGTGCCAAACTGCTGCGTCGCCACGCCGAACTGATCGGGCTTAAGGGTAACTTTACCATTCTGGATAGCGACGATCAGTTGCGGCTTTTGAAACAACTGGTGGTCGCATCCGATGTGGACGAAAAACGCTGGCCGCCACGGATGCTTGCGGGGATCATTGATAACTGGAAAAACAAGGCTTGGACGCCGGCCAATCTCCCCGTGGCCGAAAGCAGCGCATTTGATGGCAAAGGGGTAGAGCTTTACGCCGCCTATCAGGCTCGCCTGAAAACGCTTAACGCCTGTGATTTCGGCGATCTTCTGCTGCATGTGGTGACGATTCTCCAGACCCAGGAAGACGTGCTGAAACAATACCAGCGCTGGTTCAAATACATCCTTGTTGACGAATACCAAGATACCAATGTCGCGCAATATCTATGGCTGCGCCTGCTTGCGGCGGATCACAAAAACATCTGCTGTGTGGGCGATGATGACCAATCCATCTATGGCTGGCGCGGCGCCGAAGTGGGCAATATCCTGCGGTTTGAAAAGGATTTTCCCGGCGCGCATGTGGTCCGGTTGGAACAGAATTATCGCTCCACGGGACATATCTTGGGCGCTGCTGGCGGCGTGATTGACGCCAACAAAAACCGCCTTGGCAAAACGTTGTTCACGGACGGCGAAGATGGCGAACAGGTCCGTCTGATCGGTCATTGGGACGGCGAAGAAGAGGCCCGCTGGATCGGCGACGAGATCGAGGCACTGCAGCGTGGCACCCGCGGCCGTGATGCGATGGGCCTTGATAGTATGGCGATCCTCGTGCGCGCCAGCCACCAGATGCGCGCCTTCGAAGACCGGTTTCTTACAATTGGTCTGCCCTACCGCGTGATAGGCGGCCCGCGGTTCTATGAACGCATAGAAATCCGCGATGCCATGGCCTATTTCCGCCTTGCTGTCAGCCAAGACGATGATCTGGCCTTTGAACGGGTTGTGAACACACCTAAACGCGGGCTTGGTGACAAAGCCGTGCAAACCATCCAGATGACTGCGCGCAGCAACGGCGTGAACCTTGTGGACGGCGCGCGGATTTGTGTCGAATTGGGCGCGATCAAAGGCAAAAGTGGCGCAGCACTGGGCATATTGGTGCAGGGGCTTGACCGTTGGCACCGCCAAGTTCGCGAGGAATCCGACACGCACGTCGAACTAGCCGAAATGATCTTGGACGAGAGCGGCTATACCGGCCACTGGCAAAACGACAAAACACCCGAAGCGCCGGGCCGCCTTGAAAACCTCAAGGAACTGGTCAAGGCCTTGGAAAACTTCGAGAACCTGCAAGGGTTCCTCGAACACGTCAGCCTGATCATGGACAACGAGACCGAAGAACAGGGCGAGAAGGTCAGCATCATGACGCTGCACGCTGCCAAGGGGCTGGAATTCCCTGCCGTGTTCTTGCCCGGTTGGGAAGACGGGCTGTTTCCGTCCCAGCGCAGCATGGACGAAAGCGGGCTTAAGGGCCTCGAAGAGGAACGCCGCCTTGCCTATGTCGGCATCACGCGGGCCGAGGAAATTTGCACCATTTCATTCGCCGCCAACCGGCGTGTCTATGGCCAGTGGCAATCCGCGCTCCCCAGCCGTTTCATTGACGAACTGCCCGAACAACACGTCGAAGTCCTCACGCCGCCGGGCCTTTACGGGGGTGGCTATGGCGCTGCAGCCCCGCAGCCCGTGCAATCGCACCTGCACGACCGCGCCGCGAGCGCGAATGTCTACAATTCCCCCGGCTGGAAACGCCTGCAAGACCGCAGCCAGCAGCGCGGCATGTCCCAGCCGCGCGAATCCCGCAACGTGACGATTGATCTGGACGCGATATCGTCCTTCACCGTCGGCGACCGCGTGTTTCACCAGAAATTCGGCTATGGCGAGGTGATGGGCATAGAAGGCGATAAGCTTGAAATCGAATTTGACCGTGCCGGCAGCAAAAAAGTCATCGCGCGGTTTATCGTGGCGGCTGACAAAGCGAACGATGTGCCGTTCTAAGCCAGTCTGCCAAGTTTAATTTCGTGCCATTCAGGTCCAGA
Source organism: uncultured Octadecabacter sp. (assembly GCA_937891785.1). Classification (GTDB taxonomy): domain Bacteria; phylum Pseudomonadota; class Alphaproteobacteria; order Rhodobacterales; family Rhodobacteraceae; genus SW4. The sequence continues at coordinate 12,248 of CALAGN010000100.1, forward strand.
TCGGGATCAGCGTGGCAACCAATGCCAGTGCCATTGTCCAGTTAAAGGCGCGCAATCGTGACGGCGTGGCCAGCCAGCGGCGCACCTGCGTGCCGCCCCAAGCCCAAAGCGACACAGAGGGCAAGTTGACCATTGCGAAAATTGCAGCGACCAGTGCCGCCCCCCACCAGCCCGATCCCTCAGGCGCGTAATAAGTCTGTGCGGTGATCGCCATATAGACCGCCTTAGGATTAACCCACTGGAACGCTGCTGCCTGTAAGAAGGTCAGCGGTTTGCCACCTGTTTTGGCATCTTTTGGCGCGGCGGCATTGGCGATTTTCCACGCCAGATACAGCAGATAGACCGAACAGATCACCAGCATCGCCTGTTTGATCACCGGATAGGCGTTAAACACCGCGATCAGCCCGATCCCCAGCAAAAACCCCATCAGCGCATGCCCCAGCGAAATCCCCAACATATGCGGGATCGTGCGGCGCACGCCAAAATTGGCACCCGACGCCATCAGCATCAGGTTGTTTGGGCCGGGGGTGAGCGAACTCACTCCGGCGAAAATGATCAGGGCAGAAAAAAGGTCAAATGTCATTTGCGTGGCATACGCCGGAAACATGACAAGAGGACAGCCCAAAACAAAGAATGGCGACGCCCGGGAGGAGGTGGGCGTCGCCATTCTTTGCGCGTGGCCGTTCAGGGAGGAGGTAGAACAGCCCGCCACGTTATGGGTGAGGCAGCGACATCGGGAGGAGGTGATGCCGCCGCTTCAGGTGTGATGGCCGGTCAGGGAGGAGGAAAACCAGACCATCGGATTAAGTGCCATTCAGGGAGGAGGAGGCACTTAATATTGTATTTTCAAGGCTCTGGGAGGAGTACCTCGAAGTATTTGGTGATGCGGCGACATCGGGAGGAGGCGATGCCGCCGCTTCAGGTGTGATGGCCGGTCAGGGAGGAGGAAAACCAGACCATCGGATTAAGCGCGCCCTAAAGGGAGGAGGCGGGAGCGCTTAAAATCTTGAATTACTTGCCGTAAGCGGTCTCGAGGGCGAGCGAACGGATGTTTGCGCGGCAAAGACCAAGATCAGCCAATTCGCGATCACTTAGGCCGTACAATTCGTTCATCGTCGCGCGATACATGCGAAAGTTTGCATAGCGGGTTGCCAGCGTATGACGCAGGGCAGCGACGCGGCTAAAGTCAAAACCGGCGACGCGGATATCGGAAGCGTGTGCCATTGTTATCTCTCTTCTACTGTGTGCCGCGCATTGGCAGCTTGTGTGTTGCGGGCGTTTCGCGCTCCAAGCGATGTTGGCGCTCTCGTGAACCATAAATAGGCAAATGCTGCAGTTGCACAATGGGCCGTTTCAGCAATGCTGCTATGCAGCATGCGCATAGGAAAATGACCGCATTATCAGCATCTTGGTTAATTATTGGGCGTTGACCTAGCGTCGCCTTGAATTTTACTGCAAGGATAGCACATGGTGATGAAAGACTAAGCAGTTCAAAAACTCTGGAGGCCGAAATGGCTGTTACCCCTGCCGACATACACGCCGCGCTGGCGCGCATTGCATTGCCTGACGGTGGCGATCTTATGTCGCGTGACATGTTGCGTGCCCTCAATATCGAAGGGCAGGGGGTACGATTCGTGATCGAAGCCGCAACGCCGCAAGATGCGCAACGCATGGAGCCGGTGCGCGCCGCCGCCCAAGCTGCCGTTGCAGCACTTGCCGGTGTGGATGCAGTATCAGTCATCCTGACGGCCCACGGCCCCGCTGCTAAACCTGCCGCGCCACCCAGCCTGAAAATCGGCGGTCATCCTAAACCACAAGCTGGCCCCGAACGGGTCGCGGGCGTGGACCGGATTATCGCGATTGGGTCTGGTAAGGGCGGTGTAGGCAAATCAACCGTGTCATCCAACCTTGCCGTGGCGCTTGCGCGCGAAGGGCGGCGCGTGGGTCTGCTTGACGCTGATATATACGGCCCGTCCCAGCCGCGCATGATGGGCGCGAACAAACGCCCTGCGTCGCCTGACGGTAAAACGATCATTCCCTTACAGGCACACGGCGTCACGTTGATGTCGATAGGTCTGATGCTTGATCCGGCCAAGGCCGTGGTCTGGCGTGGGCCGATGCTGATGGGCGCGCTGCAACAGATGTTGACCCAAGTAGAGTGGGGCGAGTTGGATGTTCTAATCGTCGATTTGCCGCCCGGAACCGGCGATGTGCAGCTGACCCTATGTCAGAAAACCCATCTGACAGGCGCGATTGTCGTCAGCACGCCGCAGGACGTGGCCTTGTTGGACGCGCGCAAGGCGCTGGATATGTTCAACACGCTGAAAACCCCCGTGCTGGGCCTGATCGAAAATATGTCCACATATATATGTCCCAATTGCGGGCACGAGGCGCATCTGTTCGGCCATGGGGGCGTAGCCCGCGAGGCCGAACAGATTGGAGTGCCGTTCCTTGGCGCGCTGCCGATTGATCTGGATACGCGACTGGCAGGCGACGCAGGCGTGCCGATTGCCGCCGGAGACTCTGCGATGGCCGATGCCTACCGCGACATGGCGAAACGACTGATTGCGGGCGGGATAGGCTGAACCCCAAATCTTGCGGCACGGAATGCGGGGCGGGCAGGTTTGTCCGCCCTTTTTGCATTTATGGGAAACTCTGGAACCCATCCCGTTACATGAGAATCACAGACCTGGGATTCTTTGGAGTCGCGGGATTTTGGCATGTGAATACGAAAATAACCCCGCTAGATCTGGCGTCACAGCGTAAAATTCAGGCTTAAGTGGAAAAAATTCCGGGAAAATATGGAACTTTCTGTTTCAACAGCCCAAATACCATATGTTGTGTTGTGTTTGGCAAATTACGCCACAATTCGCGTCATAGATTGACCTTTACCTACTAGAGCTTGTGTTGCTTGGGTGTCGAAAACAACATATGGACCATGAATTCCCAAAAAATCCATTGCTTCCCACGGTTTCCCATGCCACAAACTTCATACGGTAGACGGGCAGACAATACGGGGCACCAAACGACCCCACCGACCGCAAGGTCAGGTTTCATACAGGCACCCATACACCGAACAAAGAGATCCGGCGCGCGAGCGAGCAGACATCCCCCCAGGTGGCGCGCGCAGCTGGACATTCTCGGAAACGGGACGAGGACGGCGGATTGATCAGTGGCAGCAGATCAATCCGCCGTTTCCTTTCCAAGCACAGATTTTTTCGGGGGAATGTAGAGAGGCCGCGGGACAGTGGTTCTTAGTTTCAGAGGCGAATTCAACCAAAAGGTTGACGGTAAGGGGCGCATGTCGATCCCTGCTGATTTTCGCGCTGTGCTTACTGACGGCGACCCGCGCTGCCCCGAAATCCCCAACCCCCGCATGGTTGTTTTGCACGGCCCCCACCTTAAGAATTGCCTGCACGCCTATACGATCGACGCCATGGCCGAGATCGAGGCGGGCATCCGCAGACTGCCCCGCGGCAGTGCCGAACGTAAACGGGCAAGCCGGATGATCCTTGGCAAGTCATGGGACACCGAAGTTGATAAAGACGGGCGCATTGTGCTGCCTCAACGCCTGCGTCAGCAAATCGGCCTTTCCACCGAGTCCGTTATGGTCGCTATGGGCGACTATTTCGAGATTTGGAACGCCGACACTTATGACGTTATTGAAAATGCCGAAACAGATGCTTGGTTGGCTGAGTTGCCGGATGACTTTGATCCGCTCAGCCTGATTGACGGGCCAGACGGCCCAGCTAAAGGATAATCCGATGTCGGCTGCCACCAAGACATCACATCCCGCCCCCCACATTCCCGTGCTTTTGCGCCCGATCATCAAAGCTGTATCGCCGCTTTCGGGTGTCTGGCTGGATGGCACGTTCGGTGCTGGCAGCTATACTCGCGCGCTGCTCGATAGCGGTGCTGACAAGGTTATCGCCGTTGATCGTGATCCGCTGGCGTTTGAAATGGCGACCCCTTGGGCTGGTGAATACGGTGATCGTCTGGAAATGGTGCAGGGCACGTTTTCCAAGATGGACGACTATGGCACAGGCCTTGATGGCGTGGTTCTGGACCTTGGGGTCAGCTCGATGCAGCTTGATTTGGCTGAACGCGGCTTTTCATTCATGAGGGACGGTCCGCTGGACATGCGCATGTCGCAGGATGGCCCATCTGCCGCCGATATCGTCAATACCTACGACGAAGAAGACATTGCCGACATTCTGTTTCGCTATGGCGAAGAACGCGCGAGCCGGCGCATCGCGGCGGCGTTCATCCGCGCCCGCAACGAAGCCCCGATCACATCCACAGGCAAGCTGGCACGGCTGGTCGAGGGCTGTTTGCCCCGCTCCAAACCGGGCCAAAGCCACCCCGCGACCCGCAGCTTTCAAGCGCTCCGAATTGCCGTAAATGACGAGTATGGCGAGTTGGCAACTGGATTAATGGCTGCCGAACGCGCGCTGCGTGCTGGTGGCCTTTTGGCCGTCGTGACCTTTCACAGCGTCGAGGACCGCATGGTGAAACGATTTTTTCAGACCCGTTCTGGCGGGGGCGGTAACGCCAATCGTTATGCCCCCGTCGTTGAACGCGAGGCACCCGCGTTCGAGATCATCAACCGCAAGGCCATCGGCCCTGACGAAGAAGAACTGGCGGAAAACCCCCGCTCGCGGTCTGCAAAACTGCGCGTCGCACGCCGCACAGATGCACCCGCAGGCGAGGTAAGTCGCGCCGATCTCGGCATGCCGATGCTAAAGGGAGACCGCTAATGCGCGGTTTTCTTTTCGTTTTTTCCATTCTTGGCGTCATGGGGCTCGCATTTTGGGCCTATCAGGAAAACTATCGCACCCAGCAATCCCTTGGCGAGGTGCGCCAATTGCACAGTAATATCGGGGCCGCCCATCAACGTCTAAACGTGTTGAAGGCGGAGTGGGCCTATTTGAATCGCCCCGATCGCTTGCGCGATCTGGCAGAACTGAATTTTGACCGTTTGGGCCTTTTGCCCCTGATGCCCGACGCCTTTGGGCGGATTGACCAGGTGGAATATCCGGTCTTGCCGCTTGGCCCGATCTTGGGGTCCATCGAAGTCAGCAGCGACAACGCGCCTCAGGAGGAGGATCTATGATCCGCACTCCGCTGCGCCCGCTTGCCCGTATTCTTAAGGCCCGCGCGAACGGGGAAAACCCCGACGCGATCCAAGCCGAAAACCTGCGCTTGCGTCATGAAGACATACGCGACTCTGCCCGAAACCGCGCCGAGGGGCGGTTGCTGGTGCTGGGGGCGATGTTTTTCTGCGCCTTTCTGGTTGTCGGTCTGCGGATGGGCGCACTTGCATCATCGGTCCCAGAAGAGCCGCGCGTTGCCGCTAGTGGTAACCCTATTATTGGGCAACGCGCTGATATTGTTGATAGAAATGGCCGAATTCTTGCGACAAATCTGGAAACGCATTCGCTTTATGCGCAGATCCCCGACATGGTGGACCCCGAACGCGCCGCAATCGGACTGGCAGCTATTTTCCCCGAACTGGACGCAGACAGGCTGCTGACAGACTTCACAGGTGAACGCCATTTTCTTTGGATACGCCGCCAGATCAGCCCCGAACAAATGCAAGCCGTGCACGATATCGGTGATCCCGGCCTGCTGTTTGGTCCGCGTGAAATGCGGCTTTATCCCAATGGGTCCGTCGCTGCACATATCCTTGGTGGCGCATCTTATGGACGCGAAGGCGTGCATTCCGCCGAAGTGATCGGTGTGGCCGGTGTCGAACGCGCCTTTGATGATTTCCTGCGTGATCCCGGCAACGAAGGTCGCCCGCTTGAACTGTCCATCGATCTAACAGTGCAGGCCGCGTCCGAACGTGTGCTTCAGGGTGGTATGATGCTGATGAGCGCCAAAGGTGCGGCATCGGTATTGATGGATGTGCGCACAGGCGAGATTATTTCGATGGTGTCGCTGCCCGATTTTGACCCCAATGATCGCCCGCAGGTTTTGCTGGAAGGCGATCAATCCGACAGCCCGCTGTTTAACCGCGCGGTGCAGGGGGTTTACGAACTGGGATCGACGTTCAAGATTTTCGCGGTAGCTCAAGCGATTGAGCTTGGGTTGATCAACGCCACCACGATGATCGACACACGTGGCCCACTGCAATGGGGCCGCCACCAGATCCACTATTTCCACGACTACGGTGCGCAGCTTTCGGCGACCGAGGTGATCGTGCAGTCTTCCAATATAGGCACGGCGCGTATTGCGGTGATGATCGGCATTCAGCGACAGCGCGATTTTCTTGACAGTCTTGGCCTGCTGGCCGCGACCTCTGTGGAATTGTCTGAAGCCCACAGCGGCGCGCCGCTTTTGCCGCCCAACTGGTCCGAACTGTCGACGATGACAATTTCCTATGGCCACGGATTGTCTACGTCACCACTTCATTTGGCGGCGGCCTATTCGAGCATCGTGAATGGCGGCACATTGGTGCGCCCGACATTGCTGCGTCAGGACAGGCCGCAATTCGGCCCGCGTGTCCTGAGCGAGGACGTATCGCGCATCGCCGTCGATATGCTGCGCGCGGTTGTGACAAGCGGCACTGCATCCTTTGGCGAGGTTCCGGGCTATCAGGTTGGCGGCAAGACTGGCACCGCAGACAAGCCACGCGAGAACGGCGGCGGCTACTATGACGACAAGGTCATCGCGACATTCGCCAGCGTCTTTCCTGCTGATGACCCGCAATACGTGCTGATCGTTACCTTGGACGAACCTACTGTGGATGCCCTCGGCGAGGCCCGCCGTACCGCTGGTTGGACAGCCGTTCCCGTCGCCGCAGAAATGATCCGCCGCGTCGCGCCATTGCTGGGAATGCGACCAGACGTTGAAACCGCCGCGCCGGTAGGTGTAACACTCACCTCAAACTAAGGTCGGAACACAGCAGGTATCATGGGCAATCGTGCGGCACCGGATCACAAAACGTCAACACTGGCCGCTTTGGGCCTGACCGCAAGGGCAGGGCGTGAGGCGCTGATCACAGGCTTGACGGTTGATAGCCGCGAAGTTCGCGAGGGCGTGATGTTCGCCGCTCTTCCCGGCGCACGTGTGCATGGCGGTGAATTTATCAAATTCGCGTTGCAGATGGGTGCGGGCGCGATCCTGACCGATGTGCAGGGTGCGCAAATTGCCGCCCAAGACCTTGCAGTGAGTGACGCAGCCCTGATTGTTGCACAAGACCCGCGTCAAGCATTGGCGCAAACCGCCTCGCTTTGGTTTGGTCCGCATCCCGACACGATGATCGCTGTCACAGGCACAAACGGCAAGACTTCAGTCAGCACATTCGCCCGCCAGATATGGATCGAAATGGGGTTGAACGCCGTCAATCTTGGCACGACTGGCGTCGAAGGGGCATGGACCCATCCGCTGAAGCACACGACCCCTGAACCGATCACCTTGCATCGCGTTCTGGCGCAGGCGCAGCGCGAAGGCGTGACCCACGTGGCGATGGAGGCATCAAGCCACGGGCTTGATCAGCGCCGCCTAGATGGGGTTCTACTGGCTGCCGCAGGGTTCACGAATTTCACCCAAGACCACCTTGACTATCACCACACATTCGAAGCCTACTTCGACGCCAAAATGGGCCTTTTCACCCGCGTTTTGCCCGATGATGGCGTGGCCGTGATCAACCTTGATGATCCCAAAGGGCGGCTTGTCGCGCAAATCGCTGATGAACGCGGCCAAGAGGTCATTGGCGTGGGCCGGTCACCCGATGCACGCTTGCGACTGCTAGGTCAACGGATGGATGCCACGGGGCAGGAATTGCGCTTTGAATGGCAGGGCCGCACCCATACCACCCGCCTGAACCTGATTGGTGGTTTTCAGGCCGATAACGTGTTGCTCGCCGCGGGTCTCGTGATTGCCGCAGGCGGTGATCCGGCGGATGTGTTTGACACCTTGCCATACCTGAGCACCGTGCGTGGCCGCATGCAACTGGCGGCGACCCGTGACAATGGCGCAAGCGTATTTGTCGATTACGCCCATACGCCGGATGCGATTTCCACGGCTCTCAGGGCGATGCGCCCACATGTAATGGGCCGCCTGATTGCAATCGTAGGCGCAGGCGGGGATCGCGATGCAACCAAACGCCCGCTCATGGGGCAGGCGGCGGCAGATAACGCCGATGTTGTGTTCGTCACCGACGACAATCCGCGCAGTGAAGACCCCGCCACGATCCGCGCCGCCGTGATGCTGGGCTGTCGCGAAGGAATCGAGGTTGGTGATCGCGCCGAGGCAATCTTGCGCGGAGTCGATGCTCTGCAACCCGGTGACGCACTTCTGATCGCAGGCAAGGGGCATGAAAGCGGGCAAATTGTCGGTGACGATATCTTGCCTTTTGATGACGTTGAGCAGGCAAGCGTGGCCGTGGTCGCCCTTGACGGGAGAATCTGATGGCACTCTGGACGTCACAAGATGCGGTCGCGGCCACAGGCGGCACATCCACCCGCGATTGGCGGGCAAACGGCGTATCCATCGATACGCGCACCATTGAAACGGGCGATTTGTTCGTGGCCCTCAAGGCCGACCGCGACGGTCATGACTTCGTCGCCGTGGCGCTGGAAAAAGGGGCTGCCGCAGCACTTGTGACCCATCGCCCCGACGGCGTTCCCGAAGACGCGCCGCTGCTGATCGTGCCTGACGTGTTGGTCGCGCTCGAAGCCTTGGGCGTCGCTGCTCGCGCTCGCACAAACGCGAAAGTCGTCGCAATCACCGGATCTGTTGGCAAGACATCGACCAAGGAAATGTTGCGTATCGTATTGGAACGGCAGGGTAAAACCCATGCTTCCGAGGCAAGCTACAACAACCATTGGGGCGTTCCGCTGACACTGGCGCGGATGCCGCAGGACACACAATTCGCGGTGATCGAGATCGGGATGAGTAGCCCTGGTGAAATTTCGCCGTTGGCCCAGATGGCCTGCCCGCATGTAGTGATGATCACAACTGTCGCCGCCGCGCACCTTGAAGCGTTTGATAGTATCGAAGGCATCGCGCGCGAAAAAGCGACAGTTATAGACGGCTTGGTCGCTGGAGGAATCGCCGTGTTGAACGCTGATATCGCGACCGCGCCGATTCTGTTGAATTATGCCGCAAAACGTGGCGCGCGCGTCGTTCGGTTTGGGCAAATGGCCGCTGATTGGCACCTCAAACACGTCCGCCTTGCGTCGGGCAGCACCGTCGTGCAGGCGCAGGCAAACGGTGTGGCGATCCTGTTTAAACTATCCACCGCTGGCCGCCATTTCGCGATGAACGGTCTGGGCGTGCTGGCCGTGACCGAGGCCCTTGGCACCGATCCCGTCGCCGCTGCGATGGACATCGCCACATGGGCGCCGCCCGCCGGGCGCGGCACGCTGGAAACTGTGACACTTGATCCTGCCAGCACCGACGACACGCTGGAGTTGATTGACGATGCCTTTAACGCCAACCCCGCCTCGCTGACAGCGGCCCTCGAGGTGCTGGCTGCGGCGACGCCAGTGGATAATGTCGGGCAGATCATCAAGGGGCGACGGATCGCGGTGCTGGGCGATATGCTCGAACTTGGACCGGATGAAATGGCGATGCACGCAGCACTGGTCAACGATCCATCGCTAGCGTGGGTCGATTTGATCCACTGCGCTGGCCCACGGATGCGTCATCTTTACGATGCCCTGCCGGAAAACCAGCGTGGGCGGTGGCGCGAAACTGCCGCCGAATTGGCGCTGGGAACCGCGGGTCTTGTGGATGCTGGCGACGTGGTCCTTGTGAAGGGGTCCAAAGGCAGCAAGATCAGCCTTGTCGTTGACGCCATTCGTAATTTGGGGCATCGCAAGTCGCACAAACACAAAAAGGTCTGAACATATGTTGTATTGGTTAACCGCCCTGTCCGATGGGGGCGATTTCTTTAACCTCTTTAACTATATTACCTTCCGTGCCGGTGGGGCCTTTGCCACGGCGCTGTTCTTTGGGTTCATGTTCGGCCCCCCTTTGATCAATGTGCTGCGTCGCAAACAGGGCAAGGGTCAACCCATTCGTGATGACGGCCCCGAGGGGCATTTTATCAAGGCGGGCACCCCCACCATGGGTGGTTTGCTGATCGTCGGTGCGCTGCTGACCTCGACATTGCTCTGGGCGCGCTTGGACAATCCGTTCGTATGGATGGTGCTATTTGTGACGCTGTCTTATGCGATGATCGGCTTTGCGGACGATTATGCCAAGGTTTCCAAACAAACGAGCGCGGGTGTGTCGGGCAAGGTGCGCCTGTCGCTGGGCTTTGTGATTGCGGGGATCGCGGGCTATTGGGCCGCGCAGTATCATCCGGCTGGCCTGACCAATCAACTTGCGTTTCCTGTGTTCAAAGACCTGCTCCTAAATCTCGGCATCCTGTTCGTGCCGTTTTCTATTATTGTGATCGTAGGTGCTGCCAACGCTGTGAACCTGACCGATGGTCTGGACGGTCTGGCCATCATGCCCGTGATGATCGCCGCAGCGACGCTTGGCGTGATCGCTTATGTGGTTGGCCGCGTGGATTTCACCACCGATCTGGGCCTGCATTATGTCCCCGGCACCGGCGAATTGCTGATCTTTACCGCTGGCCTCATTGGCGGCGGCCTTGGGTTTCTGTGGTATAACGCGCCCCCCGCCGCCGTGTTCATGGGCGACACCGGAAGCCTTGCATTGGGCGGCGCACTGGGTGCCATCGCCGTGGCATCAAAGCACGAGATCGTCCTTGCTATCGTTGGCGGGTTGTTCGTGGTCGAAGCATTATCGGTTATCATCCAAGTCCTTTATTTCAAAAGCACCGGCAAACGCGTGTTCCTCATGGCGCCGATCCACCATCACTACGAAAAGAAGGGCTGGGCGGAACCACAGATCGTCATCCGCTTCTGGATCATCGCGCTTATTCTGGCGATGGTGGGCCTCGCGACGCTAAAAGTGCGCTAATGGCGCGGGTGCGCGAAACAAATGCGATGATCAGCGGAATGAAACCTGCACTGCAACCGGGTGTCTGGCATTTCTGCACCTGTGCGCCAGATCAAGCCGTTGATCTGGTCCCGCACGCGCTTGCCACCATGCACGAGGCCGAAGGCCTATCGCTCATCCTGCCAGAAGACCAAGCCGCCACGGCGGGCCTGATCTCGGACATGGCGATGTCGATGATTACCCTGCAGGTCCACTCCGCGCTTGATGGTGTGGGCCTGACCGCAGCCGTTGCGCAGGTTCTGACACTCGCCGGTATTGCGTGCAATGTCGTTGCTGCAAATCACCACGACCATGTCTTCGTTCCCGTGAAAGACGCCGACACAGCGGTGGATGTTCTGCGCGCGCTTGCCATGCGCGGGTCTGCTTGACGACAGGTGTGATTGTGGTGGCATCTTGCCTGTGTAACCACATCCCGCCGCAACACCCGCCCGTGCCCCGCACGGGCAGCCCCCGACCGCCCCCATGGGCGGGGGCTTCACCCCCACCCGCGGTCGGGGGCCGCCCTTTACGACTTCCCAACACACCCCAGACGGGTATTGTGCTGACAGGGAAGTATGGGTGGTTTGATGATGTGGGAATATCTTAACAGTGCTTGGGAATGGTTTGGCACTTCCGAGAACCAAAATCGTGCAACTGCGATTGCGGCGGTTTCTGCGGTCGTGCTCACCATCCTAGGCGGTATCTGGTATTCCGTTCGCTCGTCCGTGACGGCCGTGGCAAATCGTGGTGAACAGGCTGTTCTGCCAAGTAACCCCATGTTGCCAAGCGGTGAAATCCTCTCAATGGATCAACACCTAACTATACTTCAAAAACGCGAAGACCAACTCACCGCTAAGCTAGGCACCTCGCATGATGATGAGAGATCACAACTTACCGCGCAGATCGCTGATCTAAAGTCCCAAATCGCCAACCCCAATAAATCCCTCGCCGACGCCCAAAAACGCATCGCCGACCTCGAAACACTCCTTGATCGATCCGGCAACACCATCGGCGGTGATCGTATTGCGCAAGCCAAAGCCGCCCTCGAACAAGGCGACTATTCCATCGCCGACGATATCTTCGCCGAAATCGAAGCCAACAACGACCTCGCCGTCCAAGAATCCGCCCGGGCCGCCTTTGGCCGTGGTGAAGTCGCCGAGGCCGAAATCCGCTGGCACGATGCCTATGCCCATTACAAACGCGCCAGCAATCTTGATGACACCACCGACCACCTCGCGGCCTATGCCCGCATGACATGGCGTCTGGCCAAAGGGGAGGAGGCGATTACGGCTTGTGAGAGCCTCGTAAGCCGCGCCAAAACGGATTTTGGTGACCAAAGCCCGGAATATGCCAGTCAACTCAACAACCTCGCGGAAGTCGTAAGAGCACATGGCCGTTTCCCCGAAGCCGAGGCGCTTTACAACGAGGCGCTCGAGATTGACCGCGCGACGATTGGCACGGGGCATCCGGGCTATGCCAGCCACCTCAGTAACCTCGCGTCGGTTGTGAAGGCACAGGGCCATTTCCCCGAAGCCGAGGCGCTGATCAACATGGCGCTCGAGATTGACCGCGCGACGATTGGCAAGGGGCATCCGGACTATGCCACCCACCTCAACAACCTCGCGGGGGTTGTGCAGGCACAGGGCCGTTTCCCCGAGGCCGAGACGCTTTACAATGAGGC
>CALAGN010000101.1 GCA_937891785.1 uncultured Octadecabacter sp.
CCAGTTGGGTGCACCATTAGCAAAAATCGTTCAACGCGCGGCCCTGAACAGCGTGCTGCGTTTTGCAAACGAAAAACCCGTACAGGGGGCTGCACGGGTTCCAAATTCTTATGGTTTGATTTGGGGTGGTTTAGCTCCCCCAGGAACGGACCTGACCGCAATCCATATGCACAAAATTGGACCCGGAATAGCGCCCAACGCCACCCGCGCGACAAGAGGCAGCGGCACTGGCCATCTGTCCAACCGAGCGGCTGGAGAGGCGCAGATCGGCAGCTTGTCCCTGCAAGTGCAGTGAATTGCGCGCAACACCGGATGAGCGCGCACGTAGCATCGCGTTGGTCTGTGGCGAGCGGTAGCCGGAAATCAGCATGTAGGGTTCGTTCACGTCCATCAGATTATGCGAGGCCGCCATGATATCGATCGTGCGGGTGTCGATGTTGTGACGTTGGCCGTTGCGCCAGTCGCGCATAAAGAGGTTAATTTCATCAACAGCTTCGCCAATATACTGACCTTCGATCCAATAGATCGTGTCAAGGCGTTCGCCTGTGCGGCCCGAATGCATCCGCAAGCGGCGTACATCGCCACCGCCGCGCAATAAACCTGCGGCGTTTGAATATGTCGGGGCGGCCACAAGCGTGGTTGCCGCGAAGGCGCCCAATAGCGCGCGCCGGGTCATCCCGGTCGAGTTATTCTTAGTCATGCTGGCGCCTGTCCCGTCGCTTACCTCTGTGCCCGCAGTTTCACGAGCGATTGCTGTCTTATCACCAAGAAGCACGTTCTCTATGGCACAGGTCGAATCGCAGACCAAGCCAGTTTTGTGTGCCCCCCGTTTTGAAAGGGGAAATCGGCGAAATTTTGCGCAAATTGTGCAGGTTTTGAAAAATGTGGCCAAAATGCATAAGCTCAAACGCAACACCTCGTGGGCATTGGTCACCTGTCTTAATTGTGAATAGACTAAACGCCACTGCTGGCTGACACCATACGATACGTGTCTAAACGAATGAACCCTGGGGGACTTTTAACCATGTTGACGCCCGTCGCACGAGCGCCACTTTTCCGCGTATTTACCCTTATTGCCTTGGCTTTCGCGTTGGTTTTACCCGCCAAAGACGCATTAGCCCAAGTCACAGCTTTCCGTCAGGCGGTCGCAGAATCAGCGGCGCGTGACGAGGTTCTGGCCGAGTTCTATCGCGATCGCGATTTTGACGGGATTTGGACGGGCTCTACGGGGCGTGACCGCACGCGCCGCAATGCCCTGATGGCCGCCCTTAGCGAGGCGGGCGATCACGGCCTGCCCACAAGCCGCTATGACCCCGATACGATCATGGAACAGTTGCGCGCCGCGCAGACCCCAGCCGATCAGGGCCGCATGGAGGTCGAGCTGAGCCGCTTGTTCTTGCAATACGCCCGCGACATTCAAACCGGCGTTCTGGTGCCCAGCCAAGTCGTTTCGCATGTGGAGCGAGAAGTGCCTTACCGCTCGCGGCTTGCCACGATTACCGGATTCGAACAGTCATCGCCCGCCGCTTTCTTGCGCGCACTTGCGCCGACCTCGCCTGAATACACCCGTCTGATGCGTGAAAAGCTGCGCCTTGAACGTCTGATGGGGCAAAATGGCTATGGCCCGACTGTTTTGGCGGGGTCGCTGGCACCTGGAGCCACTGGTGCATCGGTCGTCAGCCTGCGCAACCGCCTGATCACGATGGGCTATATGGATCGCAGCGCGACGCAAACCTATGACGTCAGCATGCAGGCCGCCGTGCAACGTTTTCAGCAGGCCCACGGGCTTGTTGCCGATGGTGTTGCCAGTGCGAGCACGATCAGCGAGGTCAATATCCCGCTTGGCAATCGATTGCAGCAGATCATCGTCGCGATGGAACGTGAACGCTGGCTGAACCGTCCCCGTGGCGCCCGCCATGTTTGGGTAAACCTGACTGATTTTACGGCCCGCATCGTCGACAATGACCGCGTGACCTTTGAAACCCGTTCGGTGATCGGTGCCACGCAGGGCGACCGTCAAAGCCCGGAATTTTCCGACGTGATGGAATTCATGGTCATCAACCCAAGCTGGTATGTGCCCCGTTCGATCATCGTCAACGAATATCTGCCCAGCCTGCAACGCAACAGCGATGCCGTAAGCCACATCGAGATCACTGATAGTAGTGGTCGGGTTGTGAACCGCTCGGCGGTGAACTTTTCGCAGTATACTGCGCGCACCTTTCCGTTTTCGATGCGCCAACCACCAAGCCGGGGTAACGCCTTGGGACAAGTCAAGTTCATGTTCCCGAACCCGTACAATATCTATCTGCACGACACCCCATCGCAAAGCCTGTTTTCCCGTGAAGTGCGCGCGTTCAGCCATGGTTGCATTCGCCTCAATGACCCCCTTGATTTCGCCTATGCGCTGCTTGCTCGCCAGACCGCGAACCCCGAGGAGTATTTCCAGTCGCGTCTGCGCACGGGTGCTGAAACCCGTGTTGATCTGACGGATCCAGTGCCGGTGCACATCGTTTACCGCACAGCGTTCACCAATGTGACGGGCGATCTGAACTTCCGTCGTGACATTTATAATCGCGATTCTCGGATCTGGAATGCGCTGGCTGCCGAAGGCGTTGCCGTTCGCGCGATTGGCGGATAACGCTGTTGCCAAACGTGGCGGGGCCTAGATGAGCTATACGATTGAACACATCGCAACGTCGCTGGGGGCACAGGCCCATGGCGACGTTTCCCTTTGTATTACAGGGGCTGCCGAGCCCGCGTCAGCGGGGCCGGATGATTTGGCCTTGGCGCTATCGCCTGCATTTTTGGCGGACCTTGCCAAAGGGCGGGCGCGCGCAGCCGTAATTCTGCCCGATACCGACTGGCAGTCCCTTGGTTTGCAGGCCGCGATCATTGCCCCGCGAGGGCGACTGGCGATGGCCGGGCTGACACAACTTCTCGACCAGCACCCCGCATTTCCCGCGAGCCACAACATTCACGCCAGCGCCGTTACGGACGGCGCGACGATTGGGGCACAGTGCAGTGTCGGCCCGTTCACCCATATCGCTGCAACTGCGCAGATCGGCGAAGGTAGCCGCATTGGTAGCCACGTCAGCATTGGCGCAGGCTCGGCGATTGGTGCCGGTGCGACGGTGCATTCGGGTGCGCGTATCGGTTGTAATGTGCGCATTGGGCGGGGCGTCGTGATCCAGTCAGGTGCCGTGATCGGCTCGGACGGGTTTTCATTTGTCACCGATGGGGTCTCTGGCCCTGAAACGGCCAAGGCGACGGGCGGTGCAACCCGCCTTGAGGCGCCAGAACATGGCGCATGGCACAAACTCCATTCGCTTGGCGGCGTAGACATCGGCGATGATGTGGAAATCGGGGCCAATAGCACTATCGATGCGGGCACAATCCGCGCCACCCGTGTCGGGCGGGGCACCAAAATCGATAACCTCGTGCATATCGGCCACAATGTCGAAGTCGGCGAGGACTGCTTGCTATGTGGATGCACGGGCATTGCCGGATCGGTGGTTATCGGCAACCGTGTCGTGCTGGGCGGGGCCACCGCGGTGGGCGATCACCACCGCATTGGCGATGATGTTGTCAGTGGCTTGGGCACAATGATCATGTCCAACGTGCCTGCCGGTAAGGTTCTCCTTGGCTATCCTGCGATGCGGATGGATCAAAGCATCGACAGCTACAAAGCGCTGCGTCGTTTGGCGCGCAAGCCGATATCGGGTAAATAGCGGTTTCATTGCCAAGGCAGAGTGACTAAATCAACCACAATCGGCGAAATGGGGAACTCTGGTATGAACGTTGCACAACAAGTCACGCGTATTCTGGCCGAACAAGCCTTGCTTGAACCCGGCGATGTGACACCTGACGCCACGCTTGCCGATCTTGGCATCGACAGTCTTGGCCTTGTGGAAAGCATCTTCGCCATCGAAGAAGCGTTTGATATCAGCGTGCCCTTCAACGCCAACGATCCGGCCGAAACAGATTTCGATATCTCGTCGGTGGCCGCGATTATCAGCGCTGTGGGTGACCTTGTGAAAGCGCAGGGCTAGGCCCGTGGCACAGCGCGTTGTCATAACGGGTGCAGGCACGATCAATGCGCTGGGGCATAATGTGCCCGATACGCTGGCTGCCATGGCCGAGGGGCGGTGCGGTATTGGCCCGCTTGATATACGCGACGTTGATCGTCTGACGGTGAAAATTGGCGGGCAGGTGCGTGATTACCACGAAGAAACGCATTTTAACCGCCAGCAAATCGCGCTTTATGATCGTTTTACGCAGTTTACGCTCCTGGCCGCAGCCCAAGCGATGGGCCAGTCGGGGCTGACCTTTGCAGGGCAGTTGGCGGACCGATCCGGTGTGATCCTTGGAAATTCCGGCGGCGGGCTGAACACGCAGGACGAAAACTACCGCGCCGTCTATGAAGAGGGCAAGAATCGCGTACATCCGTTCATTATCCCAAAGCTGATGAATAACGCCGCGGTCAGCCATGTAGCGATGCAATACAACTTGCGCGGCCCGTCTTTTACGGTCTCGACCGCCTGCGCGTCGTCCAATCACGCGATGGGGCAGGCGTTCCTGATGATCCGGTCCGGCATGGCCACAGCGATGGTCACGGGTGGGTCGGAATCGATGCTGTGTTTCGGCGGGGTCAAGGCCTGGGAAGGCTTGCGCGTAATGTCCAAAGACGCCTGCCGCCCGTTTTCGGCCACCCGCAACGGCATGGTGCAGGGCGAAGGTGCGGGCGTGTTTGTGTTCGAAGAGCGTGATCATGCTATGGCGCGTGGCGCGGAAATTCTAGCCGAAGTCGTTGGCTTTGCCATGACCTCGGATGCGGCAGATATCGTGATGCCAAGTAAACAAGGTGCCGCGCGGGCCATCGCAGGCGCGCTGCGTGATGGCGGGCTGAACCGCGACGAGATCGGCTATATCAACGCGCATGGCACAGGCACGGCAGCGAATGATAAAACTGAAAGCGCGGCAGTGGCCGATGTGTTCGGAGCACATGCGGATAACCTGATGATATCAAGCACGAAATCCATGCACGGTCATCTGATTGGTGGCACCGGTGCTGTGGAATTGCTGGCCTGCATCATGGCGCTGCGAGACGGGATAATCGCGCCCACGATCGGCTACGAAGAGCCCGATCCTGAATGCGCGCTGGACGTGGTGCCAAATGTTGCGCGCGAGGCCAAAGTTGACGCGGTGCTGTCCAACGCCTTTGCGTTTGGTGGGCTGAATGCCGTGATCGCCTTGCGCAAGGCCTGAACGGTAAACGCCGCCCCCGTGCGGGAGCGGCGCTTTATTTCACGAAAATAGTTGGGAACGGTTATTCTGTCGTTGAACCAGCGACAGCGGCATCGATTGCCGCCGTAAAGCCCGACAACGATACCGTAAGTTCAACCTGCTGATCGGGGGCCGCTGCGGGCACGATGATCAGCTTAGCGGCGCTGCCTGTCTTGAACTGCGCGATATCGGCAGCGGTAAAGCCAATCCGCGAAATACATCCCGACGACAGCATTGGCGATGTGGGGCGTGCCGAGCAAAATGTAAACGGGAAGCTGCGCGCCTGACCACCGTCGATCGACAGGGTCACGTTGGCGGTCAACAAGGTTTCCATAGGTGCGACGATCGTTGCACCAGCCGCAGCTCCGCCACCCGCCGGCAGCGGTATCAGGCCGATTTCAGCAACCGAATTGCCGTCTTGGTCCATCAGCAGCTGATAAAGTGTGCAAAGATCAGCGCCGTCGGGATTATTGGCACACCGCAACGACCAATCACCGAATTCCGCCGCCACATAGGGCTGGCCCGGCTCAAGCTGGTCTGTGGTTAATGGTGTACCCATGTCGAACTCAGCCGCGCCTGCAGCAGGGGCTTCCTCGGTTGTGGTCTCTTGCGCGGCCAGCGGCGCGCCGATTGCCAGAAGTAGGGCCAGTGAAAGGGGCATCAATGTATTGCGCATAATTTTCGTCCAATAGGTTGTTATCAAGCTCGGTTAACATGCGGCGGGCAGAGTGTCAGCGGTAAATGCTCGATTGGCGATGGATTGCCGATCACAACGCCTCGCGCGGGGTTGCGCCCACAAAATGAAAAAGGGCCGCATAAGCGAACCCTTTTCCATTTTCCCGGCCGAACTTTGCCGACTAATTAGGGCAAAGTTACGAAATGTCCCGAAATGCGTCAACTGAAATTATTTTCATAAAACGCAGGAATAATTGGCGTTGTGCGCAAAAAAAACCGCGCCCGAAGGCGCGGTAAGTCTGACAGGGAAGTAATCTGCCCGTCCCCCGGAGGACACTGGGAGCTGGGCATCTTTAGACTGGCATGGAATGGTTAAGGATGTATTTTACCGCTGTGGAATTACGCGGGGCAAACCCGAACACATCTAAGGATATGGCATGAGTGATCAGATTTTCATCGGTGGTGGCGGAGAAGAC
>CALAGN010000102.1 GCA_937891785.1 uncultured Octadecabacter sp.
CGCGCCG
Organism: uncultured Octadecabacter sp.; assembly: GCA_937891785.1. GTDB lineage: Bacteria > Pseudomonadota > Alphaproteobacteria > Rhodobacterales > Rhodobacteraceae > SW4. The sequence goes on from CALAGN010000102.1 coordinate 8, forward strand.
TCGAAGTGGGCCTTTCCGAGATCGAAATGGCGGGCATGTTACGCAAACTCAATAAGGCGATCGACGCATATGATAGCGGCGCCGTGCGCGACGTCGTGCGCCAATATGTGAACGGCTATCATCAGCCCGTGGCTGATGATGTCAGCGTCGTTGCTTCCTAAGACCTTGAAGGCTGTAAGGTGATGATGCTTGGCGGGGTCGCTTGGCCTTAAACTCTGGGTGATGTTGCTTCCGTTTCGACATATCTGATCTCCTTGGGTTTGAAGATCACCGGATTACAAATCGCAGCTAACGCCAGTGTCTTATTTAGCGGGGAGGTCCGGTTTTCGCTCTACTGAGCGTCTCGCACCGCAATTTCAGCCATTTTCAAGATAGCTTCGCGTGTGCTGGCAACTGCAACGAAACGCGCATTGTGGCAAAATTTGGCGCCTTTGACGCCGCTTATATCTTCGAGTGCCGTATCCGTCAGGCCGGCCCAAGCGGCCGGCAGATCGGCGCGCTGATCAAAGGTATCATTTGAAAGCTTGATGCCGTTGAGTGTCCAGTCACCGCTGCGGGGATGGATCACGAACAACATGTGGTCAGCCTCCGCCTGATCGAGCGCAGAGCGGTAGGGCATGCCCAAAGGGAGCTCGAGAATGGGTGACGCGCCGGCTTTTGCGATTGCCTCGAGCACGATGTTCTTGGCACGGGCTTTCGCTGCAAGATTGCGAATTTGAGCTTCGACAAAGCTCCGTGCAATGGGCAAGGCCGCAAGAAATGCATCGTCGTCAGCCGTCGGCGACGTGTCATCAAATACGGGCTTTAGGCTTCCCAAAAGCGCGGGCAGGGTCAGGATTGATAGTGGCCCTGCGACAGAGGGCTCCATTGCGCCGTTGTCCAGCAGGTCAATCGGCAGCACAAACTTAGTGTCAAACTTGGCATGGATGGCCTCGATGTCACTCGCTGGCACGTCCATCGCCGTCAGATACGCCCGCCCAAAGTGCGCCCAGATCAGACCAAAGGAGCTGAACGGTTGGCCATCCTCGCGCAGCGGGCCGGGACGTTGATGATGATCAAAGATCTGCGCTTCGCCGTCATAAGCCCCCCCGACATCGTAAATTATCCTATCAGCCGCCGGCGTGACCCACTGGCGATCCCGACTGCGCATCAGGTCCGCTTGAGGGAAAAGGCGCGTGAGCACGGCAGACGACAAAAGCTCGTCCGCATGGAAGCCGCCAGAATGGGTGACAAGATGAGTAATGGTCATGAGCATATTCCAAAGGTTTAGTTAACTGGAGCAGCCGATTAGATCAGCCGCCCAAGGACAAGGTCATAGGCCGTTTGTCAAAGGTATGCAGCCAGATCAATGCCTAAGTTGCGGGTAGCTGTAGGCCTTGTCAGGGGGTATTGCGCGGGGTTGGTAAATCTGGGCATTCTCGCACGCTTGCTTAAGAAAAGCACTTGCCGTCACGGCGCGCACAGTTCCGCCGCATGTCAGCTTAGTACCCAAACGGGCACAAAAGGGTCAGATCTGGAACGAAGCCTTAAGTCCGAAGCGATTTCGATTGGCCTTGCTCCGAAAGGCGATCATATGGCGCTATGTTTTTCACTTCACTGAAATCATTTTTGCACGGCGCGAGATACTTCCCTTTGTGGTTGGCGCTTACTGCTTTTCGATGGCGCGCCTTTGAAGTGCGGTCCCGTGGTTTGGGGACTACATTTGCGATGGTTATGCGGTGGTATCCACCTGCAAGGCGTCGATTTGACCGCGAGGCAAAGCGGGTCTTTCCCAATATGAAGCGCGGCGCGCGCGCGAAGCTTGGCCAAGATATGGGCAGGCAAATGGGGCGAACGCTTTTTGAGCTTTACCACGGTGCAGAATTTCAAAGCCAAAACCACAATTTCAAGGTCTCCGGCCCGGGCCTTGCCGCCCTGAAGGAGGCAAATGCAGCTGGGAAAGGCGCGATCATTGTATCGGGCCATTTTGGGCAATGGGAAGCCGTTCGCGCTGTGATCAAATTGCATGGGATGGAAAGCGGAGGGGTTTATCGACCCCACCAAAACCGCCATTATGCACGCCGTATTCGTGCAGGTATCGAATCAGGTGGGAAACCGATTTTGGCGACTGGCCATGTCGGGACGAGGGCCCTTGTGCGACATCTGCGGGCTGGGGGCATTATTTCCATTTTGTTAGATGAAAAATTTGCAGAAGGTGCGCGGATACCGTTTCTCGGTCATGACGCGCTCACGTCTCTCTCTCCCGCACAGCTTGCACTCAAATATGATCTGCCCATGATCCCTGCTTATGGTATTCGCGAAGTTGGCGGGAATACATTTCGCGTGATTTTCGAAGCCCCTATCCCCCACACTGACAGCATCACCATGACTCGTGCTTTTAATGATAGTCTTTCGACGCGGATCCTAGCAAACCCAGAACAGTGGTATTGGATGTTGAGGCGTTGGGGCCGCGCTTGAAGATCTACGCTGTCTGAAAATTGGCCTTCCAACGAGTGACGGTGCCGCGTGACGCACGACTGTCCGCGAGGCGACTGCTTGGCTACAGCATCCAATTGAGTGGCAAAAATAGGCTTTAAGGCTTAGCGGCCCTTCCAGTGAGAATATCGCGCGTTGGCATCGTCCTTACGGCACCGGCCTGCAAGCAGCGCAGGGCGTGTCTTCATACTACGGCGCTTAGCGTGCATCGCCAGATATATGCTAACAGTGGTTGGCCGAGCGCGTAAAATAGCGATCAGAAATTGATCGGAGGTTTTTATGAAAAAGGTTCTTATCGGGTTCGTCAGTGCACTGTTGTTGAGCGCCCCGATGGTCTTGTCCCGTTTACGTTCCGGTCTCTGAACTCATTTATGCGGCCTTTCGCTCAAAAGCCAAGGGACTTTTCCCGTCGAGCGATGAGTGGCGACGGCGCGGGTTATAGAACCCGTTGATATACTGGAAGATCGCGCCTTCAGCCTGACGGCGTGTGTCCCAACGATTGCGCCAGATCAGCTCAGCCTTGATGGATTTGAAGAACGTTTCAACCATAGAATTATCATA
>CALAGN010000103.1 GCA_937891785.1 uncultured Octadecabacter sp.
TTCAATTAGGCACAGCAGAAGAAGTGGCATTGTTTTCGCCCACCGATATGGCTGCGGTTTCATCAGAGATGGCCGAACAAGCGGTCATCCCGCTTGTCGAAACCGAGGCCGCAATCCCAACAGAGCGGCTCGTAGAAAACCGTGGTATTGTGATTTTGAGCGCAACGCATGTGGTCGTTCAGGATGAGGATTTTGTCCTTATCGGCGGCACACTTTTGAACCAAAACCTCCAGTTCATTGATACGATAAACGACCTTGTTTACCTCAGTGACGACGACCAAACTCTGCGCACAGGGACCGCGACGTTGTTTCTTGAGGACGTGCGTGTCAGCACAAACGTGCGCCTGTTTGAAAATGTCCGCGCTTTGGGGACCCGGGTTTCGGAAACGGTATACCGCACTGTCCTGAACGATGGACAGACGTGGCTGAACCGCGCGTTTGTAGTCAATGATTGGTATGTCTCCGGCTATTTGCCAATTTTGGACGGCGCGGAAAACCGCATCGGCATGCTTTATGTCGGATTTCTGGAACAGCCCTATGCCACCCTCAAAAAGACAACATATCTAGCAATTCTGTTGGCGTTCGTTGTGGTTCTTTTGATTTCTATTCCCTTCTTTCTTTGGATTGCCCAGGGTATTTTTAGCCCGCTTGAGGCGATGACCCAAACGATCAAACGGGTCGAGGCCGGTGATCTTTATGCGCGGATTGCCATTTCCAAATCCAACGACGAAATCGGCGACGTGGCGCGCCACCTGGATGGGCTTTTGGAACTGGTCCAGAGCCGCGACGGTGAATTGCGCAAAGCGGCCGAACAATTGAACCAGCGTGTTGATGAACGCACGCAGGCCCTACAACATGCAAACGAGCGGCTTGAGGCGACCTATAAACAGCTTGTGACCTCGGAAAAGCTCGCTGCGATCGGCGTCCTCACTGCAGGAGTTGCGCATGAAATCAATAACCCCGTGGCAGTCATTCAGGGCAGTATGGAAATTGTGCGCAGCGAGGTGGATCTTAAAACGACAGACCTTGCGACGGAATTCAATCTGATTGACGCGCAGGTGAACCGGATCAATGCGATTGTCAGCAAGCTTTTGCAATTCGCGAGGCCAAGCGAGTTTTCGGGCGACAAGGACAAAGTTGATGTGCCGCGCTTAATTCAGGACTGCGTCGATCTGGTGGCTCACGTCTTGAACACATCAGACATTACCTTGAAGCGAGACTTTGGCACCGTGCAGCCCGTCCAAATCAATCAGGTGGAGTTTCAGCAAGTCATCATCAATTTGTTGGTTAATGCCGCGCAGGCCATGCCGGATGGCGGGGTTTTAACACTGCGGGTCCAGGACATGGAAAAAGACGGTAAGGCTGGAGTGCAAATCACGGTGCAAGACACTGGTGTCGGAATTGATCCCGTGTCTCTGGGTCACGTATTTGACCCCTTTTTCACATCCAAGACCGCCGTTGGCACCGGGCTGGGGCTGTCGATCAGTCAGTCTTTGGTCGATCAAACAGACGGGCAAATCTGGGCTAAAAGCGAAGTTGGGGTCGGATCGGAATTTTTTGTGTGGATTCCTGCGCCGGACATTCTGTCTTCCTGACGCAACCGCGCCGCAGCATAAGTGGACATTCTGTCCGGCGGTCAGTCCTAGAGTGGCGCATTTTGGGTCAAAAAGGCAAATTTCCAAATTTTTCAATATAGCGTAACATATTGTTATAAATAACTTAAATGTTGACTCTTCAAGGGGGAAAACAGAACTCAGCCCTATTGTAATACGTGACCCCGATTTGCAGAGCCTGAACACGCCGTGGGAGACGGCGCAGGACCTGCAGTAAAACGGGGCACACAAGGGAGGAATAAAATGTCAACACAACCCGCTTCAGGCGCGTTCTCATTTCTGATGAAAGAGAACATCGTCGCTAAACCAGGCTACAACAGGTGGCTTGTCCCGCCTGCGTCCATTGCCATCCACATGTGTATCGGATCCGTCTACGCATGGTCGGTTTTCAACCCGGCGCTGACGCGCGAACTGGGGATCGTCGCATCCTCGGCTGACGATTGGACATTGTCCTCTGTTGTCTGGATTTTCTCGGTTGCGATCGTGTTTTTGGGTCTGGCGGCTGCGTTTGGTGGCAAGTGGCTCGAAAAAGTGGGGCCGCGTTGTGTTGGCGTCACGGCAGCGGTTCTTTGGGGCGGTGGCTTTGTCATCGGCTCACTTGGGATTTCGTCGCACCAGCTTTGGCTGATATATTTGGGTTATGGTGTTTTGGGCGGAGCCGGACTTGGCTTAGGCTATGTGTCGCCAGTGTCGACTCTGATCAGATGGTTTCCGGACCGTCGTGGTATGGCAACAGGCATGGCGATCATGGGCTTCGGTGGCGGCGCAATGATTGGCGCACCTCTAAAGCAATGGCTTCTCAGCATTTACGCAAAAGCGCCTGATTTTCTTGGCGCTGAAGGCACGCTAAACCTGATCACCGATGGCGGTCGCCGGTTCGCAGAAACCGCGGCTGGCCAAGTTGAGGTTATCGTGGCAACGGCGGCGCAGGCGGCCAGTATTCCGGGCGGTGGCGAGGCCGGCGTTTATGTGGTCGGAACAGGTAACACAGGCGCTGCGGCGACTTTCATGACGCTAGGTATTCTCTACTTTTGTGTAATGGTGTTTGCATCGTTCCAATACCGTGTCCCTGCCAAAGGTTGGGCCCCAGAAGGCTGGACCCCACCCGTTGCAAAAGGCGGCATGGTCACAAAAAACGATGTACACATCGACGAAGCCTTGAAAACCCGCCAGTTCTGGTTGCTCTGGATTGTTTTGTGTTTCAACGTGACAGCAGGCATTGGTGTGATTGGCGTTGCCAAAACGATGATCAATGAAATCTTTGGCGATATTGTCTTTGTGACGGCCGCGTTTGCGGGTACATACGTCTTGATGATTTCGGTCTTCAACATGGTTGGCCGGTTTTTCTGGGCCAGTACATCCGACTTCATCGGTCGCAAGAACACCTATCACTGCTTCTTCATCCTTGGCACGATCCTGTATCTGTCCATTCCATACTTTGCGTCTGCGGGTGGACCCGGTGCATTGATCGGGTTCTATGTTGCGACGATGATTATCTTTACGATGTATGGCGGCGGCTTTGCGACAATCCCTGCCTATCTTGCCGATATGTTTGGCACGTTGCACGTGGGGGGTATCCACGGGCGCCTGCTGACAGCCTGGTCAACTGCTGGGGTTCTTGGCCCGTTTGCCATCACCTATCTGCGCAACATTTCCAAAGACA
>CALAGN010000104.1 GCA_937891785.1 uncultured Octadecabacter sp.
CAATCGTGCCGATGTTCACGTGCGGTTTGGTACGTGCAAACTTTTCCTTAGCCATGGAGGCCTCCTATAATTTTCGTGTCGCGGTGGGCGTGTGGCCCACCCTACGGGGTTGGGTGGGTGGGCATCGCTGCCCACCGCTAATTATGCAAATTTCGCCTGAATCTCTTCGGAGATATTGGACGGAACTGGTTCGTAGTGGTCAAACTGCATCGAAAAGGTCGCACGGCCCGAAGACATTGAGCGAAGCGTGTTAATGTAGCCGAACATGTTGGCAAGTGGCACGAAAACATTGATCGCAACCGCGTTACCGCGAGGTTCTTGGCCAGTGACCTGACCACGACGTGATGTCAGGTCGCCGATGATGCCGCCGGTATATTCTTCGGGCGTCACAACTTCGACTTTCATCACTGGTTCCAACAGTTTCGCGCCAGCCTTCTTCATGGCTTCACGCATCCACTGACGGGCAGCGATTTCAAACGCCAGAACCGAGGAGTCAACATCGTGGAACTTACCGTCGATCAGGGCGACCTTGAAGTCGATGACCGGGAAGCCAGCCAGCGGACCAGAATCCATAACCGACTTAACACCCTTTTCAACTCCGGGGATGTAGTCCTTCGGGATAGCACCACCAACGATCTTGCTCTCGAAGGAGAAACCTTCGCCGGGCTCGGTCGGGGTGATGATCATCTTCACCTCGGCGAACTGACCAGACCCACCAGATTGCTTCTTGTGGGTGTAGGTATGTTCGGCTTCGCGTGAAATCGTTTCACGATAAGCAACTTGCGGCGCACCAATGTTCGCTTCGACTTTGAATTCGCGACGCATACGGTCCACGAGAATGTCGAGGTGAAGTTCGCCCATTCCCTTCATGATGGTCTGACCAGATTCGATGTCAGTTTCCACACGGAAGGATGGATCCTCGGCAGAGAGACGCTGTAGAGCGATGCCCATTTTCTCTTGGTCGCCTTTGGTCTTTGGCTCGATGGCGATCTCGATAACAGGCTCTGGGAACGTCATCGTTTCAAGGATGACTGGCTCTGCGGGGGAACACAGCGTGTCACCTGTTGTCGTATTCTTCAGACCACCCAGCGCGATGATGTCACCGGCGAATGCTTCGCTGATTTCTTCACGTTCGTTGGAGTGCATCATCATCATACGGCCAACACGCTCTTTGTTACCCTTGGTAGAGTTGAGCAAGTTGTCACCCTTAACGAGCTTACCGGAATAGATCCGTGTAAATGTCAGTGTGCCCACGAAGGGGTCGTTCATGATTTTGAACGCAAGGCCAGAGAACGCCATCTCGTCGTCAGCACGACGTGGGATGTTACGTGTTTCCGTCTCATCGCCTGGCTTAAAGCCCATGTAGTCTACAACGTCGAGCGGGCTCGGCAGGTAGTCAATCACAGCGTTAAGTAGGTTTTGAACGCCTTTGTTTTTGAAAGCAGAGCCACCAAGCACAGGAACGAACGACAGGTTCAGACAAGCCTTGCGGATCAGGGCGCGCAATGCAGGTGCATCGGGCTCGTTGCCTTCAAGGTAGGCTTCCATCGCATCATCGTCCTGCTCAACAGCAGCTTCGATCAGCTTTTCACGGCCGGCGAGTGCCTGTGCTTTCAAGCCGTCACGGATCGGTGCTTTGACCCAAGACGCGCCTAGGTCTTCACCTTCCCACAACCATTCTTCCATGGTCACGAGATCAACGATGCCTTCAAGCTCTGTCTCTGCGCCGATTGGGAACGAAACAGGAATAGCGCGCGCGCCAGTCCGGTCCTCAACCATGTCGACACATTTTTGGAAGTCAGCCCCAGTTTTGTCCATCTTGTTGACGAAAACCATACGCGGAACTTTATACCGGTCAGCCTGACGCCAAACGGTTTCAGTCTGCGGCTCAACGCCGGCGTTGCCGTCAAGAACAACAATCGCGCCATCGAGAACAGCCAAGGAACGCTCAACTTCGATCGTGAAGTCAACGTGGCCTGGTGTGTCGATGATGTTCATGCGGTGCTTGGGGCTGACAGGGTCGGTGCCGTTTTCGGTCCGTTCCCAGAATGTCGTCGTCGCGGCGGAAGTAATCGTAATACCCCGTTCCTGCTCCTGCTCCATCCAGTCCATTGTTGCAGCGCCATCATGCACTTCGCCAATGTTATGCTCTTTGCCTGTATAAAACAGGATACGCTCGGAACATGTGGTTTTACCCGCGTCGATGTGCGCAATAATACCAAAGTTCCGGTACAGCTCGAGGGGATAATCGCGTGCCATTTTGGTGCTTTCCTCTTACCAGCGGTAGTGGCTAAACGCTTTGTTAGCGTCGGCCATCTTGTGTGTGTCTTCACGCTTTTTCACGGCAGTGCCGCGACCGTTGACTGCGTCAAGCATTTCACCGGCAAGGCGTTCTTCCATGGTGTGCTCGTTGCGCTTTTTAGCGGCAGCGATCAACCAACGGATAGCAAGAGCTTCGCGGCGCTCGGGGCGCACTTCGACAGGCACCTGATAGGTGGCACCACCAACGCGGCGCGAACGCACTTCGACGGATGGCTTGATAAGATCAAGACCCTCGTGGAATACTTCCAGCGGGGATTTCTTGAGCTTGCTTTCAACGCGATCAAACGCGTTATAAACGATCCGTTCGGCGACGGATTTCTTACCGTCAACCATCAGGTTGTTCATGAATTTCGACAGAACCTTATCGCCAAATTTGGCGTCGGGCAGAATCTCGCGTTTTTCAGCGGCGTGACGACGTGACATGCTATCTTTCCCTTACTTCGGACGCTTCGCGCCGTACTTCGAACGACGTTGCTTACGATCTTTGACGCCCTGAGTATCCAGAACACCGCGCAGGATGTGGTAACGCACACCGGGAAGATCCTTTACACGACCGCCACGGATCAGAACCACAGAGTGCTCCTGAAGGTTGTGGCTTTCACCGCCGATATAGCTGATGACCTCGAAGCCGTTTGTCAGGCGCACTTTGGCAACCTTACGCATGGCCGAGTTCGGCTTTTTCGGTGTCGTTGTATAAACGCGCGTACAAACGCCGCGTTTTTGTGGACACTGTTCCAAGTGCAACGACTTGGAAATCTTACGTTTTGGCTGACGCGGCTTGCGGATCAGCTGCTGAATCGTTGGCATTGGGCTTTGTTCCCCGTTCCTACAGATATGTGCGGCCCCGGAGGTCCGCGTTTCGATTAGTATGCATTACGCGACTGCATAACACAAAAAACCCGCAGTCGTTCCCTTACCGGAGGAACGGTGCGGTGGGCTTACAGAGGATCTGGACAGTAAAGGCGTCCAGATCTTGACCACTTCAACTCTGATATTCAGGTGTTTGGGATCGACCCATTTACCCGGATAGGCGGCGTATAGGCGGAGTCGGTTAGGGTGTCAACAGGTCAGCAGGTGCCTAGATCAGCGGCCGCCCAGCGCTCACCAAGAACGCCGGCATCGACGCCAAAGCGTTTGCCGATTTGTTCGGCGTACTCACCTGTCAGCGGTATCCATTTGTCCTTGTAAGCATTCCGATTGATCAGGTCGCTATCGTTGTCACCGTGCACGCCACGAATGAACATCGGGTGCTTTTGCCAACTGATCGTCGGCATGTTGCGCCAAAGCTGCATGTGATTAGTATTCAGCAGACTTTGTTTCGCCGCAGGCTTGCGACAGATGATTTGCGCTGGCGTCCACATCCGCTCGATGACGGGTTGCCCACGCACGCCGTCTTGATCAAACACGATCAAATGCCCGCGGCAGTAATCTATACAAAGGCTTTCGTTTTCGTGAAACAGGCTTGCGTGCTGATCCAAATGCCGCCGCGCCGTTGCGATAAAATTGCGCGCGAGAGCATCATCATCATCAAGCCGAAACTCGGCGACGATGTCAGTGTCGTGATCGCGGTGCCCCCGCATCACGTCGCTGCAGACGTCGCGGTGCACTTGGCCTTCGGGCAAAAGCATCAAAACGATCTGTGGTGCCCGATCGCAGAGCGCCGTCAGGCGAGCCTTGGCGTCGTCGGGCATTTCATCGCCAGCAAGGACCAAGAGTTTAAAATCGAGATCAGTTTGACTTTGAACCGACGGCAGAACGAAATGCTCGAAAACAAACAGCCGCATTGCAAGTCGCTCAGGTGAATACAGATAAGTGCGCAGGGCATCGAGATTCGGGTAATCATGGCCAAACGCCGAAACTTCGGAGGGATAGGAAAAGCGGCAAAGTCCCAAGAGTTGTGCCATCGAATCAAGCCTCCACGAAGAATATACGCTCGACAATAATGCCTACGCGCGGCGATAGTCTATGCGCGACTCTCAACGGATGCGCAGGCCAATCGGTGCTGGTCGAACGCGCCGTTTCCGTTCGCGATAAAGCGTGAATAGCCCGGTCCCCACAACAATGAGTGCGCCGATAATCGTGAGCGCATTCGGCCATTCGCCAAAAAATACCAGCCCCAAAAAAAGCGCGACAAGAAGGCTGCTATAACGGAAGGGTGCGACAAACCCGATCTCGCCACTGCGCATTGCCGATATAGCAGCAAGATACCCCGCAGCAAGACACCCTGCTGCAGCGGCCATCTGCAAAACGGCTTTTAAGCTTGGCATGACCCAAAGTGTATTTGCCCCGCCGACCAGTGCGACAGCCGTGACCCCAACGGCAGCGGCCAGCGCCACCAAAATCGACGGCACAGTGACATTCAACTTGCGTGCAGCCAGGTCGCGCACGGTAACCGCGATCACGGCGGCAATACCAAAGACCGAATATATTGAGAATCCGTCGGTGCCGGGCTGCACTATCAGGATAACCCCGACAAAGCCGATCATGATCGCCACAAGTCTGCGCCAGCCCACGGCTTCGCGCAGGAAAATGGCTGCTGCAAGTGTCACCGTAAGTGGCAGTGCCTGCAAAATGGCGGACAGGTTGGCGAGAGGCATTTTGAACAGGGCGGTGAGGAAGAAAATTGTGCCGATTGCCTCGGCCGCGGTGCGCAAGATGATTAGTCCCCAATCGCGTTTCGCAGCGCGCAGGGTGAAGTTGCCCCAAATAAAGGCCACCCCGATCAGAATAACGGTGATCATCATGCCGCGCAGTGCAATAGATTGAAAGAACGGCACTTCGTCCGATGCGGCCTTCATTAGCGCATCGTTAACTGTGAAGGCTGACATCGACAGCGTCATCAAGAGCGCAGCGCGCATGTTATCTGAAAGGGCGTTCATGATCTTGGGTAGCAGCGGTGGACGATGGGTACCAGCGGATTTGTGGGCTCGCGAAAAAGCGAGCGCCAAATGCGATTCCCACAAGCCAGTAGATGTCGTCGGGTTGTGGTGGTTTGGCGGCTAGCATGCCCGCCAAACGAGAAAGGCCCCCGCGATTGCAGGGGCCTTTCTCTATTGCTCTAGCGCGCTTTACTCTTCGCGGCTTTCAGGCGTGTCGGAAATCAGGTTGTCAAACTCGTCCCCGCCAACAACTTCATCTTGCGGCGCCGGTGCAGCCAATGCGGCGGCCTGCTCGGCCTCCTCGCGGCGCGCCTGAATGACGATATTATCACGCTCGGTTGCGATACGGGTCACGAACTGGGTTGCGCCACCTGTGCCCGCCGGAATGAGGCGACCAACGATGACGTTTTCCTTGAGGCCGACCAGTTTGTCACGCTTGCCCTGCACCGATGCTTCGGTAAGGACGCGCGTGGTTTCCTGGAACGATGCCGCCGAGATAAAGCTGCGGGTTTGCAGCGATGCCTTGGTGATACCCAGCAGGATTGGTTCGCCCGTGGCAAGGCGCCCGCCGCGTGCGGCTGCCTTGGCATTGGCCTCGTCGAACTCGGCCTTATCCACGTTCTCGCCTTTCAGAAGCGTGGTTTCGCCACTGTCCTGAATTTCCCATTTTTGGAGCATCTGACGCACGATAACTTCGATGTGCTTGTCGTTGATTTTAACGCCTTGCAAACGATACACGTCCTGCACTTCGTCGATCATATAGTCAGCAAGCGCTTCGACACCCATAACCGCAAGAATATCGTGCGGGGCCGGGTTGCCGTCCATGATGTAGTCGCCCTTCTGGACAAAATCACCTTCCACAACGGGAATGTGCTTACCCTTGGGCACCATGTATTCGACCTTCACGTCTGAATCTTCGGCTGATTCAATCGCAATACGACGCTTGTTTTTATAGTCTTTGCCAAAGCGAACATAGCCATCGATTTCGGCGATGATCGCGTGATCTTTGGGACGACGAGCTTCGAACAGTTCGGCAACACGCGGCAGACCACCAGTAATATCCTTGGTCTTGGCACCTTCACGCGGGATACGCGCAACAACGTCACCGGCCTTGATCTCTTGGCCGTCTTCCACGGACAGAACCGCATCAACCGACATGGTATAGGCGACGGGGTTTCCGTCATCCTTGGCTACGACTTCGCCATCAGCATCAACCACAATGATCTTGGGGGCCAGTTCGTTGCCCTTGGGGGCAGCGCGCCAGTCCGATACGATCCTTTGGGTCATGCCTGTCGCGTCATCCGTCTCTTCGCGCACGGCGATACCGTTGACGAGGTCGACAAATTTGGCTGTACCAGACTTTTCGGCAATGATCGGCAGGGTGTATGGATCCCATTCAAACATCTTTTCGCCACGCAGGATCTTGGAGCCATCTTTGGCGAACACCTTGGAACCATAGCCAACCTTATGGTTGGCAAGCTCTTCGCCGTTTTCGTCCATAATCGCCAGAACCATGTTACGGCCCATAACAACATGCTCGCCTGCTTCATTTTCAAGCATGCTCGCGTTGCGGATTTCAACTTTACCGGACTGGCTTGCCTCAAGGAAGGACTGCTGGCCACCCTGTGCAACGCCGCCGATGTGGAACGTCCGCATCGTTAGCTGTGTGCCCGGTTCACCGATGGACTGTGCCGCGATAATGCCGACAGCTTCGCCTTGGTTAACGATTGTACCGCGCGAAAGGTCGCGACCGTAACACGCTGCACAGACGCCGTCTTCGGCCTCGCATGTCAGCGGGCTGCGGATGCGCATCTTGGCAACGCCAGCGACGTCGATGATATCGGCAGAGCGTTCGTCGATCAACTCGCCTGCCTTGACCAGCACTTCGTCTGTGCCGGGCTTAAGGACATCATCAGCCGACACACGACCAAGCACACGCTCGGCCAAGGACGACACGACTTCACCATCGTTAACAGCAGCTTCTGCAGTGATCGCACGCTCGGTTCCGCAGTCATGCTCGCGCACGATGCAGTCTTGGGCGACGTCCACCAGACGACGGGTCAGGTAACCCGAGTTAGCTGTCTTCAAAGCCGTGTCCGACAGACCCTTACGGGCGCCGTGAGTCGAGTTAAAGTACTCGAGCACGTTCAGACCTTCTTTAAAGTTCGAGATGATCGGCGTTTCGATGATCTCGCCGTTTGGCTTGGCCATCAGACCACGCATACCGCCCAGCTGTTTCATCTGCGTAACAGAGCCACGCGCACCAGAGTGGGCCATCATGTAGACCGAGTTTGGCTCGTTCTCGGCACCGTTTTCATCGCGGCCACTGTCCGAAATCGTCGACATCATCGCTTCGGTGACTTTGTCGTTACACTTGGACCAAGCATCAACAACTTTGTTGTACTTTTCGCCCTGAGTGATCAGGCCGTCCATATACTGCTGTTCAAAGTCTTTGACCTGACCGCGAGTTTCTTCAACCAGTGGCCATTTGGTTTCAGGCACAACCATGTCGTCCTTACCAAACGAAATACCGGCTTTGAACGCTTCGCGGAAACCCAAAGTCATGATCTGGTCACAAAAGATGACAGACTCTTTTTGGCCGCAATAACGATAGACCGTATCAATGATCTGCTGGACTTCTTTCTTACGCAGCAGACGGTTCACCAGATCGAACGGTGCTTTGGTATTCATCGGCAAAAGCTTGCCAAGACGCAGGCGACCCGGAGTCGTTTCGAAACGCTTGACGACCTCGTTGCCAGTCTCGTCGATCTGGGTGACCCGGGCTTGGATCTTTGCGTGCAGATGCACAGTGCCATTGGCCAACGCATGCTCGACTTCTTCGAGCGACGCAAAGGCCATGCCCTCGCCCTTCATGCCTTCGCGTTCAATGGTCGTGTAATACAGACCAAGGATCATATCCTGCGAAGGAACAATGATTGGCGCGCCGTTGGCAGGCGACAGAACGTTGTTCGTCGACATCATCAAGACGCGACATTCCAACTGTGCCTCAAGGGACAGCGGAACGTGCACAGCCATCTGGTCACCGTCAAAGTCGGCGTTGAAGGCCGAACAGACCAGCGGGTGGAGCTGAATAGCCTTACCTTCGATCAGAACAGGTTCGAACGCCTGAATGCCAAGACGGTGCAGCGTTGGCGCACGGTTCAGCATGACAGGATGTTCGCGAATAACCTCGTCCAAGATATCCCAAACTTCGGGACGCTCCTTTTCGACCAGCTTTTTCGCCTGTTTCACGGTGCTGGACAGCCCTTTGGCCTCCAGACGCGAGTAAATAAACGGCTTGAACAGTTCGAGCGCCATTTTCTTTGGCAGACCGCACTGATGCAGTTTCAACTCCGGACCCGTCACAATAACCGAACGACCCGAGAAATCGACGCGCTTACCCAAAAGGTTCTGACGGAAGCGACCTTGCTTACCCTTCAGCATGTCCGACAGCGATTTCAGCGGACGCTTGTTGGCGCCCGTAATCACGCGGCCACGACGACCGTTGTCGAACAGCGCATCGACTGATTCCTGCAACATGCGCTTTTCGTTACGCACGATGATATCAGGCGCGCGCAATTCGATCAGACGCTTCAGACGGTTGTTGCGGTTGATCACGCGACGATAAAGATCGTTCAGATCCGAGGTAGCAAAACGGCCACCATCCAGCGGCACCAGCGGGCGCAGCTCTGGCGGAATCACGGGAACGACTGTCAAGATCATCCATTCGGGGCGGTTGCCCGATTCAATGAACGACTCCACGATCTTTAGACGCTTGATGATCTTCTTGGGCTTCAACTCGCCTGTTGCCACGGCCAGATCGGCGCGCAGGGTTTCGGCTTCGCCTTCAAGGTCGATCGCAGCCAGCATTTCGCGGATCGCTTCGGCGCCGATGTTAGCTGTGAACGCGTCCATGCCATAGACGTCTTGCGCGTCAAGGAATTCTTCTTCGTTCATCAACTGACCGTAGGAGAGATCAGTCAAACCGGGTTCGATCACGACGTAGTTTTCGAAATACAGAATGCGCTCAAGGTCGCGCAGGGTCATGTCGAGCATCAGGCCGATGCGGCTTGGCAACGACTTGAGGAACCAGATGTGTGCCACGGGCGAGGCAAGCTCGATGTGGCCCATCCGTTCGCGGCGGACCTTCTGCAGTGTGACTTCAACACCACATTTTTCGCAGACAACGCCGCGATATTTCATGCGCTTATATTTACCGCACAGACATTCGTAATCTTTGATCGGGCCAAAGATACGCGCGCAGAACAGGCCGTCCCGCTCGGGCTTGAATGTCCGGTAGTTGATGGTTTCGGGCTTCTTGATCTCGCCGAAAGACCACGACAAGATCCGTTCGGGCGACGCCAGCGACACCTTGATTTCGTCAAACGTCTTCACCGGCATAACCGGATTAAACGGGTTGTTTGTAAGTTCCTGGTTCATATCGATACCTTTTCAGTATGGCGGGAGGTGGGACGGCAGGCTTTCATTGAAAGCCTGCCCACAAAGTCTTGGATAAAGACTTTGTGTTATTCGTCCTCAACCTCCGCATCCAGGAGTTCCATGTTGAGGCCAAGGCCCCGGACTTCTTTCACCAGCACGTTGAACGACTCCGGCACGCCGGCCTCAAAGTGATCCTCGCCTTTGACGATGCTCTCATAGACCTTGGTACGGCCTGCAACGTCATCGGATTTCACGGTAAGCATTTCTTGCAGCGTATAAGCCGCGCCATATGCTTCCAGTGCCCAGACTTCCATTTCCCCGAAACGCTGACCACCAAACTGGGCTTTACCACCCAGCGGCTGTTGCGTGACCAGGGAGTATGGTCCTGTAGAACGTGCGTGGATTTTGTCGTCCACAAGGTGGTGAAGTTTGAGAAGGTATTTCATACCCACGGTCACTTTACGGGCGAATTGCTCGCCTGTGCGACCGTCAAACAGGATCGACTGGCCCGAGGTGTCGAAACCGGCCCGCATCAGCGAGTCGTTTACGTCAGCCTCTTTCGCGCCGTCAAAGACGGGCGTGGCAATTGGCACACCGCGGGTCACGTTACCCGCAGATTCAACCAATTCGTCTTCGGTCATGTTGGCGATACCTTCGTCGTAGACATCATCACCATAAGCCAGCTTCATCGCTTCCTTGACGGGGGACAGATCACCAGAGCGACGGTAACTTTGCAGCGCCTCGTCGATGTTGATGCCCAGACCGCGCGCGGCCCAACCCATGTGCGTCTCAAGGATCTGACCGACGTTCATACGCGAAGGAACACCAAGCGGATTCAAGCAGAAATCAACAGGTGTACCATCCGCAAGGAACGGCATGTCTTCCATCGGAACAACCTTGGAAATAACGCCCTTGTTGCCGTGACGACCAGCCATTTTGTCACCGGGCTGCAGCTTGCGCTTCACAGCCACGAAGACTTTGACCATCTTCATCACACCTGGGGGCAGATCATCGCCGCGGCGTACTTTCTCGACTTTGTCCTCGAACCGCGCGTCCAGCAGGCGCTTTTGCGCTTCATACTGTTCGTTCAGGGCTTCGACGATCTGTGCATCGCCTTCATCCTTCAGCGCGAGCTGCCACCAATGGCTGCGGGGCATGTCATCAAGCATGGCTGCGTCGATTGTGCTGCCCGACTTGATACCCTTGGGGCCTTTGGCGACGACCTTGTCTTCGATCATCGACCGCAGACGGGCGTAGATGTTGCGATCAAGGATCGTCATCTCGTCGTCACGGTCGCGGGCAAGGCGTTCAACTTCTTCACGCTCGATTTGAAGGGCGCGTTCGTCTTTTTCAACGCCGTGGCGGTTGAACACGCGCACTTCGACAACTGTCCCGAAATCACCCGGCTTTACGCGCAGCGAGGTATCACGGACGTCAGATGCTTTTTCACCAAAGATGGCGCGCAGCAGCTTTTCTTCCGGCGTCATCGGGCTTTCGCCTTTTGGCGTGATCTTACCGACCAGAATGTCACCCGGCTCAACTTCGGCGCCGATGTAAACGATACCCGCTTCGTCGAGGTTGCGCAGGGCTTCCTCGCCGACGTTAGGGATGTCACGTGTGATTTCTTCTGGCCCAAGCTTAGTGTCACGAGCGGCGACTTCGAATTCTTCGATGTGAATCGAAGTGAACACGTCGTCACGGGTAATACGCTCTGAGATCAGGATCGAGTCTTCGTAGTTGTAGCCATTCCAAGGCATAAACGCGACGATCACGTTCTTACCAAGCGCCAGTTCACCAATATCGGTGGATGGGCCATCGGCAATCACTTCGCCTTTGATAACGGTATCGCCCACCTTCACCAGCGGACGCTGGTTGATACAGGTGTTCTGGTTGGACCGCTGGAACTTACGCAGACGGTAGATATCAACGCCGGGGTCGCCGACCTCAAGATCAGATGTCGCGCGCACAACGATACGGGTTGCATCGACTTGGTCGATGATACCGCCTCGTTTGGCCATAAAGGCGGCGCCGCTATCGCGTGCGACCACTTCTTCGATCCCGGTGCCCACAAGCGGGGCCTCGGCCTGAAGCAATGGAACCGCCTGACGCATCATGTTCGAACCCATCAAGGCACGGTTGGCGTCATCATTTTCAAGGAACGGAATAAGCGAAGCCGCGACCGAGACGAGCTGTTTCGGCGAAACGTCGATCAGATCGACATTTTCATTCGGGGCGAGCGTGTATTCGCCGTTCTGACGGGTCGAGACCAGATCGTCCTGGAAACGGCCATTTTCATCAAGGTTCGCGTTTGCCTGTGCCACAGTGTGACGCATTTCTTCGGTCGCGGACATGTAATGCACTTCATCTGTCACCTGACCGTCTTTGACGACGCGATAAGGTGTTTCGATGAAGCCATACTTGTTCACGCGCGCGAATGTTGCGAGCGAGTTGATCAGACCAATGTTTGGACCTTCGGGCGTTTCAATCGGGCACATCCGACCATAGTGGGTCGGGTGAACGTCACGCACTTCAAAGCCGGCACGTTCGCGGGTCAAACCACCGGGCCCAAGCGCGGAAAGACGACGCTTGTGCGTGACTTCCGAAAGCGGGTTGGTTTGGTCCATGAACTGCGACAGCTGCGAGGAGCCGAAGAATTCGCGCACAGCAGCAGCTGCGGGCTTGGCGTTGATCAGGTCTTGCGGCATCACAGTGTCGATTTCGACCGATGACATGCGCTCTTTGATCGCGCGCTCCATCCGCAGAAGGCCAACGCGATACTGGTTTTCCATCAATTCGCCAACGGAACGTACACGGCGGTTACCAAGGTGGTCGATATCGTCGATATCGCCCTTGCCGTCACGCAGCTCCACCAATGCTTTGATGCAAGACACGATGTCTTCTTTGCGAAGGGTTCGCTGTGTGTCTTCGGCGTCCAGATCAAGACGCATGTTCATTTTGACGCGGCCCACTGCGGACAGGTCGTAACGCTCGCTGTCAAAGAACAGGCTGTCGAACATGGTGCTTGCGGCATCAACAGTCGGCGGTTCACCGGGGCGCATGACACGGTAGATATCCATGAGCGCGGTTTCGCGGTTCATGTTCTTATCTGCCGCCATCGTGTTGCGCATGTAGGGGCCAACATTGATGTTGTCGATGTCCAGCACGGGAATGCTGGCCACACCTGCATCCACGAGATCCTTGAGTGTGCCGCCGATGACATCACCGCTTTTGTCCATTTCAAGGGTCAGCTCATCGCCGGCCTCGACATAGATTGCACCGGTTTCTTCGTTGATAATGTCGTTAGCTACGAATTTACCAACGATCTCTTCGTATGGCAGCAGCAGGTCCTTGACCTTACCATCGTCGATCAACTGCTTGACCGCGCGCGGCGTGACCTTCTTGCCAGCTTCAGCAATCACTTCGCCAGTCTTGGCGTCAACCAGATCGTATGTCGGGCGGGTGCCGCGTGCACGTTCAGGGAAGAACTTAGTGACCCAACCTTTGTTCTTCTTGTTGAACTTGTAATCAACCGTTGTGTAATAGGCGTTCATGATCGATTCTTGATCAAGACCCAGCGCATACAACAAAGTTGTCACAGGCAATTTGCGACGACGGTCAATCCGGCAGAACACCAGATCCTTGGCGTCGAATTCAAAGTCGAGCCAGCTACCGCGATATGGGATAATGCGGCAAGCAAACAGGAGTTTGCCCGACGAATGGGTCTTGCCCTTGTCGTGGTCAAAGAACACGCCAGGCGAGCGGTGCATCTGGGAAACGATCACACGCTCGGTGCCGTTCACGACAAAAGTGCCGTTTGGCGTCATTAGGGGCATATCGCCCATGAACACGTCTTGTTCCTTGATGTCCTTGACCGATTTCGCACCGGTGTCTTCATGGATATCAAACACGATCAGACGCAGCGTCACTTTAAGCGGCGCGCTATATGTCATGTCGCGTTGCTGACACTCTTCGACGTCATACTTCGGCTTTTCCAGCTCGTATTTCACGAACTCAAGCACGGCTGTCTCGTTGAAGTCTTTGATCGGGAATACCGACTGGAAGACGCCTTTGATGCCTTCGCCGTCAAGCGGCGTAAGCTGGTCGCCTGACTTCAAGAACAGGTCGTATGACGATTTCTGAACCTCGATGAGGTTCGGCATTTCGAGCACTTCGCGGATTTTGCCGTAGTACTTGCGCAAGCGTTTCTGGCCAAGGAAGGATTGAGCCATGTGCGTTGTCACCTTTCAAATCTCTACGAACGAACCACCGTTGGGCCTCGGCGGCACGCCCATTTGAGAACGAGTCTGTTCGGTCTATTCCTGGCGCCCGTCCCATAGGGCACCTCCCGACCATTGAACCAACCCAAGAGGAGAGCTTAATTGAAAAGCCATCCTCTAAGACAGGTTCGGCTGGGCCCACGATAGCAGACCCAGCCAGTGTTTATGACGGTGGGCCCCCCCCCTACTGCGACGCGAACGCCCATAGGGGAAGGTGAAAACCCACCTGACCAATTAGGCCAATTCGACTTCTGCGCCAGCTGCTTCCAGCTTGGCTTTGACGTCTTCGGCGTCTGCCTTGGAAACGCCTTCTTTGATTTTGCCGCCAGCTTCGACCAAGTCTTTGGCTTCTTTCAGGCCAAGACCAGTGATCGAGCGAACTTCTTTGATCACGTTGATCTTGGAAGCACCGGCGTTCTTCAGAACGACGTCAAACTCGGTCTTTTCTTCAGCAGCTTCGCCGCCTGCAGCAGGACCGGCCATCATTACAGCGCCGCCAGCAGCGGGCTCGATGCCATACTCGTCCTTAAGGATCGTTTTCAGTTCTTGTGCTTCGAGAAGGGTCAGACCCACAATCTCTTCAGCCATTTTTTTCAGATCAGCCATTTTGCTTTCCGTTCTTTTAGATGTGTTCCAACGTCAGGGCGTTCAACCCCACGTAGACATTAGGTTGCTTATGCAGCAGCTTTCTCTTCGATCGTAGAAAGAATGCTCGCGATGTTAGAAGCAGGCGCGCCAATCGCACCGGCAATGTTAGAAGCAGGTGCGGCGATGCAACCCACGATGGAAGCAATAAGCTCCTCGCGGCTTGGCATTGCTGCAACGACCTTAACGCCGGCAACGTCCAGAACGTTTTCGCCCATTGCACCACCAAGAATGACAAGT
Source organism: uncultured Octadecabacter sp. (assembly GCA_937891785.1). Lineage (GTDB taxonomy): Bacteria > Pseudomonadota > Alphaproteobacteria > Rhodobacterales > Rhodobacteraceae > SW4. The sequence continues at coordinate 14,804 of CALAGN010000104.1, forward strand.
TTTTCATTCTTTTTGGCATATCCGTCGACCACTTTGGCAGCTGCCACTGGGTCTTCGGAAAAGGCTATTACGGTCATACCCGTAAGGTGATCAGCAATGCTTGCGCAGGGCTTACCCTCAAGGGCGATCTTGGCGAGCTTGTTCTTGGCAACGCGTATGGACCCACCAGCTTCACGCATTTGCGCGCGCAGGTCCTGCATTTCGGCAACTGTCATGCCTTCGTAGTGGCTAACCACAACGACGCCAGAGCTTTCGAAGATTTGGCCGAGGTCTTCGACCAATTTCTCTTTCTGGGCTCTATCCACAGTTTCACTCCAAGTTTGGCACCGGATTAGGTCCGGCACCGGCTCAATTAAACCCCCGGTCTTCTGGGGGCACTTCGGGTCCAATTTAGGGTCCCGATCCATGATCGCCCGAGGTGCATAAGCGCCTGCGGAAATCCCGTCTCGTTCCCCATCTCAGGAAGGAATTATCAGGCTTGCACCCAACCCTCCGTCTCGGACAGGACGTGGCCAAAGTAGCAGCCCCGTCATCTGGCAGGCTCGAAAGCCTGCCAAATTCTTTTAATTGCCAGTCGCGTTGGCGATGTCGAGCGATACGCCCGGACCCATCGACGAGCTGACAGAAATCTTCTTCATGTAAGTGCCTTTGGCACCTGCAGGACGGGCTTGGCTGATCGCCTTAACGAACGCCAGCACGTTCTCTTCCAATTGCTTGGCGCTGAACGATGCTTTGCCGATACCAGCGTGAACAACACCAGCTTTTTCAGCTTTGAACTGAACTTCGCCGCCTTTGGCAGCTTCGACAGCTTCTTTGATATCCATTGTTACCGTGCCGATTTTCGGGTTCGGCATCAGGTTACGGGGGCCAAGCACCTTACCCAGACGGCCAACGATTGGCATCATGTCGGGAGTAGCGATGCAGCGATCAAAGTCGATCTTGCCGCCCTGAACGATTTCCATCAGGTCTTCGGCACCAACAATATCGGCACCGGCCTTTTGGGCCTCTTCTGCCTTGTCGCCACGGGCGAACACAGCCACACGGACTGTTTTTCCTGTGCCGTTTGGCAGGCTGACCTTGCCGCGAACCATTTGGTCAGCGTGGCGCGGGTCAACACCAAGGCAAACTGCGATTTCGATGGTTTCATCGAATTTCGCAACTGCGTGGGATTTCATCAACTCAACAGCCTCGGCGACTGTCACGTTGTTCTTGCCGACGAATGCTGCGCGTGCTGCGGTTGTACGTTTTCCAAGCTTTGCCATCTTACTTCACCTCAATGCCCATAGACCGAGCAGAGCCAGCGATGATCAACATTGCGGCTTCGACGGAGTTTGCGTTGAGGTCTTTCATTTTGGCCTCGGCGATTTCGCGTACCTGCTTGGTGCTCACGGAACCCACGGTCTCTTTGCCGGGGAGTTTCGCGCCAGATTTCAGCTTTGCGGCCTTCAGGATGAAATAAGACGCAGGTGGCGTCTTGATTTCCATCGAAAAGGACTTGTCCTGGAAATAGGTGATCACAGTCGGGCACGGCGCACCAGGCTCCAAGTCTGCGGTCTTGGCGTTGAACGCCTTGCAGAATTCCATGATATTGATTCCGCGCTGACCCAGGGCGGGACCGACCGGCGGGCTTGGGTTGGCTTGACCTGCAGGAACCTGCAGCTTCATCTTGCCAGCTATTTTCTTGGCCATGTGGCCTCTCCTTTTTTCAACACCCTCGGGACGCGTCCCTCAGGTTCTTGGTTGTGTGGTCCGGTTCAGGCATCGCGTTGCCCTTGCCTCCCACAGGTAAGGTAGATTTCGATCCACCCCCCATTTACGCTTTAGCCCTGTTTGGCTACCTGCGTGAATTCCAGTTCGACCGGGGTTGCCCGGCCAAATATCGACACCGTCACCTTGAGGCGCTGGTTGTCTTCGTCGACTTCCTCGACCATGCCTTCGAAATCTTCGAACGGGCCATCGGCCACTTTTACCTTCTCGCCGATTTCAAAGTGGATCAGGGTGCGTGGGCTATCTTCACCCTCCTGAACACGGCCAAGGATGGCCTGCACTTCGGCATCACGCATCGGCATCGGGCGACCTTGCGGACCCAAGAAACCAGTGACGCGGTTGATCGAGTTGATCAGGTGATACCCCTCGTCCGACATCTCCATGTGAACCAACACATAGCCGGGCATAAAGCGACGTTCAGCCGTGACCTTCTTGCCGCGACGCACTTCGATTACTTCTTCGGTCGGCACCAGAACTTCATCGATCTGCTCCTCAAGGCCATGCTCTTGGGCCGAGGTTCTGATCTGTTCGGCGATTTTCTTCTCGAAATTCGAGAGCACGCTTACCGAATACCACCGTTTAGCCATGTTCTTCGACACCTCGTCGCCACGGACCGTAAAGCCCTAAGATTCAAAATTTATCAAGCGGTTACACCGCAACTTCCGAGAATAAAAAGCGGCGCGCAACACGATTCGCCGCACGCCATTCCCGAAGGTCCGCTGCAATTACCGCCCCCACCCAATAATTTCAAGGGGGTATGGGCAGTTTCATGCAGATCAGCCGAAGTAGCCCAACACGCCCTGAAGGCCAAAGCGGATCACCATATCGACAAGTGAAAAGAACAGTGCCAGCACGGCTGCCATCAGGAACACCATCGCGGTTGTCAAAACGACTTCGCGGCGGCTGGGCCACACGACCTTGGAAACCTCGGCGCGGGTCTGCTGGATAAACTGGATGGGGTTGGTTCTGGCCATGATCGGTCCTCATACTTGGGCAGTGGCGACATACGAGGTCGCGGCGGGGTTTTCAAGCCTTGCTGGCGTTGTGTGTAGGCGGGTACAAGAAAGTTACGCCCTTCATGTCCTCGATCAGCTTAATTTGTGCCGCATAAGCTTGGGCCGACGCCAGCGTGTCGTCTGCATCAAACAAGTTAAACTTTTCGTGCCCCCTGCTGATGGGAAATGCCGCGCGGGCCCGTACCCCCAGTGTATCATCACCTAGCCCACTCGCGAGGTCGTAGAAATATTTTGTGACAGCACGCTCTGAAAGCCCTTCGTGCACGCGGGTGGGAAGTGGCTCGACCTGCTTGCCGACCTGCCAACGCAGTAAGCGGCGACAGACAAGGCGAAACACCTGGGCATAGTCCTCGTGGCGCCACACATAGATCTTCCCCACACGTGGGATACCCCGCAAACGCGTGACAAGCTCGACCCAATCTACGTTGGAAATAGGGACACTCGCGCGAAAAGCGTCAGGCGTCAGCGCATCGGCTGCGCCAAGGATTGTCTGCCCGTAAGCCGACGTCAGGTACCCAGCCGGATCGCGAATGCACAGAAACACCCCCAGCGGCGACGGAGCGATTTTCTCGGCCAGCAGTGAAATGCGTTCAACGGCACGGTTACACAGCGGGAATACGATGCGTCCGTCATCATCGCGCAGGCCGCCGCAAAAATTCTCTTCGCTCAGCACGATACGATTCCCGCCTTTGGCAAGGAAGGCGATTTGTTCTTGCGGGGCTCGACGCGGCGGGCGCCCATCACTCATCGGCAGCCCGAACATGGCCTGAATGGAACGGCCCCGGTGACGCAGATAAGCAGGGCCATAGGTGCGAATACCTGCCTCCGCCAACATCTCTCGGTTCGCGTACAATGACTTCTGAAAATGAGAAGTGGCCGTTTTGTGGGCTCCGATGTGAAGAGCGACTGAAACGGGATTTCCCACGATCAACCTTTCATTTAGCACAACGTAGCCTGGCAGGGGCTGAGGGACTCGAACCCACGACCCTCGGTTTTGGAGACCGATGCTCTACCAACTGAGCTAAACCCCTAGGCCGAGGCAGGGTCTAGCGAGGGCGCGCAAAATTGGCAAGGCGGAAATCGGCATTGGTCGGCATGTTTAGCGTTTCTCACGTGGGCCGAATACCTCGCGCACGATTTCTTCGGCCGTTTTTGCGCGATAGCCAGACGAGACACGGCGCACGGCAGGGGGCACTTCCGGCTGGTCTTTGGGCAAGAACTCAGCTGCGGGACCCTCTGGCAGCGGTGGAGGCACCGGCGCATCAGGCGGCGGTGCAAGCCCGCCCCAAGGCGACGCCGCAGGGGCCGGTTTCTGACTTGGTACTTTGGATGTACGGCGCGCTGACACTGGTTTTGCAGCGGGAAGAGCCGCGCGCGTCGGCCGCTTGCGTCCAAAGTTGCGCAGTGCGGCCACGGCAGCGACCAAGAAAAGCAATGTCCCCACGCCAAGCAACAGCCATTGACCATACTGCGGCTCAGACAGCCCCGCCCCGCGACCACTAAGAAACGGGCGGATCGCAATCATGTCCTGGGCGCCCTGCAACCCGTTGCCTGCGAAAACAAACCGCGCTTGGTCAACAATCGGCCCGAACAAGTCCACGGTGCCGTTCAGGTCCACGGAGTGGATACCGCCAGTCCCCTGCGCTTGAAGAAACGCGACCAGATCTTCCTCTTGACGGCTGAGGGCATAGGCGACTGCCGCTATTCGCGTTGTCTGACCCTTCGCAAACAACGGCACCGCGATCATGTCGAGGCCGCTCACTTCGAGCAACATCGGGCGATACTGGCTTTGGTAGGTTGCCGCGATATTGACCTCACCGAAATCTGACACATCACGTGTACGGTCGAAATCCTGCAAGGTGCGCAAAGGAACCGGCCCGAATACATACGCGACTTTGAAGTCTATATATCGCTCATAGGCGGCAGGGATGGCTTGCGCCAAAACCACGCCCAGCCAAATCGCAAACGGCGCAAGCATCCACCATGGCAGGCCAAAGACCAACCGGAACGGGAAAAAAATAATCGCCTTCAACATCTTCGAACTTCCTTGGCCGCGGCATCAAGTGCTGCAATATCACCACCGCTAATAGCAGCCTCACCGGCAACGATATGTTCAATCGGCCAGTTCCACCATGCCAGTTCGCAAAGACGCGCGATTGTCGCATCATCAAAGCGGCGACGGACCACGCGCGCGGGGTTACCCGCGACGATGCTATAGGGTGGGATCTGCCGTGCCACCACAGCACCCGCTCCGATGATCACGCCATCGCCGATCTGCGCAGCGGGCATGGACGGGCCGCTGTGATCGCCGGTAAATATCCTGAACGGATAGCCTGAGCCCCCGTCAAAACAATGGTTTTCCGAAGCAGTAATAATGGTCACCCCATCAGCGATCCGGCAGAACTTGCCGATGATCAGTCGCTCGGGCGAAAAATCGAAAATGTAAGGAGCCAAACGCGCTGCCCAATCCGCTGGCGGATCAAAGGCGCTGGTATAGGTATGTGTTCCGACCTCGATATGCGGATGATCGATGGCAGATTTAGGGAACACCGTGCCGTCTTGGGGTGTCCCATCGGCACCTTTCAACGGGTGTAGGGTATCGGGCGAAGGGAATGTCATGATCGGCATTATCGCGACGAACGGATCGGCATGGACGCGATGTCTTTTATCAGGAAGCGCCGATCGCCCCCAAACCTGAATGCTTGGCACAAGTGAATGAAGTTGTCGGATCGTCCCGACACGTAGCCCGAAGAAAGCATGCGGGTCGTTATGCTTCCGTGCGTGAATTCACGTGCCGCAGTCCGCGCAAAAACTGAGTCTGCGAATCCGTCTGCTTTCAGCGATTTTCTCGAACGTCCGCAACTCGCCCGTTAGCAATTTGAAGGCTCCATCAGTTACGTTAGCGGCAAGACCAAATGCCGTTCCCGCGTTCACCTGACAATCGCGGCAGTGGCAAATAGCGACCCTTTCGTCGTCGATCTCTGCTTCATAGGTGATCTTGCCGCAAAGACAGCCGCCATCTACCTTCATTGGAAATCCTCTTAATCATAAGCTTTTCGAAACGGTGTGTTGGAACAAAGCGTGACATTGAGGAATTTGCACATAAAATTTCAAGAGACGCGCTGCGTGCTGATTTCCGCGGTCTCGGAAAATCCATATTTTCCGTCTGAGATTTCTGTGCAGAAATCGGCTTTTTAAAACAAAAGGCCGCAGTGTTTCCACTGCGGCCTTTCGATAATAACTCCGGTGTGGGTTCTCTTCGCTTCCATTGGAAACGACTGCCACTCACCCAGCTAAAACATCACTCAAGAATCTTGGACACAACACCAGCGCCGACTGTGCGGCCGCCTTCACGGAT
>CALAGN010000105.1 GCA_937891785.1 uncultured Octadecabacter sp.
GAAGTGAGGTACTGCCGAATAAAGTAGGAGCAAAGGCGGGCAGTATTTCGAACGAGCGGAATAAAAGATGAACTTTAGAACCAACTGTTATATTCGAGTTTGCATGAGTGGCTTCAAAGTGTTCTGGAATACCGAAGAGTAATTACCTGGCAGTTTTGGATCAATTTCATTTGATTTAGGAGCGATACTCAGTTGAGCACGTGTAGCGTTAGGCATTCAGGCGACCAAGAACATCCAGCCCCTGATCCTTCAGCCAGTGCAGCAGATCGATAAACACCCAATTTTCAGAGAGCTTTTCTCCACCACGGCGGTAGATGTCTACGACGCGAAACTCGCCCGGTTTGCCCGTGGCAGGAAAGCCCATGAAGCCCCCAGTTGCCGTAGCGGTGAAATTGGGCCAGCCAAAGAAGCCACCGAATTCACCTTCGGCGAGGCGAGATAGATGGCCTGTGCCTGTTCGGTTGGTGAAGCTGGCGCGGAAAGGGCCCGCGTGCTGCTCGGCATAGCGTGCGATGGTGTAGGTGGCACCAATGCCTGTGGGACCCCACCAAATCATGTCGTCATTCCACGTGCGCGCCAGTTCCTCCACTAGCGGAAGACCCGATTGCCAAATGCCCAAATCGTTGATCATGGCGTTTATCACAGCGAGGGTTTTTTCGCCTTCGGCAGGGTCTTGGGCCGCGTTCATGATACCCGTGTGGGTGACAGGGCCGGGTTGGACCAGATGGGCAGCGGTTTGCGGCGGAAAGGGGTTTACCCCCGCTTGGACCATCAGATGCGGAATATCGCAGAATAGCGCGGTCTCGGTTATCTTGCCGTTCTCGACCTTCGAGAACTCTGCATAGCGCAAGAAGGCCATTTTGCGTGTCGCAGGAATGCCGAGCCAAGGCGCATCGTGCAGGCCCATGAAGTGGCCCATAGATACGACCCAGATGGATTGGAAATTGTCCATCTGGTTGCGCCCCGCCAAAAAGATATCTTCGCGGCGTGTGAGGGAAGTGAGGGCGGTTTTGAGGGGAGCCCAGAAGACTTCGGCCACCTCATTTGCACCATTGCGAATGTCGAATGGGTGCATGCCGCGCCAGAGGTAGTCGGCGCTGGTGTGCGCGGACAATTCGGCGGCCACAGTATCTTCGGTGGCCGAGTCCACAGCAGCTTGATACGCGCGGACAACCGCTTTTGCGTCTTGGAAGTCGGACATGGGGTTACCCTTTAACAGCGCCTGCGGTGAGGCCACTGACGATCTGGCGTTGGAAAAACAGGATAAGGACAAAGAGCGGTGCGGTTGCCGAGACTACTGCGGCAACGGCGAACATCACATTCCCTTCAACCTGTGTCGAGCCGAGGAAGCTGGCGATTTTCGGGATCATCGTCTGGTTTTCCTGATTGAGCAGCAAGGCCGTCACGGTAAAATCGTTATAGGCCAGTAGGAAGGAGAACAGCCCCGTGGTGATCACGCCGGGCCACATGACGGGGACAATGACATGGCGGAAGGCCTGAAACCGTGTGCAGCCGTCGACCATGGCGCTTTCGTCCAGATCCTTGGGGATGTTAAGGAAGAAGGAGTGGAGCATCCAGAGGGTGAAAGGCTGGTTGATGGCGACGAGCACGACGATGGTGGTGGGGATATGGCCCCAGAGGTTCCATTCAAAGAAGGGCAGAAGGTAGCCCGACACAAGCGTGATATGCGGCATGGCGCGGAACACCAGCGCCAGCATTAGCAGCCAGAAGGCATAGCGGTAGCCGGAGCGCGCAAGGGCGTAGCCACCCAGCGTGCCAAGGGTGAGCGAGATGATCACGGTGAAGAAGACAATGATGCTGGTGTTCATCGCTGCGCGCCAGAACTCCTTTTCGATCCACGCGCCCTCATAACCTGCGCCAGTGAACGTGCCGCCTGTTTCGATCAAAGTGCGGGTGCCCCAGAGCGCGTTCATCCAGTCGGCTTTGGAAAAGAAGTCGCCTTGGACTTTGAAAGAGCCCCAAAGCGTCCAAAGGAACGGGAAGGCTGCGACCACGATCCACGCCAGAACGAGGACGGAGGAGATCAGGACCAGCGGGGTAGAGCGGCGTTTGGATGCGATTGACATGGGCTACACCACCTTGCGGTTAAAGTCGCGCCATGTGCGGATCAACACAGGCGTCAGAAGGATGGCCACACCAATCACTGTAAGCGTCGAGGTCGCGGCGGCGGAGGCGTATTGCGCGTTGTCACCCAACAGGTCCCCGTAGATTTCGGTGGAAAGCGAAGAGGCATTGGCCTGTGCGGAGAAGCCGATGATTGGCTCGAACACGCGGAAATTATCCATTAGCTGGATGAGTGCTACAAAGACAAACAGCGGCCCCATGTAGGGTATCACAACGTAGCGGATACGCTCCCAACGGCTGGCCCCGTCGACCATAGCGGCCTCAAGCGTCTCTTCGGGCACAGTTTGCAGACCTGCATAGAATACGACAAAGGCGAATGGGATGCCGTGCCAGACGCCATAGGTGAAGAGCGTGAGCCATGTCAGTAGCGGCGACGCTTTGAGCGACAGGGCAGGATCATCGAAAATATATTGCAGTCCTTTGCCCAAGATGCCGTCCGCATCGATCATCCAATACAGGATCAACGAGCCGATCAGCGGTGTCACAATCATTGGCAGAAGCGAGATAAAGATCGTCGGCCCTTTGAGCAGTTTGGGCAGGCCGTTCACGCCCAATGCCACCGCCAGCCCCAAGAGGATCACTAGCGGAGTGACTACGACGGTGTAGGCAAGGGTGAAAGCGAGCGCTTTGTAGAACGGCAGGTTCATCACCTTTGAGAAAAAGCCCCCCCAGCTGTCGGTGCCCGACCAGGCAGCGGAAATCTCGGCGGTGGCGAGGTGGCCGCGGTCAAAGTAGGTGCCGAGGCCATTGAAGCGGCCCAAGGGGGCGGCATCTTTGAGCAGGGCTGTGGCTTCGACATCTACGGAGGTGCTTTGCTTGCAGCCAAAAGGGCCGCAGTTCTCGGAGGTGACGAGAATTTGCTCATGCTCGACGTGAAGGGATTGCAGGATCACGGAGACAAGCGGGAAGGCGATGAACAGAAGCATCGCAAGGGCGGAAGGCAGGATGAACCAGAAAAAGGTGCGATGGGGCATCAGCTTCGACCTGTCAGTTTGGGAAAGCGGTAAGCGTCGTCGTGTGGCGAGGGGCGGCGTGGAAGCCGCCCCTGAACCGATCGATTTATTGCAAGAAACCTTGCTCTTTCGCGGAGGTGGTGTAGGCGGCGACCACATCTGCCAACGCCTGTTCCGCGCTCTCGGAGCCTTGCAGGAACTCTGCCAGGTTATCCCCCAACGCAGAGTGCATCAGGCCCACGTAAGGCAGCATCGGGTAAGGGTTTGCACCGCCTTGCGCTGACGCGATCACACCTGCGGATGCCGGCGTGGCTTCGTAAACCGGGCTAAGCCACACGGCTGCGTCTTGGTTCGCTTTGACCACCTCATCGCTTATGCCCACCATCATCGCCTGGAAGCTTGCCGCGGCGTCTTCATCCGAGATGTTGGACGCAATGGTGAAGCCGTCCCACCACAGGGTCGTCGCCGGTGTTGAACCACCGCCGAGCGTCGGGGCTGCTGCCAGAACGGTCGTGCTCACGATTTCATCTGAGGACCCTTCGTTATCCAGAACCGCCGCACCGCGCGATCCCCACATGACGGAGAGGGCGGTATCGCCTGCTTCCCAGAGCGCCTGGGTTGCGTTGGAGTCAAAGGTGAGGAAATCGGGGTTGGAATACTCGGTCAGGCGCTTGAGCATGTTGAGGGCGGCAACGCCGTTCTCGTTCTCGATTGTAGGGACAGCACTGCCTGTCTCGAATAATTCACCGCCTGTACCCATGTACATGTTGATGAATTCCTCGGCGAGGTTCCATCCTGCGCCGGTGTTGAGTGCCACGGGGTACTCCATGATGCCGGCGGCGCGAATTGCCTCGGCTGCAGCGACGACTTCCTCGTAAGTTGTCGGTACGGCAACGCCTGCTTTTTCCAGCACATCGGAACGATAGAACAAATGCTGTGCGTTTGCCATGAAGGCGACAGCCATGACTTTGCCGTCAACGCTCACCTTGTTCACGTTGGGCAGATCAGGGGCATATTTGGCGATCAGGTCGTCGAGCGGGCGCACAAGCCCGTCATTGAGCAGCGCCACGATGGAGGAGTTCGCGACCACGGCGACGCTGTATTCCGCGGGGGTGCCGCTCATGCCGGGGGCGTTGAGCGTCTGGTGCTCTTTGGTCATGTTTGCAGTGATGGTGAGGCCATCGCCCTCGCACGCTTTTGCGGCGTCTGTGATGGCGTGGATTGCAGGAAAATCATTCGCGATGATCGACACATTACCGGCGCCGATGCCGCAGCCTGCTATTGCTGTGGTTCCTGAAAGAACAGCGAATGCCGTTCCCAAAGCTGCTTTTCTGAGCATGTTCATGAAGTTCTATCCCTATCGTATCGGCGCTACTGCCTCAAAGGGCGTGGGCCGTTGATTATAGTTGCCAGCAATGGCTGGCGGTGTGCTGTGGCGAATCGAGCGCCCTGTGCATACGTGTGCAATTAAGTTCGCAAACTTGATCACTAAGCAAGTCTTTTTTGACCAAATGTTTTTTATCTCATGTTCCTGTAAAAAGGAGTTGCGTCGGAGAATAATTACTGCCCTAAATGCGTGCAAACGTATGCAAGGAGTCTTGTCATGGCGGAAGTCCAACTCCGTAATATTTCGAAAAAATGGGGTAGTTTTGTCGGTGTCGCAAATTTCGACCTGACCATTGCTGACCGTGAGTTTCTGGTTCTGCTGGGGCCATCAGGCTGTGGCAAGACGACGACGATGCGCATGATTGCGGGGCTCGAGGAGGCCTCCGACGGGGACATCCTGATTGATGGCAAGCGCGTGAACGAGCTTGATCCAAAGGATCGCGACGTGGCGATGGTTTTTCAGAGCTACGCGCTCTATCCGAACATGGACGTGTACGAGAATATCCGCTTCCCGCTCAAAGTGCGCGGCCTTCCGAAAGAAGAACATGACGCCCGCGTCCGCCGGGCCAGCGCGATGGTTGAGCTGGATGAATTTCTGCACCGCCGGCCTGCGGAGTTGTCGGGTGGTCAGCGCCAGCGCGTGGCCTTGGCCCGTGCGATCGTGCGTGAACCGAATGTGTTTTTGATGGATGAACCGCTATCCAATCTGGATGCAAAACTGCGCGTCTCCACCCGTGCGCAGATCAAGAACCTCAGCCACGAGCTCAAGGTAACAACTATCTATGTCACCCACGACCAGATCGAGGCGATGACCCTCGCGGACCGCGTGGTGGTAATGAACAAGGGCGTGGTGCAGCAGGTTGGCACGCCGACCGAGATCTATGACCGCCCTGCAAATGCATTCGTCGCCAGCTTTATCGGCAGCCCCGCGATGAACCTCGTTGAGGGGACGTTGATGGCCGGTACATTCACCGCGCCGAACGTCGAGATTACAGGTCTTGAGGGCCCTGATGGCCCTACGACGCTCGGGTTTCGGGCGGAGGATGCGCAAGCCTCGGATCGGGGGCAGATAAGCGCGCCGGTTTATTCGTTGGAACTGCTGGGCGATGCCACGATGGTTACAGTTAAATCGGGTGGCGCGCTGGTGTCGGTCAAGGCGCATAAGGATTTTCGCGCCGAGATTGGTGCCGCTTTTGCGGCCACTGTTCCTGCCGACATGTGCCACCTGTTTCACAGCGTGACAGGCGAGCGTGTTTAAGTGCCGCCAAGCGGCGAGCGACAATATTTCAAGGTAGAGTGACATGACAATTACCCATCTGAAATCAGGCAAGCCTGAATCTGAGCGTGCGGAAGATGATGCGGCCGTGCGTAAAACGGTTGAAAGCACTTTGAGCGATATCCAAACGCGGGGTGATGCAGCGATACGTGAGTTGTCCGCCAAGTTTGACCGCTACGAGCCTGCAAACTTTCGTCTGACACCGTCCGAGATTGAAGCCGCGATGCAAAAAGTAAGCACGCGGGATATGGAGGACATCAAATTCGCCCAGACGCAGATCAGGACATTCGCCGAAGCGCAACGTGCGAGCATGACGGATGTCGAAGTCGAAACCATGCCCGGTGTGATCCTTGGTCATAAGAACATTCCTGTGCAATCTGTGGGCTGCTACGTGCCGGGGGGCAAGTTCCCGATGGTGGCCTCGGCGCATATGTCTGTGTTGACGGCAACGGTGGCGAGGGTGCCGCGTATTGTGGCCTCGGCCCCGCCGATGAACGGCGCGCCGCATCCTGCGATCGTGGCTGCGATGCAGTTGGGTGGTGCGCATGAGATTTACGTGCTGGGCGGTATGCAGGCCGTTGGCGCGATGGCCATCGGGACTGAAACGATCGAGCCTGTGCATATGCTTGTTGGTCCCGGTAATGCGTTTGTCGCGGAGGCCAAGCGACAGCTGTTTGGCCGTGTCGGCATTGACCTGTTTGCGGGACCGACCGAGACGATGGTGATTGCCGACGAGACGGTTGATGCGGAGCTGTGCGCCACTGACCTGCTTGGGCAGGCGGAACACGGCTATAACTCGCCTGCCTGCCTGATCACCACCAGCCGCAAGCTGGCCGAGGAAACGCTGGCCGAGATTGACCGTCTGCTGGAAATCCTGCCGACCCGCGAGACGGCATCGGTGAGTTGGCGCGACTATGGCGATGTGATCCTTTGTGACACGTATGAAGAGATGCTGAGCGTCGCCAATGATATGGCTTATGAGCATGTCCAGGTGATGACGGACCGCGATGATTGGTTTCTGGAAAATATGCACAGCTATGGCGCGCTGTTCCTGGGGCCGCGTACAAATGTGGCCAATGGCGATAAGGTGATTGGTACGAACCACACGCTGCCGACCAAAAAGGCCGGACGCTATACCGGTGGTCTCTGGGTCGGCAAGTTCCTCAAGACGCATAGCTACCAGCGGATTACGAGCGATGAGGCTGCAACGACGGTAGGCGAATACGGATCGCGGCTGTGTATGCTGGAAGGTTTTGTCGGGCATGCGGAGCAATGCAATGTCCGTGTGCGCCGCTATGGCGGCAAAAACGTAGCTTATGGGACCGCAGCAGAATGACGATCCATGCCGTATTGATCCCGCTGCAAAGGGCGCTCGCGACAGCAACGGCCGAGGGGCTGCGGGGGGCGTTGGATGTCATCACCCCCGATGCGGTCATCCACATGTGCGCGCCCATCGGTGACATCGCAGGCGCGGATGTGCTCGAGCGCATGTATGCCCCTTTGCTGGACGCGCTGCCCGATCTTGAACGGCGCGATATGATCACGCTGACCAATACCACGCCTGAGGGTGAAGTTTGGGTTGGTTGCATGGGCAATTACATGGGCACCATGCTGCGCCCGTGGCTGAATATTCCGCCGACGGGGCATCTGGTGCATATGCGCTATCACGAGTTCTTCCGCATTGAGGACGGGCGTGTGACGCAGGCGCAAATCATTTGGGACATTCCCGAAGTGATGATGCAGGCGCGCGCTTGGCCGCTGGCGCCTCAGTTGGGCAAATATCTGGCAACCCCTGCGCCGATGACCCAAGACGGGCTGACGGCGGATGGCGATGGCACTGCGACAATGAATCATGTGATCGCGATGTTGACAGACCTGTGCAAACACCCTGCGAATCCTGACGTGTCGGTGATGAATCTGGAAAAATACTGGCATCCGCGCAGTAATTGGTACGGGCCAGCGGGCATCGGCACAGGGCGCGGGATTGCAGGCTTTCGCAACTGGCACCAGATCCCGTTCCTCAAGGCAATGCCTGACCGCAAGCTCGATGCCATGGGTGATTTGACATCTCATTGGTTTGCCCAAGGGGAGTATGTCTGCGAGACAGGCTGGCCCAATATGCGCCTCACGGTCAGCGAGGGCGAATGGATGGGTCTGGCGCCTTCGGGACGTGAGATTCTCATGCGGTCGCTGGATTTCTGGCGCATGGAAGACGGGCTGATCCGTGAAAACTGGGTGCTGATTGATATGATTGATATCTACCGCCAGTTGGGTGTGGATGTGCTGGGCCGCATGGGGGAGTTCAACAAAGCCCGTAATCTGGGGCCAATCACCCTGCCTGAAAGTCAGTTCCAGTGACCTTGCCGCAAACTCCGTCTTTCCGGCTCGAGGGCAAGCGCGCGCTGGTGACCGGGGCCAGCTCCGGGATCGGACTGGCGGCAGGTGTCGCGTTGGCGCAGGCGGGGGCTCATGTGGTCTTGGTTGCGCGCGGGCGGCAGGCGCTTGACGCAGTGACAGCCGAGATGACAGCTGCTGGTCTTTCCGCGCAGAGCTTGCAACTGGATATCACGGATATTGCTGCGACCGAAGCTGCGGTGCAATCGCATGGACCATTTGATGTACTGGTGAACTCCGCAGGATTGGCGCGTCATTCACCCGCACTTGAGACGACGCCCGAGGTCTATGACGCTGTGATGGACGTGAACGTGCGGGCAGCGTATTTCCTGACGCGCAATGTGGCGAAGGGGCTGATTGCTGCGGGCCGCAGTGGCAGCCTGATCAATCTGTCCTCCCAGATGGGCCATGTGGGGGGCGTTGACCGTTCTGTCTATTGCGCAACGAAACATGCGCTGGAAGGCATGACAAAAGCAATGGCGATCGAGTGGGGTGCCAAGGGCATCCGCGTCAATACACTCTGCCCGACATTCATCAGTACCCCTTTGGCCGAGCAGACCCTTGCCATCCCTGAGCGCCGCGCGTGGATCGAAAGCATGATCAAGCTGGGCCGCGTGGGCGAGATAGAGGATCTGATGGGACCAGTGGTGTTCCTGGCCTCTGACGCATCTGCGCTCATGACGGGGACCAGCCTGCTGATTGACGGAGGTTGGACAGCTGATTGATGTCGGAGCGTAAGGTCACGTCACTGGATGTTGCACGCCGCGCAGGCGTCAGCCAATCGGCTGTCAGCCGTGTGTTTTCCGGCGCGTCAGCTTCGCCAAAGACGATCAGCAAAGTGCGCAAGGCAGCGGAGCATCTGGGCTACCGCCCCAATCCGCTGGCCCGCGCAATGATTACGGGAAAAAGCAAGATTATCGGTCTGGTGGTCGCCTATCTCGACAATCAGTTCTATCCGCTGGCGCTGGAGCGGTTGTCCAACTCGCTTCAGGACCACGGCTATCATGTGTTGGTGTTCATGGCACCAAATGACCAGGAAGCGGTCGAGAAGGTCGTCCACGATCTGATGGATTATCAGGTGGCAGGCATCATCACGGCAAGTGTCGGTATGACCAACGATTTGACCCAGCGCTGCGCGAATGCGGGTATTCCGGTGGTGATGTTTAACCGCGGGCAGGACGGCGGTGGTATTTCCTCGGTCACCTCGGCCAATGTTGCGGGGGGTGGGCGGATTGCGGATTTCCTTGTGGCAGGGGGGCACAAACGCATCGCACATATCGCGGGTTGGGAAGGATCCTCAACGGGTCGCGACCGTGCGCGCGGATTTGTGGATGGCCTGGCTGCGCATGATATGGAGCCTATGGCAGTCATAGACGGCTATTTCGACCGCGAGATTGCAGCGCAAGCAACGCGGGACATCATGTCAGGGCCGCGACCCGCAGATGCGATCTTCGTAGGTAACGATCATATGGCGTTTGCCGTGATGGACACTTTGCGCGGAGAGATGGGCCTGTCGGTGCCTGATGATGTGTCGGTTGTGGGATACGACGACGTACCTTTGGCGGCGTGGGCGGCATATGATCTTACCACGTTGCGGCAGCCGCTGAACCGGATGGTCGAGGCGACAGTGGATACGTTGCTGGGGCAAATTACCGACCCGGAACGCCCCTCGCAGAAAATTGAAATTGAAGGGCCATTGATCCTGCGTGCATCGGCGAAAATACCAAAAGGATATACGAAATGAAGGGTTTCTCGGACAAGTTTGAGGATTTTCCTGACTATATATTGGGGATCACCCGCGAAATCTGGGAGGAGCGCGGGATCGCCACGCTGCACCATTATTACGCGCCAGATCTGGTGGTCCGCTCGCCTTCGTCCGTGGTGATCGGCAACGAGAATGTCATTGGCGCGACCATGGCGACCTTAGCTGAATTCCCTGATCGCACGTTGCTGGGGGAGGACGTGATCTGGTCCGGTACACCCGAAGAGGGGATGCTGTCCTCGCACCGCATCTATTCCACGGCGACGCATCTTGGTGACGGAGTATATGGCAAGGCGACCGGCAAGAAGCTCGGCTACCGCATCATCGCCGATTGCCATGCGATCAATGACCAGATCAACGATGAATGGCTGATCCGCGATCAGGGCGCGATCGTGCGTCAAATGGGGTGGGACCCTGAGCAATATGCCCGCGATCTCATCGCGAGCGAGGGTGGACCCGAGCGGGCGGTCAAGCCGTTTACGCCCGCGATTGACAAACCGGGCCCCTACAAGGGACGCGGCAATGACAACGAGTGGGGCGCGCGATATGCCGACCTGCTGACGCGGATAATGGGCGCTGACATGGCAGCGATTGTTGCCAGCTATGACCGTGGTTGCCAGCTTGAGTTACCGGGCGGTGTGACGGGCCATGGCTGGGGCGATGCCGATACCTTCTGGATGAGCCTGCGCGCGGCGTTTCCTGATGCCGAGTTTAAAATCCACCACGTGATTGGCCGTGATGATCCCACGCTGCCGCCGCGCGCCGCAGTGCGGTGGAGCTTGCACGGCAAACATTTAGGTTGGGGTGGCTTTGGCAAACCCACAGGGGCCGAAGTGCATGTGATGGGTATTTCCCACGCCGAATTCGGCGCGATCACGGGCTCCGAGGCAAAGCTGCGCCGCGAATATGTAATCTTTGACGAAACCGCGATCTGGAAGCAGATCCTCTTGCACACAGGTGCGCTATGACACCCACTGAGATGAACGCCCGCATTGTCCGTTACGGCGAATTGCGGCCGTGTAAAACTGCGTTTATCGACGCGCACACGCCCGGCTCGGACAGCAAAGAGAATTTCACCATCATCGGTGGTGGCGTCTCGGAGAGCCCTGACCAGCATGTGCATATCGGCATTCCGCACGGGTTCAACATCGGGGCTGCAGGGCAGCCGCCCAAATGCCGCAACTCGCTGCACAGCCATCGCACGGCAGAGGTCTTTTTTGTGCTGTCGGGGCGCTGGCGGTTTTTCTGGGGGCGCTATGGCACAGCCGGTGAGGTTGTGATGGAAGAAGGCGACATCATCAATATTCCCACTGGCATCTTTCGGGGGTTTGAGAATATCGGCACGGATTACGGTATGATCATGGCTGTTCTGGGCGGCGATGATGCAGGCGGAGGTGTGATTTGGGCCCCGCAAGTGATCGAGGATGCCGCTGATCATGGCCTCGTGCTCGGTGCCAACGGCAAGCTCTATGACACCAAGAAGGGCCAGAACCTGCCTGAGGGTCTCGGCCCGATGCCTGTGCTGAGCGAGGCTGAACTGAAGACCTACCCCGAGCCCACCACAGCAGATGTCGTACCAAGGCACGTTGCGCGCTATTGGGATATGGTAGCCCTCGGCGACCGCAAGCCTGCGCTTGTGATCGGCGAGAATGGCATGCTGCCCGACAAGCCCGGATTTGAAGTGCATCTGGTCACGCGCGGCTCTGCCAGCGCGGAGATGCACAAACACGATGTTCCAAGCGTGCTGATGCCGATGCGCGGCCATTGGAATGTGCAATGGAAGGCTGGGAGCGAGACCCACAGTGCCGTCCTCAACCCCGGAGATACAATGTCGGTACCCGAAGGTATCATGCACAGCGCACAACCCTCAATGACGGGCGAAGCGTCGTTGTTCCATGTTGTAGCGACAGGTGAGGGCGCTGGCCCGACTTGGAAAGGATAAACCATGACCGTTTTGACAACCCATGTTGGATCACTACCGCGCAGCCAAGAGGTGGTGGATTTCATTTTCGCGCGTGAGAATGAGGCACCCTATGATCAAGCATCCTTTGATGCAGCAATGACCAAGGCAGTATCGGAAACGGTGGCAAAGCAGATCTCGGCGGGCGTGGACATTGTCTCGGATGGGGAGACATCGAAGATCAGCTACGCGACCTACGTCAAAGACCGTTATACTGGATTTGACGGGGACAGCCCCCGCAATGCGCCTGCGGACCTCAAGCAGTTTCCGGGATATCTGAAGCGGCTCGCCGACGAAGGGGGCACGCCGAAATATGCGCGCCCGATGTGCGTGGGCGAGGTAAAGTCCAAAGGCCAGGGTGAGCTGGAAAAGGACATCGCCAATCTCAAGGCAGCTATGGCCGAGCATGGTGCCACCCGTGGATTTATGAACGCGGCATCTCCGGGGGTGATCAGCCTGTTTTTGCAAAACGATTTCTACAAGACGCGCGAGGCGTATCTGGCTGCTTTGGCTGACGCGATGAAGGCCGAGTACGAGACGATCGTGGCTTCGGGGCTGGATCTGCAACTGGATTGCCCCGATCTGGCCCTGTCGCGGCATATGCTCTTCAGCGATCTGTCTGATGCAGAGTTTGTGAAGATCGCCAACATGCATGTCGAAGCGCTCAATCACGCGCTCACCGATATCCCGCAAGACAAGGTGCGCGTCCATATATGTTGGGGCAATTACGAAGGGCCGCATGTGTGCGATGTACCGATGGCTACCATGTTTGACACACTGATGTCGGCCAAGGCACGCTATGTCCTGTTCGAGACGTCGAATCCGCGTCACGGTCACGAATGGACGGTATTCCGTGACCGTAAGAGTGATATCCCTGACGACAAAGTTCTGGTGCCCGGAGTGGTGGATACGACGACCAATTTTGTTGAGCACCCCGAACTGGTGGCCCAACGTATTGACCGTTTTACGTCGTTGGTCGGGCAGGACCGTGTGATCGCGGGGAGCGATTGTGGCTTTGGTACTTTCGCAGGTTATGGCGCTGTTGATCCTGACATCGCCTTCGCCAAGTTGCGGGCATTGGCAGATGGTGCAGCACTGGCGTCATGACGCTGCCGCTGGTCCTTTTACCCGGTATGATGTGTGACGCGCGATTGTTTGCGCCGCAGATCGAGGTGCTGTCGGAGCGGTGGGACGTGACCGTGGGAGATATCTCGGGCCAACAGAGTATGGAAGCACTGGCCGCAGCGGTGCTGGCCGATGCGCCGCCCGTTTTTGCGCTGGGTGGATTGTCGATGGGCGGGATTGTCGCAATGGAAGTGGTGCGCCAAGCGCCTGATCGGGTCGCAAAACTGGCGTTGCTGGATACAAATCCTTTGGCCGAAGTCCCCGAGATGCAGGCGCGGCGTGGACCGCAGATGGACAAAGCGCGGGCAGGGCACCTTGATCAGGTCCTGCGCGAGGAAATGAAGCCGAATTACCTGACGCAAGGGCCGCGACGTGCCGCGATCCTTTATCTGTGTATGGATATGGCGCTGGGCCTTGGGCCGGATGTATTTGTGCGCCAGTCCATTGCGCTGCGGGACCGCCCGGATCAGAGCGACACCCTGCGCGGGTTGAGTGTGCCGACGTTGGTGCTGTGCGGGCGTGATGATCGTCTTTGTCCTGTTGCGCGTCACGATTTGATGCATGCGCTGGTGGGTGGATCGACACTGGAAATTATCGAAGGGGCAGGGCATCTGCCCACGCTTGAGCAACCCCAACAAACTACAGCGGCACTGCTTCGCTGGATGGAGGACGCATGACGGATATTCTGGACAAGACATTGCTGGTGCTGCTGCGCGCAGTTGATACGCCGACAGTTTGCAATGCGATTGAAGTGGCGCAAGGCAAGCGCGGCTTTGATGCCTTTACGCGCGGCACGATGCTGTGCTCCGATCCCGATGGCGGCGCGATTGTCGGTTACGCCGTGACTGCGAAGATTGCGGCTGTTGAGCCACCCACCGAGGCGCCAGATGTGATCCGCGCGCGGCGCATGGCCTATTACAAAGCGATGTCAGATGCGCCAAAACCGTCAGTCGCGGTTGTGGAGGATCTCGATTACCCCCACGCAATCGGGGCCTATTGGGGGGAGGTCAATACCACGATCCATAAGGGCTTCGGCATGTCGGGCGCGCTAACCAATGGGGTTATGCGCGATCTGGGCGATATGGCATCAGGCTTTCCGGTCGTTGCTGGGTCAATCGGTCCCAGTCACGGCTTTGTCCATGTCAGAGAGATTGGAACACCTATCACAATCTTTGGCCTGAATGTTGTCCAAGGGGATTTGATCCATGCGGACCGTCACGGTGCCGTTGTAATCCCTATGGATGTGCTGGGGGCGTTGGCGGATGCAATCCAGAAAATGCAGGAAACCGAGAAACTCATTCTCGGTCCCGCGCGCGCGCCAGGGTTTGACTTTGAGACGTTCGAGCGTGCATGGACTTCGTTCGAAAAATCACGAACATGAGCAACCGTAGCTGAGATTTCCTCTCCAACGGCTTGTCTGATCTGTATAGGGAATGCAAATTCAAGCCAATGTGCTTAAATCGTCGTAAGTGAACTCTATCGGCGCAACTAAGCAATAATTCCAAGCACCGCCGCGTAGAACTTCTATCGACTGATTGTTGACAGGTACCCTTTAAGAATTGATACATATAAGCATATTTAGAGTGTTATCCCCAAATTTAGAAAATCTCCTAAGAAAAAGCTCTATTAGAGGCCAGCGTTTGACACTTTGTAGCATATAGAAAATAGCCATTGCGAAGGCGATCCCCGCTATAGCTTCCCAAGGTCCATCCAGGCCGACTTTGTGAGGCCCATTTTGGAGCTACCCGAACCAGACATTGATGAGCAGCGCAGCGTTGGTGTTTCTGGGCTCATTTTCCTCTTTCGCTGCGCGAGGAACGAACGGCAGCTCTTGGTTGAGTGCCGCGAAGAGGACCCTTTCTGACTGGCTAGGCTTCCCGAAAGCAGTCTTTAAAGCAGCCGCGGCGAAATAGCGTTTTGTCGCGTTTTTGCACCAGGTGGGGCTCAGGGCAGCAAGCCACGGAGCTCAGCAAACACTCTTTTTGTGGATCACTCGGCGAAGGTGTCCGACAAGGTGAGATTGCCGGATGCTATGGACGCAACGGATGTTCGTCTTCGGTAGATGTGAGCATACTCTTCGGCGCGCCTGCAAACCGGAAACAGGCGTCATATTTTCCATCCAACCAGATTTTGTAGTAGTTCTGTCGCTTCTTACCTCAAGTCAATGAACACGCCCCGTCCCAGCGATATCTTCCAACTCATCAGATCCGGCGCACATGCCGATCTACGCTGTACGGAGAACGACTATGTTTGCATTATCCTATCCCACCGATGCCCCGGCTCTGCGCAGTGCGATTGTTCTGTGCCTTGTTGCCATTCCCCTTACACTGCTTCTGCTTGGGCTAGATCGCCGTGTGCTTGATGATGCGGCGCTTTGGCTCAAACCGCTCAAGTTTCACATCTCGCTCGCTGTTCACGGCATCACTGTCCTTGTTGCGGCTCGGTTCCTGCCAGAGGTTTGGCAGTCGCATACGATCACAAAAATCGGCCTTTTCGCATTCGGTGCCGTCATCCTTTACGAGGCGATCTTCCTTTCGTTGCAAGCGGGACGCGGCGTGCGTTCGCATTTCAATGATGCAACGGCCTTTGATGCTATTGGCGGCTCTATTATGGCGGCGGGCGCGGGTGTGCTGGTTATCGTGCCGCTCATTCTCGGCGTGGCACTTGCGGTGGCAACGTTGCGCGGCGGTTGGGGCAGTATTGCTGCAGATCCGTTTCCGTTCGCCATGGCGCTTGGATTCATACTGGCCGGTTGGCTGGGCGGCCAGACCGGCAGTGCCATTGGCGCAAACGGTGGCCCGTTTGTCGGTGTCGATCCCAGCGCAGGGCCATTCATGCCACTGACAGGTTGGTCGCTGAATGGTGGGGATTACCGCATTTCCCACTTTTTGGGCGTACACGCCATGCAGGCCATACCGATTGCGGCGCTTATCCTGCTCGCCTTCTTGCCATCTGGTGTTGTCGCCGCCCTGACGCTTCCGCTGGCCGGTGGCTGGGCAGGTTTGACTTTGTTCACGCTGGCACGCGCGTCTGAAGGCCTGCCGCCGCTTTGACGATCTTACCAAACATCAATGACCGATGCAGTGATCGGTCGCATCATTCCCGTAACACATCACCATTTTTGACAGGAACAAAACAATGACCCAAGCAATGACCGCACATCCCTCTGACACCCGCAGCGGTGTTACCGGCGCCGTTAGCCTCATATTCTTACAGTTTGCGACGATGTGGGGGGCCTTCTTCATACTCGCCCCGACAATCAATTGGCCCGCATCACTTGGTGAACCTCCGGCGATTATCCTGCCGCTGATTTTGGATCAATCCGGTGCGGTGTTTGCCGGCTACCTCAGTTATCTCATTCACGCGGTCGCACTGATCCCATTGGCGGTCCTGCTGCGTCATGCCCTGCGCCTTGATGGTGCAATGGGACAAGCGATTATTGTCCTTGGGGTCTTGGCAGGATTTGCCAAAGCGCTTGGCATTACCCGCTGGCTTTTCCTAATGCCGGGTCTGGCTACAGCCTATACCGATCCTGCGGCATCCCCCGCGACACAAGATGCGATCGCTGTCGTCTATGAGGCGTTCAATGCATACGCTGGTGGTGTGGGTGAATTGATGGGTGTCGGTCTATTTGCCGGTGTCTGGACGATTGTCATCTCGTTTGCGGCAATTCGCCGGGGGTGGACGCTGCTTGGGTATTCCGGCTACGGGGCCGCCGCTTTGCTTTTATCGACATTGTTATCTGTCGTTGGAATCGAGTCGCCCATTATGCTGACCCTTTCGGGTATTCTGTGGCAGTTCTGGACGGTGGCGTTGGCTATCACTTTATGGCGCAAAGCGTGAAGGAGGCAGAGATGACCAAGCACACACATTCCGTCGTTCTCGGGGCTGGCCCCATGGGTCGCGCGATAGCACGGCATCTCGCCGCAAACGCGGAGAGCGTAACCGTCTTGACTCGTGACGGCCGGCCCATAGGACTTGGCATTGATGCGGCGAAGGCAGACCTGTCTAACGCTGCGCAAACCATCGCCGCATGCGCTGGTGCGGATGCGATTTATCATTGCGCTGCTCCGCCTTACCACAAGTGGGACGCGGCATTTCCAGCGCTGCAGGAGGCAGCGCTGGCAGCTGCTGAAGCGACAGGTGCCATACTTGTTGTCGTAGAGAATCTTTACGGTTACGGCGTTGCCGGCACACTGACGGAGGACATGCCGCTGAGTGCCAAAACCCGGAAGGGCGCACTGCGGGCGCGGCTATCGCAGGAGCTTTTGTCCGCCCACGCATCCGGGCGTGCCAAATGTGTGGCCGGGCGCGCCACTGATTTTTTTGGTCCCGGCGTGCGGGTGTCCGCTTTAGGAGAGCGGTTCTGGCCCGCGCTCTTGTCGGGTAAGCCCGTGGATTGGGTTGGCGACCTGGATACACCGCACAGTTTTGCATATTTGCCCGATCTCGCTGCGTCCTATGTCAGCCTTGCACAGCTACCTTCCGCATGGGGTCAAGCCTGGCATATGCCTGCTCTGCCGCCGATGAGTGTTCGCGAGATATGTGAAATGGCAACGGCGGAGGGTAAAGCTCCGACGAAGATACGGGCCACGCCGTCTTGGCTTCTGCGCTTCGTGGGTCTGTTCCAGGCTGCCGCTGGAGAACTGGTCGAAATGCGTTACATGTTCGACGGCCCTTTCGTGATCGATCATTCCAAGTTCGATCAGACATTTGGTGATTATATCGGGGATTGGGCCTTCCCCATCAAGGAGACCTTGCATTGGTGGGACGCGCAGGAAAAAACACAGGCGAAATGAACCGGGAGGCCGCTCTGGCGGCCTTCTCACGCCGATTACAGGTGGCAGTTGCCCCGCTTGTGCCTACTGAGGATGCGATGGTGCGACTGCACGACGGGGCGCGGCATCGCATTCTGGGCAAAGGGGATCATATCTTGCGCGCGGGCACTATCGCCGATGAGGTGTTCTTCGTGCATCAGGGATTGTTGCGCTACTACTTCAATGACCCAAACGACGATGGGCAAGAGCGCACGGGCCAGTTCTTTGATGAAGGGATCGTGGTCACAGACGCCGAGAGCTTTCTCGCGCGCGTCCCGGCTGAGCAAAACTTCGAAGCTTTGGAGAAAAGCTCGATTGTGGCTCTCCCTCGCGTGGTACTGAATACTGGCTACGACGATGACCATGCCATCGAAAGGTTCGGACGGCTGATGTTGGAAGAGGCCTTGATCGGATCGCAACGCCGTGCCAGCCGATTGCTAACCCTGCAGCCTGAGGACCGCTATCGCCGCTTTGTCGAAACACGGCCTGAAGTCGCCCGTCGCGTCCCACAATACCTGATCGCCAGCTACCTTGGTTTGACGCCTGAAAGCCTCTCCCGCATCCGTCGACGCATTGCCAGTCGCTCTGATTAGTGATCGGTTTTTAAAGCGCGTAAGGACAACCAGAGTCGTGAAAGCCAACATCCACCTTCGGTGGGCAAATGTGCGGTTTGTCCCGCAATCTGTGAATTTGACCTGAGATCCTTGCTGCACTTTGTGCGAACGGCTGGTTTTCCTGCTGCGCGGCAGCACTGAATTTTATGCTGACACAGCATTTTCTTTGCCGCAAACACACGCAGCATAAAATACGAATTCACAGATTGGGCTCAGCGCTGCCATTAGCCGCGCTCTGCACTAAGGTCCGGTTTTGTCGCTTGGTCTTGGAATGTTGGCGAAACAGCCAAGCCGCCTTTATACATCGCGGCCTGCGTCTCGCCATTATCCCACCGGTACAGCAGACCTATTTCCTCGCCTGTCTTGATGCACGTAATAAGGCCGATGGCTTCGGCCGTTGCGCGAACATTCTCAAATTCGGGCAAAACTAGTCCCTCTCGTTAAACAATTCCTTGGGATCGACGTCGAGAGCATCCGCGATCCGCTCCAGAACATCGATTGACGCTGAATTTTTGGCGAGTTCGATCTCGCTGATATAGCTGCGATCCACATCAGCAGCTAAAGCTAGTTGTTCTTGGCTCAATCCTTTGGAATTTCTTAGATTCCGGACATTTAACCCTACTCGATCCCGTAATTTCATGGCCTGTAGTCGGCCAGATCACAAGAATTTCTCTACGGAATATATTCCACAAAACGCGCGCGAGCTTCACAAAGTGTATGCTCGCATATGGTGTGAAGGGGGAAGTTGAGTGAAACTAATCAATATTACTGTAATGTAGTCGGAAGGTATATATTGAAATGTTGCTCAAAATCATCCGCAACTGGCTTAGCGGCCTAGCCCTAGCTTTGATTTCCGGCACCGCTCCGCAAGCTGCAAAGGCCTACCAAGTTGATTGTGCTATTCTGCTTTGCCTTGCTGGTGGATGGCCAGCTTCAGCAGAATGTGCGCATGCCCGTGCCGTGTTCATCGGGCGGATTACGCCTTGGCCGATCGAGCCGCCGTTGCAGATTTGGCGATGTCCGATGGGTGTAGCGGAGCTGGGTCCTCTTCAAAGCACGGCTCCTGGTGTTTGGCAGACAAGTGTTCAGGCCGAGGTAGGTTTTGCTCAGGTCATCCTGGCTCAGATCGTGGAGGGTCGTGCTGATGTCGACATTAGCGGCTTGGAGTTCGATTTCGTGCGCTCGATCCGCGTATGGGACGTGCGCCACTATAGCCATCGTGAACGTGGCCGCGATGACGATTGCTCAGAAAGTTACAATATGCACCTGGGCACCTATGGCACGCAGGGCGAATTTAGCTGGCGACGCACCACGCCTGCGGCCGCCCCGCAATGGGTTCTACCATCGCGTCGTTGCTTTTCGTCAAATTGGCGGCGAGGGGTTGGCGTTGAGTGGGAAGATCACGAAGGCAACCACGGATATGAGTGGGTGGCCTATTGAGGTTAGTCCCCGATGTCCTTCATGCGCTCGGCGATATCACCAGCAATGCGCTCATATAAGGTAGCTTGTTTGTCTCTGGCCGAACCCGGTTTGGGATTTCGACGCCGGATCCTTTTAGCGAGCCAAAACAACATCCTAGCAGCTGGATCTGAGGTCGCATCCGGTTCTGCTGCAGGATATTTTTCTTCCAGCGCCACAACGATTTCCTGAGACAGGCTGCGCCTGTTCATCGTGGCGTGCGTTTCCAACCGCTTTTTGAGCGCGGCGGGGAGCAACAGTTTAAATTGGAGCAATGCTTCATCTTTCATATTTGCATGATGGACAATATTTGTCCCCAATGATATGGACATTTTGTGTCCCTTTGTCGAGGTGTAAAAATGAAAACAACCCAGTTCAAACTTAACCTGCCAGCGGACGTGAAGGCCTGGCTGGAAGAAGAGGCGGTGCGGAACCTGCGCTCGCAGGGGTCGCAAGTCGTGTCCTGCCTGCGGGCGGCGATGTCGCGACAAGAGACGCTCCGCGAGGGGGCTGAGAAATGAACCTGAGCCATATTCAACTGATTCCGACGCCGGAACTGGCGCTCTTGTTCGGTTACAATGAACCAAGCGCGTCATTCTACGATTTCTGCCGCCGGACGGGCATCGCCCCCGTACCAGGACGACGGGGTTGGTATGATCCGAAACTCATTCGGGCGCGATTGGATGCTGTTCAGGGCATAAGCGCCGCCGAGCGAGAGGCAGCTACGCAACCGAGCCTTGTTGCCCAGCGGAGAGCGCGCCATGCCCAGAAGTAACCTACCAAAAGGGGTTCACCGTGTGCGGCGCAAAGTCGTGTCCGGTGTTCGATATCATTTTTACGCGTGGCGAGGTGGTCCCAAGTTTTGGGAAGGGACAGAGCCGAATCCTAAAGAGCCAGATTTTTTCCATGCCTTTTCACAGTGCGGCATGCCGATCGGTCCTGCCGAATATCTGACGACCCATTTGGTCGACGATTTTCTCTCCAGTGCGTCTTTGCCCAAAGCCGAGCGGTCCAAAGCAGATATTAGAAAGTGGCTGGAATTTTTTCGCGAGGAGTTTGGTGCGGATCCCATCGCAATGTTCGAAGAGCGCGCTTCAAGGGGCGAAGTGAACAATTGGCGCAAGAAATGGCTTCATTCGCCCAAGCAGCACGACATGGCGGGCACACATGCGACGCGCGTTTTGAATTGGGCGGTAGAAGAGGGGAAGCTCAAAGAGCACCACTGCCATAAGCTAAAGAAGCTCTATCAATCGAACCGTACCGAAATCATCTGGACGAGCGGCGATTTCGCTCAGTTCAAGAAATATGCGCCCGAGTGGGTCCAGCGGATTTTGACGGCAGGTTGCGAAACCGGTTTGCGGGCGGCCGATCTGGTTCAGGTCAAGATGGACCAGTTCGAAGACACACCCCACGGTAAACGACTTCGCTTCCGCACCAGTAAGCGCGGGCAGATCGCATATATCCCAGCTACTTCAGCCCTTGAGAAACTGATCGTCGAAACGCCAGAACATCAGGAAATGCTGCTTGTTTCTGAGTTGGGGCGACCTCTCACGGCCCGTTGGGCATCGAACCAGATCACGAAGTGGCGGCGCGAAGCGCAAATACCTCCGTGGATTGATGGTCGTGAAAAAACTCTGTCCGATACACGCGGTACGGCTGCGACAAGATTGCTGAACGCAGATCTGTCTTTGCGCCAAATAGCAGTCCTGATGGGGTGGTCTGTGCGCTACGCCGCGCAGGTTATCGAACATTATGCGAAGGTTAGCCCCGATGAAAGCGATGCGGTTTTGCGCAAGCTCAATAGGGCAAAAACACTGTCTCAAGACACAAAAATGTAAACGCCCCTGTAAACGGTGGGCCCCAAGCATGGGAAGGAATACTCTAAGTGTTTGATTTTATTTGGAGGCGAGTAGGAGAATCGAACTCCTGTACACGGATTTGCAATCC
>CALAGN010000106.1 GCA_937891785.1 uncultured Octadecabacter sp.
AAACTCAATGTACAGCAAGCTAGAGCTTTAATACCAAATTAGGAGGCGGGGGTACTTTACTATCAGTGAGCACCTCAAGCGCATACTACTCACAAAAACAATTACACAACTCATTTACCCATGAAAATCCGTAAAGAGTTATCCATATGTTGTTGTAAGTCAGATTTGAACTTACATAATACTTATGACGGACCATTAATTTAAAAAATTATCGACTTATCAACTCCGCGATGCAGTTACTCATACCTGTCGTTCCAAGTTTAAAACCTATCAATTTACAAATATTTTGAAGCTCCTTAAGGCGACCACTTGGTTGAAGGTTATTTTGGGAATTGGCTGGCACAGCATTTTTGGATTGATTCGCAAAGGAAAATAGCTTTAGAGGTAGTACAAATGAGCGTGCACCATGTGCTCGAGCTAAAACTATTCATGGTGAAAAAACAAGGACATTACGTGTTGAGAGAAGCAAAAAACTATCAGAACTTCGTGAACTTGAAACGCTTGGTTACGCTATCGGGATGTTCAAAGGCCCTCGCACTGTTGGGCGCAAACCTAAACTCTGACTAATCGATACGCACATAACAACTATGGCCTTGAACACAGTAACTTATGCGTATTAAACAAGTCGGCTTGCTATTTGACTACTCGAAGAGGCCTCAAATACTCGTCAGGTATGTTGCCAACCCTGCTTTGGCAAGGTGGATCAGACAGCATAAAAACATAGCTAATGCCACGCGCTGATACAGATTGAACACGCCAAGTTTGCAATCTTTGCATCTTGTCTAACCACTCATTAGACTTTGTGCTCCACATTTGCCAGGAACACATTCCTTCGTTGCTTAAGATGCGAACGATCAAACCCAAGTTGGCCTTCTCGCAATCATCTTTCACAACAATGGCTAAATCGCCTTGCTTACAATTTAACGCCTTCTTTTTTATTCGTTTTTTTCTTGAATGCTCGGCTTGATTGGTTGTTGAGTGAAACATATCAGCTATGTCTATTTGGCTGAAGTGATTATTTGTCGTCAAATCAATTAAGGTAGTCATTTTTTTGCCCCTAAGCAGTCAAAATCAATTGTGGCAGCTCAATATCTACTGTGAGCGCATCGTCAATATCTTGACCCCTTATTGGCCGCAAGAAAATATCTGGCACCGACCCAACGGCACGTCGCACGATTCTGCCCTTAATCTCGTAGACCAACGAACGCTCGCCCCTTGCTGACTCCACTTTCCACACAAATGTTTTTCCTCGATCAGACCATTTAATGGTTTTACCCTGACCGATGATACGAACAATTTTCCCAAGGTTTTCAGGAATTTCACAATTGACCGTTATGGCCAAATCACCCAAACGACAGTTCCTCATACCGCTCTCCTATTTAGCCATTTTGACTTTGTCGGGCATGACAATTGGGAATAAATCCGCCCTTATTGTTTGCAATAAACCGCCACCTATCAGCACATCCATTGACAGACTTTTATACACTTTCCTCATCAAGCCATGCATTAACGTTTGCAGAAATGGCCTCACCAAACTCTGGATAAAAGCTACTACTTGCGTCTAAAATAAAACTGTGAATATCATGTCTAGGCACGCTCTCCTTATCAAAGTTACAGTCAAGAACGACCAGTAATTCCCAACCAGAGATGAAAAACTTTACCAACTCACCAAGCGTTAGCGCAAGCATACTGGTGCGAGCAGAGACGCCTGATTTTACCGCTCGTTCATCGCCCCGCCAAAGGCCTTGTAAACCGGCTTGGCCAGGTACTTGAGCACCGAACGTTGACCGGTGCGTACATCCACCGTTGCCGTCACGCCGGGCTTCAACGCCACGTTGGCGAGTTCCGACTTTGACTGCCTTAGGGCAACGAGGCTGAAATCATTGTGTCGTGCGGTTCTCCCGTCCGATGAGGTGGGATAGTAGAAATCGGCACTGGGGCAATTCAACGTCGGCACTTACACATCGGCGGGTCTGATACGGCCCTCGGCCATACAGCTGTTAATTCGAAAAATGGTAGGTATTCTTACCGGCTGCTTTGGCCTTGTACATGGCCATGTCAGCTTTTTTCAGTAGTTCATCTGTAAGCGCTCATTTAACCCCGCCCTATCGGCCGAAGGTGAATTGCGTGATGCTTGTGTCCATGTAGAACAACGTGGACATATGCGATGCAGAACAACCCAGAGGTATTGAGCGGATTGGTGGCGGGGCGAATGCGTGACGGGCGTTGCCGATACGACCCGCAGGTCAAGCAGGAGCTGGTTGGCCAATGCATGCTGCCCGGCGTGTCGGTGGCTCGCATGGCGATGCAGCACGGAGTCAACGCGAATTTGCTTCGCGCGTGGATCAGCAAATGGAAAACCAAGTCTCAAAGCAGCCAAGCCATCACGGTGCGAAGAGCGGTGTCTGAGACGGCGACGTGGGATGTCCAGGAAGTGCCAGCGTTTGTTCCCGTGCAAGTCCAAGCTCGACAAGATGGCATCAGTCAGTATTACAAAAGCTCACAAACATTTCGGCGAGACCCATGTCATCAAAGGCGTGTCGGTTGACGTTGCCGATGGCGAGTTTTGTGTTCTGGTAGGGCCATCCGGTTGTGGCAAGTCGACACTCCTTCGGATGATCGCTGGACTGGAGGAAATTAGTGGTGGCGAAATCAGCATCGGTGGCAAGGTGGTCAACGATATGCCGCCCAAGGCAAGAGACATCGCGATGGTATTCCAGACGTAAACGCCCCGTGGGTAGAAGCTGGCGCATGGACGAAACCTACATCAAGGTTTCAGGCCAGTGGAAATATCTCTACCGCGCCGTCGATCGCGACGGCGACACCGTGGATTTTCTACTCACTGCCAAGCGGGATCTGGCTGCGGCCCGGCGGTTCTTGGAGCGCGCCATCAACCTGGACGATGTGCCAGAGAAGATCACCATTGACAAGAGTGGCGCCAATACAGCAGCCATTGAAAGTGTCAAGGCTGACGCCTGCGTCGACATCCTGATGCGTCAATGCAAATACCTCAACAACATCGTGGAACAGGACCATCGAGCCATCAAACGAATCACCCGGCCGATACTCGGATTCAAGTCGTTTTGGAGTGCTCGAATCATCATCGCCGGAATCGAAATCATGCACATGATCCGCAAGGGGCAGATGGACTGCCCCGACGGCAAAACCATGTCTGCAGCCAACCAGTTTTACAGCCTTGCAGCTTGATCGCCAGACCAGCCGAGCAACTCTTTTCGGCCAGACTCCACTATTGCGACAGAACCATATTTCGTGAGCTGTTTTTTTAGCTATTTTCAGGCCGATTTTTGGTACGAAACCGCAGCATGGCAACGCATCGCCGCAAGGTCAATTCCCTCGAGCAGCCAGTGCAGTTGCTGCACCGTGAGGCGGGCCACCGCGCTGTCTTTAACAGGCCAGACGAAGCGGGCGCCTACTAGCACCGCGACAAATTCAAATCGATGACCGATCAAGAAAAGAAGATGCTCAAACGCAGGCAAGCCATTGAGCCGATCATTGGCCTGATGATGCGCTGAAAGTGAATTTTTCAGGGACAACCAATTACATCAGACACCGTGACTTTGCTAACGGCCGATCCCACTGCCGAGAAATGAAGCTGCAAGTGGCTAACAGCAACTGCGCGCACTCGAGAATGTTGTTCTCCATCCGGTGCTGCGGCCCTGCGATGGCGACGGCCAGCATTTCCGAGTTGATCGACAGGAAGGCGGACACCGCCCACACGTCTGGCACGTTCTCTCCACGGGTGACGAAATAGCCGTGCCGGCGGCTTTCCAGGATGTCGTTGACAAGCGCTTCTGGCTCGGTGAGCGTGCTTCCCGTGATCGCCGGCAAGGGCCGGTTCGTGATCTGCGCGCGCAACTCCGGCTCCTTCAAGCTGCCGAGCAGGGCCTTGCCGATCGAACTGGAATGCAGCGGCTTGAACTCGCCCGGCTTGGCCGAGTAGCGGATCGGATGCGGACTCTCCACCACCTCAAGGTAGATCACGACGTCACCCTGCCGCTTGCCGAGGATCACCGTTTCGCTTGAAGCCTCACCCAGGCGCTCCAGAAGAGGCATGACACGTTCGACGAACGGGTCTTTCTCGTGAATCGCGCGCGCGATGTCCAAGAAGCGCCGTGTGGGATAGAGCGAGCGCGGGTGCGTGAGCGAAAAGAGATAGCCGCGCGCCGTGAGTGTGCCGACGATGGCGTGGCAACTGCTCTTGGGGATGCCGGTGAGCTCTGCCAAGCCGGTCAGCGAGAGCGGCTTTTGTACCTTCTGAAAGGCCTCGAAGATGTCGAGCACGCGTTCCACGGCTGTGACGGCGACACTGCCCGCCGGCCTGGCAACGATAGGGGAAGCCGACTCGATTAGTTCGGCATTCTGAATATGTTGTTCCTGATTCATGTCATATGGCTCATAAAGTTCTCAATAGTTCTGCATGTTGAATAACTATTATTGTCATTGAATAAATGCAAATCTAACATGCTCCCATGCAAACAACAATCACTAACGTGGCAGACGCCACCGTCCTGATCCACGAGCCTCATCCTGGCGCTGTCTGGGTCACTGTGAATCGCGCCCAGAAACACAACGCCCTAGCCCGCCCCGTGCTGGCAGAACTCGCTGCCGCTGTGCGCACCGCTGGTGCGCGCGCCGATGTGCGCTACCTCGTCGTGACCGGCGCTGGCGAGCGCTACTTCGCCGCTGGCGGCGACCTGCGCGATCTGGCCAACGTACGGGATGAAGCCGCGGTGATGGCCATGATGGAGGAAGCTGGCGCCGCACTGGATGCCATCCGCACCTGTCCCGTGCCGGTGGTCGCCTTTCTCAACGGCGACGCCATCGGCGGCGGCGCTGAATTAGCGCTGGCCTGCGACATGCGGCTGCAGTCCGCGCACGCACGCATCGGCTACATCCAGGCCAAGCTCGGCATCACCTCCGCCTGGGGTGGCGGGCCGGACCTGTTCCAACTGGTCGGCCCGGCACAAGCCATGCGGATGATGAGCCGCTGCGAGTTGGTAGGCGCCGAGCAGGCGTTGGCCTGGGGCCTGGCCGACGCTCTGATTTCCGACGGGCCGCAAGGCCAGGACTTCGCTGCTTTCGCCAAGCCCTTGAACACTTGCCCGCCACAAGTGCTACGCGGTATCAAAGCCCAGGCCATCGCTGCGCGCCAGGGTTTGGGCTGGAAGGCGCACCGCGCTGTCGAACAGAAACACTTGGTTCAGACCTGGTTGCACAACGACCACTGGGCCGCTTCCGAAAAACTCCTGTCCAAAGGTTCCTGATGAACATGAGAGAGAAACCGGCCGTCGTGCGAGAGCCCGTGATGACGTCTGTCAGCCGCAGCGGCATCCCCGTGCCCGCCAGCGTAGATGCCGGCGCCGTGCATCCCGAGAACATCGGCCAGCCCGGCGAATACCCGTTTACGCGGGGCATCTTTCCCGACGGTTACAACGGCCGGCTATGGACCATCCGCCAATATTCGGGTTTCGGCACGGCAGAGGAATCGAACGAGCGTTACAAGTTTCTGCTGGCCCAAGGCCAGACGGGGCTGTCAGTCGCGCTTGACCTTCCGACTCAGTGCGGCTACGACCCTACTCATCCCATGGCCCGACCCGAGATCGGCAAGGTGGGTGTGTCACTGTCGAACTTGAGCGAGGCCGAAATCCTGTTCCAAGGCTTAGACCTCTCGAAGATTTCGACCTCCTTCACCATCAATGGCACGGCCGCAATCATCTACGCCATGTATCTCGCAGTGGCCGACAAGCAGGGCGTGCCGCGCGAGAAGCTCACTGGCACCATCCAGAACGATATCCTGAAGGAATACGTCGCGCGCGGCACCTGGATCTTCCCGGTGCGTCCGTCGATGCGGTTGATCGCCGATTCGATCCTGTATTCGAACGACGTTTCGCCGCGCTTCAACGCGATCAGTATTGCCGGCGCCCACGTGCGCGACGCGGGCGCCACCGCAGCCGAGGAGATGGCGTACACGCTGGCCAACGGGCTGGCCTATGTGGAAGAACTGCGACGCCGCGGGGGCGACGTCGAGAAGTTTGCTAAGCGCCTGTCGTTCTTCTTTTACGTACACATGGATTTCTTCGATGAGATCGCGAAGTTTCGCGCCGGTCGGCGCCTTTGGGCGCGCTTAATGAAAGAACGCTATGGCGTGAAGGACCCGAAAGCGCAGCACTTTCGCTTCGGCGTGGTGTGCGGTGGCTCGTCGTTGGTAGCGCCCCAGCCTTATAACAACGTCGTGCGGGTGGCCGTGGAAACGATGGCGGCGGTGTTCGGCGGCGCGCAATCCATCTTCACCTGTGCGCTGGACGAGGCCTTCCAGATTCCGACAGAATTTTCGGCTGAGTTGGCCGTGCGCACACAACAGATTCTGGCTTTTGAAAGTGGTATCGGCCGGACGGTGGACCCGCTGGGTGGTAGCTACTTTGTAGAGCAGCACACTGACTGCATGGAGGAAATGATCACCAAGGTGATGTCCGAGATCGATGCCTACGGTGGCGTGATCCCTGCCATCGAGGACGGCTGGATGCAGCTGCGCCTGGCCGAGCGCGGGCTGGAGCGCAAGCTCGACGCCGACGCCGGCAAGAACGTCATCGTGGGCCAAAACTTCTTCAAGAAGGAGAACGAGGAGATCGGCGTACGTGAGCTGTTCACGCTCGACCCGACGGTCGCGCAACGGGCGCTGGAGAAGTTCCAGCGCGTTCTCGACACACGCCAACAGTCAGCGGTGGACGTCGCGCTGACCAAGCTGTCTGCCGCGGCCGCCAAGGACCGCGAGAACGTCATGCCGTATCTGATCGATTGTTGCCACGCCTACGCCACGGTGGGCGAAATGGTGAGCTGCCTGAAGAATCAATGGGGTGAATTCAAGGAACCGGTGAATCTATGAACGAAATAAAGACCCAGCGGCCACTGGCCGGCAAGCGCATCCTGGTCGGCAAGCCCGGACTCGACGGGCACGACATTGGAGCAAAAATTGTGGCGTTGACATTGCGCGATGCAGGCGCCGAGGTGATCTACACCGGACTGCGCCGCACCCCGCAACAGATTGCTCAGGTGGCGGTCGACGAGGGTGTAGACGCGGTGGGGCTGAGCATTCTGTCCGGCAGCCACAAAGAGCTGGTTGCCGACGTGCTGGCGCAACTGCGCGCGCTGACGGCTGGCAACATCAAGGTGTTCGTCGGCGGCACCATTCCGCGCGCCGACCAAGCGCTATTGCGTGAGATGGGTGTCGCTGCGGTGTTCACGGCCGACATGCCGCTGGACGTCGTCGTCGCCGAACTGGCGCACCAGCTGTCATGAACGGTCCGCTGTCCGGCATCCGGGTCATCGAGGTCGGCCACATGTTGGCCGGACCGTATTGCGGCTTGCTACTGGCTGACATGGGCGCCGAGGTCATCAAGATCGAGTCGCCTGAGGGTGACATCGCGCGTTCGGTGAGCCCGCATTTCATTGGCCCCCACAACGCTTACTTCGCCAGCCTCAACCGCAACAAAAAGAGCGTGGTGATCGACTTGGCAAGCGACGCCGGCCGCACGCAGCTTGAGGCGCTGGTGAGCCGCTCCCATGCGCTGATCACCAACCTGCGGCCGTCGGCGATCAAGAAGCTTGGCCTGACCTACAGCAACTTGCGTCGCTGTAACGAGCGAATCGTTTGCGTCGCATTGACCGGCTACGGTCTGGAAGGGCAGTATGCAGAAAATCCGGCCTACGACTACGTGATCCAGGCGCTGACCGGCGTGATGGCGCTGACGGGCGACCCTTCAGCGCCGCCGACCAAGGCGGGCTACTCCGCCGTCGACAACTCGGCTGGCCTAGTGGCTGCGATGGGCCTGCTGGCGAAGATCGTCGAGGGAAAAGGCGGGCAGGTTGACGTCGCCATGTACGACGTGATGCTGTCGCAACTGAACTATCTGGCCGGCGCGGCGCTCAATACGGGCGAAGTCGTCGGGCGCCTGGCCAATTCGTCGCACCCTTACGTGGTGCCAGCGCAGATATTCCCTACGGCCGATGAGTGGCTGACACTTTTCATCACGCACGACAAGTTCTGGCAGAAGTTCTGTCAGGAAGTCGGGCGCCCGCAATGGATCGACGATCCACAGTTCGCGACCATGGCCGACAGACGCCAGAACCGCGAGGTGGTGCTCGCGGCCATCGGTGAGGTGCTGATATCGGCAACTGCAGGCGAGTGGGTGCGCCGCCTGGTGCCGCTGGGCGTTGTTGCTGCAGAAGTGGGAAGCCTGAAGCAGGCGCTGGAGAGTGACCTGACCCGCTCGCGCAATCTAGTCGTTTCTCTAGGTGACGGCTCTCAGGCGCTGCGTGCGGTGGCCAGTCCGCTTAAGTTCGACGGCTATACGCCGCACTATGGCCTACCACCACTTCTCAACGAGCATGGGAACGAAGTCCTTGGCAAGGTACAAACGTGAACAGTAAGCCGCTGGACCGTCATGCCCTCGGACAGGCCCTGACACGGCTGGCCAATGCCAGCACGTCGGACCTGATGCGCAGTCCGCAAAGAACTCTCGCGCTAAGCGCGGCCCGTCGCATCGGGCTGACCGGCGCGCCTGGGGCTGGCAAGAGCACGCTCGCCGGTTATCTGGCTCTGCACCGTGCGCCGGGCAGGCGCCTCGGCATCCTGGCGATCGACCCGAGCAGCCCGCGCTCGGGCGGCGCCATCCTGGGCGACCGCATTCGCATGGATGAACTGAAGGGCGTGTCGCAGCTGTACATCCGTTCTATCGGTTCGCGCTCGGCGTCGGATGGGCTCTCGGACAACTTACCAGAGATGTTGGACCTGATGGACGAGTTCGAGTTCAATGAAGTTCTGCTGGAGACTGTTGGCGTGGGACAAGTGGAGTACGCCGCGCGAGTCCAGGTGGATACGCTGGTACTGCTGCTCCTGCCCGAAAGCGGTGACGTGGTGCAGGCAATGAAGGCTGGCATCATGGAGATGGCCGATATCTTTGTCATCAACAAGGCTGACCTGCCCGGCGCGCAGAAGATGGCGAGCGACATCAAGCGCATTTCTTCGCTGGCTAGACATGATGAAGGCTCATGGCGACCCTCAGTGTTGCTGGCTTCGTCGTCGAAGCCTGAATCAATTGCTGCGCTCTCCGAAGAGATCGACCGGCATCAGGCCTGGCTCGACCTCAATGATCGCCGCAAGGTGCTGCGGCAGCAGCGTGCGCGATATCGTTTGCGGCGTTTGATAGAACGCCGCGCTGGAGAAGTGATCGCAAGACAGGACCCGTCTTTTTTCGAGGCACCGATGGTCCAGCAGCTGGACCTGGCGCTCCAGCAGATCGGCCGAAAGAGCTGAAATTTCATTTCAACAGGAGACGTTGTCTATGCTGCATTATTTAAGATGCTGTGTTTAGATCGCGACGAAGCCGAACTTGAACAGCGCCCCAGGCGTATCGCACAAGACCACCTTGCGCGTCGCCTCGTTCGGCACCCAGTCCGTCAGCCAGGCCAGGCATTGCCGGTACGTGCGCTCATCGGCGTGCTGCACCCAGGGCCAATCGCTGGCCCACATCAGCCGCTGCGGGCCGCCCGCCTCCATCAGCGCGTCCACGTACTGCTGGGGATCGGCGCCGCCCAACCGGTAAGGCGCGGAAAGCTTGACCCAAGTGTTGCCCTCGCGCATGGCGTTCAATGCAAGCTGGAAGCCCGCGCCGCGCACGCCCTGTCCGGGATCTGGAAGGGCGAAATGATCCAGCACGACGTTCACGCCGCAGCGTCGCACGCTGGGAAGCACATCCGGCAGTTTCGTGCTTTCCAGAAAGATCTCGATGTGCCAGTCCAGCTCTTTGACCTTCTCAAACAAGCGCTGGTACTGCGGCGTGCCGACATCCGGCAGCAACGCGCGGCGAACCCAGTTCAGGCGGATGCCAACCACGCCCTGATCATTCATGGCCTGAAGTTCCGACATCGCCACGTCCGGCTCGACGATCGCCGTGCCGCGCAGCCGCTTTCTTTCGCTGCCCAGCGCCTGCAGCAGCAAGGAGTTGTCGGATCCGTAGAAGCTGGGCGCGGTCAATACGCCGTAGGCGAGGCCGTACTCATCGAGCATCGCCAGAAAATCCTCGACCTTTACGTCGCGATCGGGCGCGGAGTGGCACCCCTCGATCAGCGGGGCGCTCTTGCTCATAACGTGGGCATGCGCATCGACGGCGTTCGGCAGTGTCATGGATTCTTCCAGAAGTCGCAGTGTTCAGAAGGAACGTGAAAGCGTGTTCAGATGGTATGTTCAAAAGTCGGTTCAAGCGTCCCGGTATTCATACGTCGCTGAACATTTTCTTGCGATACCCCAGCAATACGGCGACAAACTGCAGCACGACCAGCAGCACTACGGCCGACACGAATATCTTCGATGCGCCACCCTGGAGCAAACCGATGTAGCTGCCGTCGCTGATGATCAGCGCGCGCCGCAGCGATACCTCGATGCGTTCGCCCAGCACCACCGCAAGCAATAACGGAGCGGCGTCGAATTTGAATTTTCGCAGTAGGTAGCCCAGCAGTCCGAACCCGACCATGATGAGGATATCGCTGGCGTTGGTGTTGACGCTGTAGATGCCGATGATGCAAAACAGCAGCACGGTCGGCGCCAGGTAGGCGTACGGCACGCGCAGCAGATTGACGAACAGGCCGACCAGCGGTAGGTTCAGGATCAGCAGCATAAAGTTGCCGATATACATGCTGGCGATCAAGCCCCAGAAGATTTCCGGGTGCTTGGAGATTAGTTCCGGCCCCGGCTGCAGCCCATGGATCATCAGGGCCGATAGCAGGATCGCGGTCGCGGGAATGGCGGGTATGCCCAGCACCAGCAGGGGGATCATCGCGCTGCCCGTGGTGGCGTTGTTCGCCGTCTCCGGGCCCGCGACGCCGGCGATGGCGCCGTGACCGAATTGTTCTGGATGCTTGGAAATACGCTTCTCCACGGCATACGAGACAAAAGTCGAGATCACGTGCGATATGCCCGGGATGAATCCGAAGAGGAAGCCGATGGCGCTGCCGCGGCCTATCGACGGCGCCGCGTCGCGCAGGTCTTGCCAGCGCGGCATGAGGCTTTTCAGCGTCGGCCGGATGGGTTTGACGTTGGCGATGTTTTCCAGGTTCAGCAGGATTTCGCTCACGCCGAACAAGCCCAGCGCCATGCCAACGAAGCTGATGCCGTCCGAAAGCTCGATCAAGCCGAATGTATAGCGCGGGTATCCGGTGATGGGATCCAGGCCGATGGTTCCGATCACCAAGCCCAACAATATCATGGTAACCGTCTTGAGCACGTGCCCGGTGCCGATCAGGCTCATGACCAGCAGCGCGAAAACCATCAGCGCGAATTCCGCCGCCGGCCCGACCTGCAGCATCAGCTTAGCCAGCAAGGGGGCAAACATCATCAGCCCGACCACGCTCACGGTTCCGCCGACAAAGCTGCCGATGGCGACGACCACCAGCGCGGGTCCGGCCCGCCCCTGCTTGGCCATCTCGTGCCCGTCCAGGCAGGTGATGACCGATGCGGCTTCGCCCGGCATGCGCAGCAGGATCGAGGTAGTCGATCCGCCGTACATGGCGCCGTAGAAAATGCCCGCCAGCATGATGATGGCAGACGCTGGCTCCAGATGGAAGGTCAGCGGCAGCAGCAGGGTCAGACCGGCCAGCGGGCCCAGGCCCGGCAGCACGCCGACGATGGTGCCCCAGAAGACGCCGATGAAGCAATACAACAGGTTGTCCGGGCGCAATGCCAGCGCGAACCCGTCAATGAGATAGGACATCATGGTCAGGACTCCCCGTTACCGCAACAGGGGTTCGAGCACGCCCATGGGGAGCGACGCATCCAGCAATTGGGAGAATATGAGCCAGGAAACGATGGATGCGCCCACCGCGGCTAGCAACACGACATGCCAGCGCAGCGTCGAGTAGCTGCGCAGCAAGACCGCCATGAGCAGGGTGGCGCTGATCAGGTATCCGAGCCAATCGAAAACCAGGCCGACGATAAACAGGATGAACAGCGTCAGCCATATCTGCGGGTGTCCGATCTGTACCGGCTCGGCCGCTTCTTCGCCGCGCAATCGCACGGCTCGCAGCAGCAGCCCGAGGCTGATCAGTCCGAGCAGGAATCCCAGACCCAGTGGAAAAATCGCGGCGCCCGGCTGTGCTGCGGAACCCACGGGCATTTCCCAAGCGCCGGCGATAATGCCGGCGGACAGCAGCAGCAGGACGACGGCGGCGATGATCTCGCCGCGCCGCATCGTTGTCGTCAACTCGGCCGCGTTTTTCATTTCTTGCCTAGGCCGATTTGCGCCATCACCTCGCCCATCGCCGCATACTCGCTATCGATCAGCTTGCGGAAATCGGCAGAACTACTGCCCTCGACCGTGATGCCGCGCGACTCCATGTACTCGCGGAACTGCGGCGAGCGGGCGGCTTGCTGGAATGCCTTTTCCAGCAAGGCGGCGCGATCCGCTGGCAGGCCCTTGGGCGCGATCAAGCCGTGCCAAAGCAGGGTGGATCGGTCCGGCACGCCGAGTTCGGTGAGATTGGCGGCGTCCGGCATGCTACTGACCGAGCGCGGGCTGGTGACCAGCAGGCATTTGGCCGAGCCGTCTTTGACATACGGCAGGATGGTCGTCATCGATCCGCCGTATATGTCGATATGCCCGCCCAGGAAGTTCTTCAGCGTTTCGCCGGCTCCGCTAAACGGCACGGCGCGGGCCTTCACGCCCAGCGGCAGGAAAATCCGTTCCATCGTCAACTGGATCGTGCCGCCGACGCCGTCATTGCCATAGGTGAACTTGTTGGGATTCTTTTTCAGGTAGTCGATGAACTCCTTGCCGTTGTTGGCCGGGAAATCCTTCTTGGTGCACAGGACGGTCGGGGAGGTGTCGGCCATGCTGATGGGCAGATAGTCCTGCGGTGTGTAGGGCACCGGATTCAAATGCGGCGTCATGGTCAGCGGAGCATTCCACAGGCCGCCCAGGATATAGCCGTCCGGTTTGGCGCGCGTGATGGCGATGGTGCCGATGACGCCGCCTCCTCCGGGGCGATTCGACACGACGACATTGGTGCCCAGTATGGGTCCGACCAGGTCGGCTAATTGGCGAAAGACCAGGTCGGTGCCTCCGCCTGCGCCGGTCGGCACGATGATTTCTATGGGACGCGAGGGATATTTCTCCGCCGCGCCGACGGTGGGGCCCGACAGCAAACCGGCCGCGACGGCAAGCACGGGCAACGATGACCTCAAAGATAATCGAAAATTCTTCACTTTTGACTCCTTATTAACACAATAATGTCCCGGGCATGCCGGGGGCTGATAAACCGTATTTCGCTTTAAGCGTTTCCTGCGTAAGAAATTGCTGCTCGAGTTGCAGGACGTCAGGCAGTCCGACCAGATCATTGATTTCATCGAACGATGCGCTCAGATCGGGACGATCCACGGCCTTGTTCTCGTCCAGGGATTCCTGCAAGGCGTCCAGCGCGTTCTTCATCCCCCGCAATGCGCCGGATGTCAATAGCCTCGGATAAATCACCGCGGCCACCCCTAGATCCTGCAAGCGCCGCGCGGTGATGAGTTGCGTGGTGGAGCGCGAACGGATGCCAAATCCCATGTTGACAGAAAGCGGCTTGGTGACTTCCTTGGCCGCCGTGGCGATATCGTCTTCGGTCAGCACCGCGTCGGCGAAAAGCAGGTCGGCGCCGGCTTCGGCATACAGGTTCAGGCGGCGGATGGCTTCGGCCAGGCCGTGGGTGGCATAGGCGTCGGTGCGCGCTTTGATAACGAAATCCGGATCGCGGCGCGCTTGCGCGGCGGCGCAGTATTTCTGCGCCATTTCCTCGGCCGGGATCACCTGCTTGCCTTTCATGTGGCCGCATCGCTTGGGCCAGGCCTGGTCTTCCAGCATCAGCCCGCCCACGCCGGCCTGTTCGAACGCGCGCACCAAGTGGTAGACGTTGACGGCGTTGCCGTAGCCCGTATCGGCGTCGGCGATCAGCGGGAGATTGCAGCATGCGACCAGTTGGCGCGATGCGGCAAGATTTTCCTCCGCGCCCATCAGGCCGACATCCGGCTGGCCCAGGCGGGTTTCGCTCAGGCCCGAGCCGGTGATGAATCCGGCCTTGAAAGAACGCTTTTCGACCAGTCGCGCACTGAAGCCGTCGAACACGCCTGGCATGACCAGAATGTCGGGCGCGTTGATCAGCCGCCGCAATGTTTTACCGGGACTCTCCATGTCGTTCTCCTTTCGATGGTGCTATGTAGGGCATCCAAAACGGCGGTGACATCGGGCGCGCTGGCCAGATCGTCTACCGAACTTATCAACGCCGCGCAGGCGGCGTCCGATATGTTTACCTCGCGACACAATATTTTTGCCATCTCGTTTGCTGCGTCCCAGCTCAATGCGTAGGTGTCGGTCCCGGCGGCCGGTTGCCACTGTTCGACCTGGCCATCGCGCAGGCGCAGTTCGATGGCCGGCTGGTAGCGCGGACGCTCCGGGTCCGACACCACTTCGATGCGTGCGATGCAGGCCCGAACGTCGCTATTGTCGAAATCGTGAATGCCGGACAAACTCACCCCACCGGTCGACCACGCGAGTCCGGCGCAGAAGGGCACGCTCATGAAGGTCTGCGGAAACGTCCGGAACGGGCCGGTATAGCGCATGCCGACGAAGTCCGCCTCGAAGGGATTCATCCGGATCGTCATCCGCTCCAGGGGTGCGTCCGCTGCGCGCGCGCGCAAGTCCAGCACGCCGCGAATCACGCTGCGGTTGAATTGGCAGACCGGATAAGGCTTGTAGGTCACGCCCAGGAATTCGAAAGACTGTCCCAGTTGCAGCGTCAGGCGCGCGCCGTAATCCGTCCCGCTGTCGCCGTACGCGTTGAAGAAGCCAGCGCCGCCTTCCAGACTGGTGCCCGCCGCTTGCACACCCGCTTGGGCGAAATGCGCGGCGCTGATGCCGTCGCGCGCGGCGGTGCCGGCATGTAAGGGAAACTCTTCGGTCCCGGCGTTGACGAACTCGCGCAGTCCGGCGGCGGCGTTGGCCGCCAGCGCGAGCGCGTTGGCGGTCTTATCGGTATTCAGGCCCATCAGGCGGGAGGCGGCAGCCGCCGCGCCGAACACGCCATAGAGGGATGTGCTGCGAAAGCCCCTGCTGCTGGCGTTCGCGGTGTGGTCGCGCCCGATGCGCAGCGCCACTTCGTACCCCGCCACGATCGCGGCGAGCAGATCAGCTCCCCTGGCATTTACCCGCTGCGCCACGGCAAGGGCGGCAGGCACCACGACCACGCCGACGTGACCGGTCGGATGCGCATCTTCCTGCACTCTGCTATGCAGCAGCACCGCATTGGCGAAGGCGGCGGCGCCCACGGACACCAGCTTCCCGTCGAGGAAGCGCACGGCCTGGCCGGGCTGCGCGCCGTATTCAATGTCCAGCGAGGCGGCGGCGATGCGTGGCGCCGTGGCGTGCCGCGATGCCAGGCCCACCGCCAACCCGTAGAGCAGGCAGGCCTGGGCCTGGCGCGTCACGTGCGCCGGCAGCGCGTCGATGTCGGCGCACGCGGCAAAGCCGGCCAGCGACCGCAAAGCGTTGGCCGAAGTCGATTGGACCTGCTCCACGGTCGCCGGGGAATCAGCCATAGTGCACGTCGATGACGATATTGCCGTGGCTGTCCAGCGACGCCGAGCAACCGGGCGGCACGATCACGCTGGTGTCGTACTCGTGGACGACCAGCGGGCCGCTGCGGGGCTGCGGCGTCAGGTCGGCGCGCCCGATCACCGGCGTGGACACCTGTCCGTGATCTTGTCCGAAGTACAAGCTGCGTTGTGCCGCGGCGCCCGTCACCGGGCGGTCGTCGGCCCAGCCGCCGGACGCATCC
Source organism: uncultured Octadecabacter sp. (assembly GCA_937891785.1). Lineage (GTDB taxonomy): Bacteria > Pseudomonadota > Alphaproteobacteria > Rhodobacterales > Rhodobacteraceae > SW4. The sequence goes on from CALAGN010000106.1 coordinate 15,883, forward strand.
GCGTGGCGCGCCACCGAGGCGATCAGGCGCGCGGTGACCAGTTCGAACGCCTTGCTCTGGCCCCGATGTCCGTACGTACGCTCGAACTCCTCTTCGAACCGCTGTTCGGCCAGGCGTACTTCCGCCTCCGTGACCGGGAATTGCTGCAAGGAGACCGTGATCTCCGAGGACTGGCCGCGATACCGCATATCCACGTGTGCGGTCACGCTCACCGCGTCGGCGGTATACCCTTCATCGACCAGAATGCCCGTCAGTTCGGCGCGCATCTGGGCGAACACCGCGTTGAGGGCGGCGAGATCCAAGTCGGACGACGAGGTCAGGATGGTCCGGGCGGCATGCTGCTCGACATCGGCGCGCAACAAGCCGAAGGCGCTGAACACGCCGGGTGCCGGCGGCACCATGACCCGCTTGATGCCCAATTCGCGCGCGACGCCGGCCGCATGGATCGGCCCCGCGCCGCCGAACACCATCAACACGAATTCGGCCGGGTCGCGGCCGCGCTCGACCGATACCGACTTTATGGCACGCACCATGTTCGAGTTGGCGACCAGGTGTATGCCGTGTGCCGCCTCGAGCAAAGACAGTCCGCTCGGCTCGGCGACGTGCATCTGTACCGCCACCTCGGCCAGCTCGCGGCTGATCGGTATCGAGCCGCCGGCCAGCGAATCGCTGTTCAGGTAGCCCACCACCAGATTGGCGTCCGTGACGGTCGGGAACTCGTTGCCTTGCCGATAACACGCGGGTCCCGGCGAGGCGCCGGCGCTCCGTGGTCCCACGCGCAGCGATCCGCCACTATCGATGGCGGCGATGCTGCCGCCGCCCGCGCCGACCTCGGAAATGTCGATTACCGGAATACGCAGCACGTAGCCGTTGCCGCGCATCAGCCGGCTGCTGATCGACACCGCCGAGCCGACTTCGTATTCGGTGGCGCGCAGGATTTCGCCCTGCTCGATGATCGAAGCCTTGGTGGTCGTTCCACCCATGTCCAGCGTCAGCACGTCAGGATAGCCGCAGTCGCGCGCCAGGCGCAGCGCCGCGACCACGCCAGCCGCCGGCCCGGACTCGATGATGGTGACGGGCCGTTGCGCGGCCACCGTCGCGCTGATCAGCCCGCCATTCGATTGCATCACAAGCAGGGGCGCCTTGGTGCCCAGTTCTTCCAGGCGGGCGCGCAGCGCGGTGAGATAGCGCGCGATCAGCGGCGCCACATAGGCGTTGACGACTGTCGTGCTGGTGCGCTCGAATTCCAGCATCTCGGGCAGCACGTAATGCGAGGCCGACACGTAGACCGAGGGCAGCCGCTCGCGCAGAAGATCGACCACGGTTATTTCGTGTTGAGGATTGCGGTACGAATGCAGCAGGCACACCGCCACCGCTTCTATGTCGCCGGCGCGCAGGCTGTCGATGACCGGCTCCAGCGCGCGCGGATCCAGCTCGGTCAGCACCTTGCCTTGAGCATCGAGCCGTTCGCGCACTTCGATACGCCATTCGCGTTCGACCAGCGGCAGCGGCTTCTGCCAGTCCAGGTCGTACGACATCGGAATGCGGATGCGGCGCAGTTCCAGCACGTCGCGAAAACCTTCAGTCGTCAGCAGCGCGGTGCGCGCACCTTTGCGTTCCAGGATCGCGTTGGTGGCCACGGTAGTGGCATGCTGCACTTCGGCGATGCGCGAGGCGGCGATGCCATGCTCGGCACAAAACGCCGAGATGCCCTCGATGATCGCGGTCGAATAATCGGCCGGCGTGGAGGGCACTTTGCGCTTGTGTAATGTACCGTCGGCCATGACGAAGACGATGTCGGTAAACGTTCCGCCGATATCCACGCCGACGCGCAGGGGATGTTCGCCGCTCATCGCGATCCTCCCGCGGACTGTTCGCACAGGGCGCGGGTGGCTTCTTCGTCGATGCGCCACGGCGACCGCACGATCACCGTCCGGTAATCGCGGTGCGCCGCCTCAATCGAGACCTTGCCGTTGCGCACGTCGTGCAGCAAGGCTTGCGGATCCCGCTGCAGCGGATCGCCGTAGCCGCCGCCTCCGGCGGTGAAGTGGCGAAACGCCTGGTTCTTGCCCAGCGACTGTGTGAACTTGGTGGGCAACTGGCGCCAGCCGTTTTTTTCTTCCAGTTCAGTGTTCGAAGGCTTGCCGGAACTGCCGCCGAACAGGCCGAAGGGCGGATGCTGGCGCCGGTCCGATCGCAATTGGAACGTGGCGCGCTCGCCCAGGAACCGCAATTGGCGCGACACCGACAGGCCGCCGCGCCAGGTCCCCGCGCCACCGCTGTCGCACACCAGTTCGTAGCGTTCGATGCGGATCGGCGCGGTGTTCTCGATGACCTCGATCGGCGCGTTGCTGATGTTGGCCGCGGGATTGGCGACACCGTCCACGCCTTCGCGCCGGTATCCGCCGCCCCAGGCTCCCATCAGCGCTTCCCTGAAAAGAACGAAGCGGCCGTCGGCGGTGTAGCCGCCTATGCTGTAGCTGGTGGTGCCGCCTTCACCGGCGGCACGCGGCCGTTGCGGAACCGCCTGGGCCAGGGCACCGAAGGTCGCGTCGATGAGCCGAAACCCGCTCACGCCGCGTGCGGCGACCGCTCCCGGCCGCACGGGATTGAACAGGCAACCTTCTGGCGCCTCCACGCGTATCGGCCGCATGAATCCGGCGTTGTTGGGCGCATCCGAAAACATGATGGCGCGAATGGCGAAATAGATGGCGGACTTGGCGAACGAAAGAGTCGAATTGATGGCGCCGCGCACTTGCGGCGATGTGCCGGTCAGATCGGCGACAAGCTCCTCTCCCTTTATCCGCAGCGTCACTTTCACTTCGACCGGTTCGTTCGGATGAATGCCGTCGTCGTCGAGATAATCGGTATAGGTATAGACGCCGTCCGGAATGGAAGCGATCGTGCGGCGCGCTTCGCGTTCGGAGTAGTCCAGCAGCGCGTCGAAGCATCGTTCGATCTCCTCGACGCCATAACGCACAGCCAGCTCGTGCATTCCCCGTTCGGCGATGCGGCACGCGGCTTCCTGCGCGTACAGATCACCGAGTACGGTGTCGGGCACCCGGACGTTGCGCGCCAGGATCTTGAGCAACGTGGTGTTCGGCACGCCGCGGTCGTAGAGCTTCAGGATGGGAATCTGCAGGCCTTCCTGGAAGACTTCGGTCGAGTCGGCGGCGCTGGAACCTGGCACGCGCCCGCCCATGTCATTGTGGTGCGCGACCAGCACGCCGTAACCGAGGAGGTGATCCTCCACGAAGATGGGTTGGAACATGAAGATGTCGGGCAAGTGCATGCCGCCCTGATAAGGATCGTTCAGGACGACGATGTCTCCCGGCACGAGGGTATCGCCGTATTCGGCCAGCACGGCATCCATGGCATCCGGAATCGAGCCCAGATGCAGGGGCAGGCTCAGGCCCTGCGCGATCAGCCGACCCTTGCGGTCGCAGAATGCGCTGGACATGTCCATCGTGTCTTTCATGATGGATGAGTATGCGATGCGCACCACCGTCAGCACCATTTCGTCCACGACCGAGCCAATGGCATTCTTCACCAGCTCCAGACGAACCGGGTCGATCCTGGCCGGCGCGGCATCGGCCGCGGCTGTCGCGACCGCCATCTTATTCGCCATACTTCTTCTCCATTTCACGGACCTCGTCCAGTCGGCCGATTTGCCAGAAATCGTTGAAGTCCACCATGCGATCCCACACCGTGAGCGAATTGCCCGTTTGACGAATTTCCGTCAGCACTTCCCGCATGGTCTTGCAGGCGGCCATCAACGCGTGCACATAGAAGCATGCGGTCTTGAAACCCATCGCCTCGATTTCGCTGACGGAAAGCCGCGGGACCATGCCGCTGGGTGAATGATTCCAGTGCAGCAGCGCACGGCCACGGAAGTGTCGCGCAATGATCTGGATTTCTTCCAGGGATTCCCGCATTTCTATAAACAGCATGTCAGCACCCGCTTCGACATAGGCGTCGCCGCGATCGAGCGTGGCTTGCAGGCCTTCGACCATCAGCGCGTCGCAGCGCGCGATGATGACGAAATCTGGGTCGCGGCGGGCATCGAGCGCGGCGCGGATTTTCCCCGCCATCTCGGCCGCCGGGATAACCTGCTTGCCGGCCATGTGGCCGCAACGCTTGGGCGTGACCTGATCTTCGATGTGCAGGCCGGCCACGCCGGCGCGCTCGAACTCACGCACGGTGCGCATCACGTTCATCGCGTTGCCGTAACCGTTGTCCGCGTCGACGATGACCGGAATGCTGACGGCCTCGGCGACGTATCGGGCGTTCGATACCATCTCCTCGCCGCTAACGAACCCTACGTCGGGATAGCCGCGGCACATCGAGACGCCCGCGCCCGTTACGACGCACAGTTCATAGCCCGTCTGCTCGACGATCCTGGCGCTCAGCGCATCGTGCGCTCCGCCGCCGAGGATGATTCGGTCCCCGGCCAACAATTCCCGCAGCTTGCGTGGCGCGGTCTTGCCGGTACGTTTGTCAAGAAACTTCATCGACTTCTCCTCCAAAGAAGATCCGCTTTTGTATAAACTTGTTGACTTTTGTAGGTATTATGGGTGCGAATAATTTTTATTGCAAGAACCAGAATTCTATATTTCGAACAATGGCCTGAATCCGTGACCTGAAGGTCGAAATATGTTGATTGGTTGTGTCGCAATAGCGATGTCGGACAATCTGAGCCATGAATGATTTCCGTAAAAGTTTGGTCAATAGCACCTTACGCAAAGTTCTCAAACGGCTCCACTACCCGCTGGAAGTGATGTTGACTTGCGTGAGATGGTACGTGGCCTATCCGCTGAGCCTGCGCCACATTGAAGAAATGATGCAGGAGCGCGGTGTTTTCGTGGATCACGCCACAGTGCACCGCTGGGCGATCAAGATGGTGCCGGTGCTGGCCGCCGTATTTCGTCGGCGCAAGCACCCCGTTGGCAAGAGTTGGCGGATGGACGAGACCTACATCAAAGTGGCCGGCCAGTGGAAGTACCTTTACCGGGCCGCTCTTGCACATTCTGGCATACCCACACCATCCCAAAAATGACCGTGATCGCCAGAGGTACGCGTCACCAAAGCGGATACAGATGTGCGGTAAAAGACGTGTCCTGGCGCTGCCATCTACGGGGATGCGGTGGGCGGCTGGCCGCGCACGCGTCCGCCTACGCCGACTTGGTGTCAGACGCGATCACTTGCAGGGAAATCTCAGTGGCAGTCGACTAGCAAAACGACCTCGGCCTCACGCCTGAGGACCAACCCAGGCAGCACCCTCCCCCCACCGTAAATCCACCGACGCAACTCCTGCGCTGCATCTGGCCAATCGCGCTGATTGATGCGCCGCCGCAACGTTGATGTCTGCAGCCGCCCCGCGCCAATGTTGAAGGTGAAGTCCACGATGGCCGCGAGCCGTCCTTCTGACTCGGTCACCAGCACAGGACAGTAGCGCAGCGTGGCGTTCAATGCCGTGATCAGATCGCGTGACAAGTAGTCCACGGCTTCGGCCTCGGTGATCGGCGGGTGATCTGGCTTGCACAGATGCCCAAACCCGATGGTGTGATATCCAGCCGGGCAGACGTACGGGTAAGCCCGCCCGGGGTCGTTTTTGGGCACCCGGTGGAACCCCTCAAACCGCTTGGCCAGATCAATCGCGGCCTGCGGCACTTCGATCACCGCCCCGCCTTCTCGAAGGTCCGCGACAAAAACCAAAAGTTCAGCACACCATCCAACAGCGCCATGAACAACTGAAAATCTTCTTCCTTTCCGTTGTGAGGAGTCGCTGTCATCAATAAAAAATGACGGGTTATCCCTGAAAATAGTTGACCCAAGCGATAACGCTTTGTGTACTTGGTTTCACCACCAAAGACAGTCGCGGACATTTTGTGAGCTTCGTCGCAGACAACCAAGTCCCATCTGCAGTCTGGTGCTTGTAGCTTGTGGGGGTGCGGTGGAAAAGTTGGACTACTTGGAGGTAGTTCATGTACTCATACGA
>CALAGN010000107.1 GCA_937891785.1 uncultured Octadecabacter sp.
ACGGTCTCCCGCCTACACACTTTCCAGGCGTGCGCCTTCGACCACTCGGCCACCTGTCCGTGCGGTGTCTCTAATCTATGCGGCGGGCCGGTTTCAAGGGGCATTGCGGCATCGTTGTCAGTTTTTCCGCGTCAGCCACAGGGCCGCGGCGATCAGGCTTTCGCCAAGGGCGGCTATAACGACTACGGCGCTGGCTGTGCCGGTCAGAAATGCCGCGATGCCAGTGGCCGCAATACCGGCGAATGTCAGTGCAAATCCGGTCGCTACGGCGCGGCGCGGGGGGCTGTCTGGCATACCTGCCGCAAGCCAAAGGATGATGATTGGCGCGATGAACATCGGCGCTGCGCGACGGGTGATAAACAGCGCGCCCTCATCTGCCGCAACACCATAGGTGGGCGCGTATGTGGCGGGAAAGACCAGAAAGATCACAAACAACGCAGTGCAAATTGCGGCGACAATACGTGCGACAAGTGCAAAACTCATATTACAAGGTGTATATAGACGCGGCGGTTTTGTTTGCCCTTCTTTTCGATCTTGCCGATGCGCACAGTCCCGATTTCGCCTGTGTGGGCCACATGCGTGCCGCCGCAAGGTTGCAAATCGGCGGTGTTTTCGCCCGCACCGATGCGGATCAGGCGGATGCGCCCTGCCCCGCGCGGTGGCTGCACGGACATGGTTTTAACGAGGCTTGGGTTGGCATCCAGTTCAGCTTGGGTCATCCATTCCTCGCTGACTTTGAAATTGCAGGCGATCAGCTTGTTCAGGGTGTCTTCGATCTCGGCTTTGTCCTGCGGCGCGTCGGGCATATTAAAATCCAGACGGCCCTTGTCGGCGGCGATTGATCCGCCCGTCACAGGCAACGGGATCACGACCGACAGCAGGTGTAGCGCCGTATGCACGCGCATCATCCGATGGCGACGATCCCATTCCAGCGCCTGGTGTACGGCTGCCCCAACAGGCGGCAGCGGCGCGGGCTCGGCGGGCACAAGGACGATTGCATCACCGTCCCCCTTTATGGCTGTGGCAATTTCGATTGTGCCACGATTCCATGACAATTGCCCGCAATCACCGGGTTGCCCACCGCCTGTGGCATAGAACAGCGTTTGATCAAGCACGATCCCGCCCTCTGCCGTAATCGCCGTCACAATGGCCGCAGCGTCGCGCATATAGGCGTCCTCGCGAAACAGGGGCGTTGTCATTCGCTGTCCTCCTGAGGGGGGGCACGCAGGGCTTCGGGGTTGCGTAGCCAGATGTCACGTTGGGCAAAGGGAATCTCGATCCCCTCTTCAGTAAACTTTTTGGCAATCGCATGGTTCATGTCAGATTTGACCTTAAGCACCCAATTCACGTCCCGCAGGATCGCGCGGATTTCAAAATCAAGCGAGTCTGCGCCAAAGCCTTGGAACACGATGTTGGGCGCAGGGTTGCCCAAGACCATCGGGTGCGCCTGCGCGATCTCGAGCAGTATTGCGGCAACATGATCCGTATCAGTGCCATAGGCGACGCCCACCGGCACGATCACCCGACCGATGCTATTGCCGCGGGTCCAGTTGATCACTTGCCCGCTGACCAGATCGGCATTGGGCACGATGACGTCCGTGCGATCAAAGGTTTCGATCCTTGTGGAGCGCACCGAGATGTCACGCACATAGCCCATCTGATTACCCACTTCGATCCAGTCGCCTTCGGAAATGGGGCGTTCGATCAGCAGGATGATACCGGCGACAAAGTTCGACACGATGTTTTGCAGACCAAAACCGATACCAACCGACAGTGCACCTGCAACAATTGCAAGGCCCGACAGATCAATGCCAGCCGTCGTGATCGCAATGAGCGCGGCAAAAAATATCCCTAGATAGCCAAGACCCGACACAATTGCGTTCTGCCCACCGACGTCCAGCCGTGTTTTGGGCAGGACCGTTGTGCGCAGGGTGCCCTGCAAAAGCCGCGTGACTGTATAGCCGATCGCAAAGACCACGGCGAAGGTCAAAAAGCTGGTTGGAGAGATCTGCGTCGCCCCGATCGAGAACCCTTGGCGGAACCGCGTCCATAGCTCGGTCAGATCGGCGACGCGCGCGCCCCAGATGAGCGACAGAATTGGCAACGCAAGAAGCAGCAGCACAAAGCCGATCAGGACAGGAATCAGCGCGTCGCGGCTGCCATCTTCGGCGCTGGTCAGCAGGGTATAGACATCGAATGCCAGCCTTTGCAGAAGCAACACGACACCAAACACACCAAGCGAAATCGCCGCTGGGTAAAGCAACCCGTTGGCCCCCGCCGTATAGCCCAAAGCCGCCAAAAGCACCGCGATCACGGCGATTGCAACCAGTGCGCGGCCCGCAAGGGCCACTAGACGTTCGGCATAAGGACGCGGGCTTCTCGCTTCGTGGTCATCGGGGTCGTAGTCATGTGCTTGTGCGCTGGTGAGGATCAAAATCCTCCCCATCCGCAAAAGCCCAAAGGCCACAAGTACAATCAGTGGCAGCAAGATCACCGCGACAACGGTCGCGTTGGCATCCGTCACGCTCAGGAAATTATCCAACAGTATCCGCGCGCCAAGCAACCAACCCAAAAGGATCGCCAAGCGCCGCCCACGTGCCCTTTGGTGGGTATCAAGATCAAGCGGGCCATTCTCGGCATCACCATCTGCAAAGAAATGTCCGACCAACCAGCGTGCGCCGAGCAAAAACAGGACGGCGGCCGGTACGTCACTTAGTATTGCAGTGCCGCGCAGCCCCAGCGGATCAAGCGATTCAATCGCGTTGACCATTGCCAGCACGCCCACCCATGGAACGATGATCTGACTTAGCGAAATAACAAAGTCCCAGACACCGCGCCCGCGCTGCGAGCGCATCACGATCAGCCTTTGCAGACGTGCGCTCCAGCGTCGCCCGCGCAACAATAACACAAGGCCAAACAGCCCCAGCAGCATCGCGCTCGGGATTGCTGTTATCATGACCCCGCGCCGGATTTCGTTCGCCCATGCGTTGCGGGTTTCGTTGTAGATCGCAACCCATCCCGATTGCAGCGCCGCGATGGCGGCCCCCCAGCCTGCGGGGTTCAGGGGCGATTGATCGCGTGCAAAAAAAGCCTCGGTCTGGCGATCACGAATCAATGCATCAATCTCGCTAATCAACCCGTTGGCTTGGGTATGGGCCTCCTCGGCAAGGATCACGGGCGCGCTAAGGCGTTGCAATTGATCGTTCAGAACGCCGCGACGGGCCGCAATCAACGGGGCTTCCTCGGCGGCGTCCCCCGCATCTGTTGTGGCTACGCCCAACGCGTTGATCTGCGCAGATACGGTTTGGATACGGGCGCTGTTGACGGACTGCCCAGCAAGGAAGTCGTCGCGCCACACGACCAGTATAGCGCGCAGTTGTTCAAGCGCGAAACTGGATGCACGCCCGGCTTCGAGCGCCGTCTCGGCCCGCGCCGCAATGGTGTCCCATACGCCATATTCCAAACCCGCGACGGTTTCGCGGGCTATGGCATCTTGGCCAATAGTTTCGGACGTTTCAGGTGCGGTTTCGGTTGCCGCGTCACTGTCTTGCGCTGCGATCTGCAATGGCAAGGCAAGCAACAGCCAAAGCGCTGCAAGCCGGAAAATACGGGACATCAATGTCATACGTCCTCGAACACGCCGGGGATGGATTGTGGTGCGTTCGCCAGCCAGCCCGGTACAGGTAGCCGCTTGTCGCGCAGGAATTCGGGGTTCCACAGCTTGGACTGATAGCGCGTGCCATAGTCACACAGAATCGTCACAATCGTATGTCCCGGCCCCATGTCACGCGCCATACGCATGGCACCTGCGATGTTGATACCGGACGATCCACCCAGACACAGGCCCTCGTGTTCCAGCAGATCAAACACCACCGGCAACGCCTCGGCGTCAGGGATGCTGTAGGACATATCAGGCGTGAACCCTTCAAGGTTGGCGGTGATGCGCCCCTGCCCGATCCCTTCGGTGATCGATTCACCGGTCGATTTATGTTCGCCGGTGGTGTAAAAACTGTGCAGCGATGAGCCATCAGGATCGGCCAGCGCGATCTTCACGCCGTTGGGCTGAAGCGCCAAGCCAACGCCCGCCAACGTGCCGCCTGACCCGACGGCGCAGACAAAGCCGTCAACTTTACCGCCTGCCTGGTCCCAGATTTCCGGCCCAGTGGTTTCGATATGCGACTGACGATTGGCGACGTTGTCGAACTGATTGGCCCAGATCACGCCATTATCGCTTTCACGGGCCAGCTTTTCTGCCAGCCGCCCTGAATAGCGCACATAGTTGTTGGGATTGCGATAAGGCGCGGCGGGCACTTGCACCAATTCAGCGCCAGCCAAACGCAGCATATCTTTCTTTTCCTGACTTTGCGTTTCAGGAATAACAATCACGGTCTTGAACCCCATCGAGGCCCCCACCAGCGCAAGGCCAATGCCGGTATTTCCTGCCGTGCCTTCGACAATCGTACCGCCCGGTTTCAACTGCCCTTTGGCGATGGCATCGCGGATGATATACAGCGCCGCACGGTCCTTGACGGACTGGCCGGGGTTCATAAATTCGGCCTTGCCCAAAATGGTGCAGCCCGTCGCCTCGCTTGCAGCGCGAAGTTTGATCAGAGGGGTATTGCCAACGGTATCGGCGAGGTCGGATTTGATGTGCATGGCATGGCCTTTCTTGCTTGCCCCTTGTCTAAGGGCGTGCCTGCGTGAACTCAAGCAGATGCGCGCAGCCGGTCACGGTTTCGTGCCAGCCAATGCCCCGCCATTACCAGCGGCAAGACGTCATAGCCCCCGCCGTTCAGACGTGCATCAAAATCGGCCCAGTCCAGCAGGTGACTGCGGATATCCTCGTCCTCGCTGGCCTCGCCGCCAGTGCCAGCCACCTCGTCGGGCAAATCACATAGGCCCAGAAAAATATCGAACAGTTCATTCGTGCTGCCGGGGCTTGGATAGGTCTGCACGATATGTTCAAGGGTTGTCAGGGTTAGCCCTGCTTCCTCGCGGGCTTCGCGGCGGGCGGCATCTTCGGCCGTCTCGCCTTTGTCGATCCGTCCGGCAATCGCCTCCAACGTCCATGGAATTTGGGCGCCGCGCGCATATGGCCCGGCGCGAAACTGTTCGATCAGCAACACGCGGTCCCGCTTGGGGTCATAGGGCAGCACAATCGCACTTGCCCCGCCAATGAAAACTGCGCGATTGACCGGCGCACTGAGCATGCCATCAAATCGGCGAAATTGCAGATCGTATTTCTCGACCGTAAAGAACCCTTCGTAAGCACGGGTTTGGGTCAGGTGGCGCACGTCATGCGTGGTCGCGACGGATGGATATGCTTGCATTTTCGCTGCTGCCGCAATCAGGTTCGCAGCCCCATAGCCCGCGCGCCACGCATCGCAATCCCACATTTCACCCGTTTCCCACAGGTTTTCAATCGGCCAATAGACCTGTGCTTGGAGCGCCGCACCTTTGGCATCAGAGACGCTGATCTCGCGGCGACGATAGCCAAACAGCCCCTCATAAAAATCAAGACGGGAGTAATCTTGGGCCGTCAAATCGCGATACAAAACCCCCTGCGCCAATCGGCCATCGTCGCGCGTTAAAAGTGGAAAAACCTCGCCCTTGGCCCAGCGAACCGAATGCCCTGCCAGAACGGCCCCTTCCCCTTCACTGGCATCAAGCGCACGGTTGAGAACAAGTTCCAGAAGCTGTTTGTCCAGCAGGGTGCCAAAGATCATCAGCCCCATGGTCATGAATACCGGCGGCCGATGAATTCAGTGACCAAGGCCGCGACAAGCGAGCCGATCAGCAATGTGCCCAAAACCAGCGGCGTCGCAAGAAACTGGCCAATTTCCGCGCCAAGTTCAAATATGCTGACCACCGCTTCGGCGGGGCCATCGTAGCGCTTGTTCAAAGACCGGTCGATCATCTCGATGACGGAATGGGAAAAAAGAGACCAAAAGATGATCGCCACAAGCGTTGTCAGCCCATAGCTGATCGCGGCATTATAACCATCACCGGCCCGTTTTCCTGCAACGACCCAGCCCATCCAAAGCCCTATCACAGTGTTGATTTCGGTCCACATGGCGGGCGTTTTTCCTTCGGAAAAAAGCGGGACCGCCAGCAGCGAAACATACCAACAAAGCTGCGCGAAAAGAATCGCGGCGGTCAGACGTCCGAAGGTTGGCATGGCACTGCTCCTTGTCCCAAGCAGCGGTGCCTGCCGTTCTTCAAGCGGGCCGTGTCACCGTGATCTGCGTTACGTCACAGTTTCCGCTATGAAACGTCCCCGCACAAGAGGTGAGGTAAAAGTTCCACATCCGCCGGAACCGATCATCAAACCCAAGGGCGGCCACCTGATCCCATTTGTCGTTGAAATCATCATGCCAGCGGCGCAGGGTCTGGCTGTAGCTCTCGCCAAACTCCACGGAATGGGCCACCTTTAGCCCTGCTTTTTCGACTTGTTGACGCAGCATTGTCGGGCTGGGCAACATCCCACCCGGAAAGATGTATTTCTGGATGAAATCGACGCCGCGTTTGTAAACGTCCCAGCGGGCATCGGCGACAGTGATGATTTGCAGAGTCGCGTTTTTACCCGGCTTCAGGCGGGCACGCAGGGTTTCAAAATAGACCGGCCAGTATTTTTCACCTACGGCCTCGAACATCTCGATAGAGGCGATGCCGTCATAGATGCCCGTTTCATCGCGGTAGTCCTGTAATTTGAACGTCACCATATCAGACAATCCCGCCTTTTCGATACGTTCCTTGGCAAATTTGAACTGTTCCTCGCTAATGGTCAGGCCTGTGACCTTGATCCCGCGTTCCTTTGCGGCGTATTCAGCAAACCCGCCCCAGCCACAGCCGATCTCAAGCACATGATCGCCTGCTTGCGCGCCCATTTCGTCAATCATGCTGGCGTATTTCAGGGCCTGGGCTGCCTCGAGGTTTTCTTGGCCGGTCTCGAATTTGGCGGATGAATAGGTCATCGTGTCGTCCAGCCAAAGGCCGTAAAATTCGTTACCAAGATCATAGTGATAGCTGATGTTCTTGCGGGCTTGGCGCTTGGAATTAGACTGCATCAGAAAGCGCAGTCGTTCATAGGCGCGCGCAAATGCCTGTCCGGGAAAACCGTCATACATTTCCTCGGCGTCATCATGCACAAGGTCCATGAACGCCTGAAGGTCGGGCGTTGACCACCAACCGTCCATATAGGCCTCGCTAAAGCCTAGATCACCTTCCCGGATAAGGCGGGCAAACAAATCGACGTTGTGGATACGCAATTCAGCGACATAGCCCGCATCCTTGCCTTGGGCGCAAAAATGCCGCCCGTCGGGCAGGATCATATCAATGCGGCCACGCGGAATTCGTGACGCCACATCAAAAACCGATGCAAAATAGCGTGGCAGGTTGTCCTGCCCCTGTGTCGTTGTCAGGATCATCGTACCCCCCCGAATGATAGGCGCACCACCCCAGTGCGCTGCGCGGTAATCTTAGTACAAGATACGTGGAAGTCACGGAAAGGGTTTCATTTTATCTGGCTGAGCGGCAAATGACCTAAGGACAACTTGGCCTAACCACGGTCCATATAGGCCGCCAACGCCCGATTGCGCCCTGTCGCAAGGTCCACAACTGGGATCGGATAAGGCGCGTCAGAGCGCAGGCCCCAACTGCGCGGTACAGCGTCAAAATAAGACAACGCGGTAGCGGATGGCACGCCATACCCTTCGGCAATCCAGGCGCGCTGATAGGTCCGGTCACCGTCGAATTTATCCAGCTGGGTCACAGGATTGAACACGCGGAAATACAGCGCCGCATCTGGGCCGGACCCTGCCACCCACTGCCAGCCCATGGCGTTGGACGCGGGATCCCAGTCTGTCAGACAATCATCAAACCATGCCTGCCCGATCCGCCAATCGGTCAGCAGATGTTTCGTCAGGTATGATCCAACAATCATCCGCGCGCGGTTGTGCATGGTGCCTGTCACATACATCTCGCGCATGGCGGCATCCACAAAGGGCACGCCCGTGCGCCCCTGTTTCCATGCTATAACTTCGGTGTTTTCCGTTTTATTCCAAGGGAATGCATCCCATTCCTCGCGCCAGTTTTGATCCATGATGCGGGGGGTGTGATGCACGAGATGATAGGCAAACTCGCGCCAGACGACTTCTTTGAGGAAATGTTGTGCGCCTGCTTTGCCGTCATGCACCGCGCGCCATCCAGCGTGCCACAGCGCGCGCGGCGCGATCTCGCCGTAGGTGAGGTTTTCAGACAGGCGCGATGTGGCCTCGACCCCGGGAAAATCGCGCAGGGTTTTGTAATCGGCGATGCGATCCGCGATGAATGCATCCAGACGATCGTGCGCCGCTGCCTCGCCGACACAAACATGCCGCGTAAGGATTTCGGCACCACGCTGCATGGCCGCGCCCATGGTCCAATCGTCCAGTAGATCAGACGCAGGCCATGTTTCGGGGGTAGACAAGTTAGGCACTGGCAAACAGTCATCAACGGGTCGGTCGCGCACAGATTTCCACATCGGCGTGTAAACCTTGTAGAACCCGCCGTTCTTGGTTTCCACGCTCCAAGGTTCAAACAGCAGATGCCCGTTGAAACTGCGCGCGTCGATCCCGTCGTGTTTAAGCGCCGCTTTGACGCCAATATCGCGCGCCTTAGAGGCGGGATCATAAAGCCGCGACCAATAGACCGCCCCTGCCCCCGTTTCAGCGATGGCGGCCCGTAACACCTCCAAAGCAGGGCCACGGCGTAGGATCAGACGGCTGTCGTGCGGCTTCAGCGATTTGGCCAATGCATCAACTGACAACCCAAGCCGGAATTTCGGCGCTGCGCCGTGGGTCTGCACCACCTCGTCGTAAATAAATAACGGGATTACAGGGCGGCCCGTCTTGGCCGCCGCCGTCAGCGCGGGGTGGTCGGCCAGCCGCAAATCACGGCGAAACCAAAGGATGATCGGCGATTGATCGGTCAAGACAGGCCCTTTGCAGAGTTACACCTCGTGATCTAGCGCGGTGATCAATTTGTCCACTTCCTCGGCGGATGTGTAGTGCACGAAAGACAGGCGCAGCACGCCTTTTTCGGGGTCTACGCCCATGGCGATCAGCGGGCGCTGCGCATAAAAATCGCCGCCGCCTGTCATGATGCCATGTTTTGCCAGACGCGCAGCAGCACCTTCGCCACCCTCGGCCAGTTCCACTGCAATCGTCGGCGCGCGGTTCTTCGCGGAGTGCGGCCCCAACAGTCGCACGGAATTCTTGGCTGCCAGATAATCCAGCAGTGGTTGCATCAATGCTTCCTCGTGTGCGCGCATCAAATCATGTGACAGGCGTGCTGCATCCGCACCCGCACCTCCGCCATGATGCTCCGAAAGCGCCTCAATATAATCTGCCATACCTGCACAGGCGGCAACTTGCGCGTGATCGGGGCCGGCAGGCGTAAAGCGTTTATAAAGGCTTCCCGCGTTGAAATGGTGCCCCTGATTGGGCAAGTCCATGCCGAACCCTTCGCGGATCACCATGATGCCCTGATGGGGGCCATAGGTTTTGTAGGCGCTGAACAGATATACATCGCAGCCCAAATCGCCCACATCGGCAAACCCGTGTGGCGCATAGCTGACACCATCGACAACGACAAATGCCCCCGCCGCATGGGCCAAAGCGGTAATCGCGGCCACATCGTTAATTTCCCCCACCACGTTCGAGCAATGCGGGAAACACACCAAACGGACATTATCATCCAGAAGGTCCGACAGTTTTTCAGTGTCAAGATGGCCGGTTTCAGGGTCGATGCGCCACTCGCGTACCTCGATGCCTTCTTCGGCCAAACGCCGCCAAGGGCCGGAATTTGCCTCGTGATCCTGATTGGTGACGATGATCGCCTCGCCCGGTTTCATCCAGCGGCGCACGGCATTGGCCAAAACATATGTGTTCTGCGACGTGGATGGCCCGAATGAAACCTCGTGCGTTGTCACGCCCAGCATTTCCGCCAATCGCGCGCGCGCCTCGTCCAATTCGGCGCCGCCTAACCTGCTGGCCTCGTAGGGCGCATAGGGCTGCACTTTGCGTTGATGATAAAACCGCGTCAGACGGTCTATCACTGGCGCACAGGTATAAGACCCGCCCGCGTTTTCAAAAAAGGCTTGGCCCTGCAGGGAACCTTCGGCGAAGGCGGGAAATTGGGCCCGCACCCATGCTATATCGAGTGTCATACGCGCAGTGTTTCGCCAGTCGCTACCAAGGTCAATGCAGATTGAAAAAGGCTGCCCCAAAGGGCAGCCTTTACGTAGCGTCGCCTATGGCCATCCGCGGCCTAGCGTTCCTCAGTTTGCAGGCCTTTCCAAATCGACCAGCACATCATCAGCAGCACCAGCGTGAACGGCAAGCCGGTCGAGATGACCATGGATTGCAAACTGGCCAAACCACCGACCGAAAGGAGCAGCACAATCGCCACCGCGCCTTCAAAGATGCACCAGAACACACGCTGGTGCACAGGTGCGTCGACTTTGCCACCCGCCGTGATCGTATCAATCACAAGTGAACCTGAGTCAGACGAGGTGACGAAGAACACGATGACAAGGATGATCCCGATCAACGAGGTAATCTGCGTCAGGGGCAATGCATCAAGCATCTTAAACAGCTTGAGCTCAAGTGGAGCATCCTGCGCCGCCGTATAGCCGTCTTGGATAACCTGCTGAATTGCCGTGCCGCCAAAGACGGACATCCACAACACACAGACCAGCGACGGGATCAGCAACACGCAGATCACGAATTCGCGCACCGTGCGACCACGGCTGACACGGGCGATGAACATGCCCACGAAAGGCGACCAGCTGATCCACCACGCCCAATAGAACGAGGTCCAGCCTTGGCTAAAGTTCACGTCGTCGCGGCCCAACGGATTGGACAGCGCCGGCAGATACTGGATGTAGGCCATCAAGCTATCGGCAAATCCCGTCAGGATCGCCATGGTCGGCCCGACGATCAGCACGAACATCAGCAACAAGAACGCAAGACCCATGTTGATTTCCGACAGGATTTTAACGCCACCATCAAGACCACGCACGACAGACAAAAGCGCGATCGCGGTAATGACCGTAATCAAGATCACCTGCGCCGTCCCGCCAATTGGCACGCCGAACAGTTCGTTCAGACCAGCGTTGGCCTGCGTTGCGCCAAAGCCAAGCGAGGTCGCTAGACCAAACAGCGTGGCAAACACCGCCAAGGTGTCAATGATATGGCCCGTCCAGCCCCAAACGCGATCCCCAAAGATCGGATAAAACGCCGACCGGATCGTCAGCGGCAGACCCTTGTTGTAGGTGAACAACGAAAGGCTCAGCGCGACAACAGCATATATCGCCCAAGGGTGTAGCCCCCAATGAAAGATCGTCGCCGCCATGCCCAATCGGACCGACGCGGCCTGATCGCCCGCCGCTGCCCCCAAAGGTGCCCAATCGGTGCGTATCCCGTCTTCGCCAACAGCCGTGCCACCAAATGACGATGAAAAGTGGCTCATCGGTTCAGATACGCCATAAAACATCAGCCCGATGCCCATTCCGGCTGCAAATAGCATCGCAAACCAGCCGATATAGGAATAATCTGCAACTGCATCCTTGCCGCCCAGACGCACACGCCCGACCGGAAGCACAATCAGCAACAAGCAAAACAGCACAAAGATGTTTGCAGCCCCGATAAAGAACCAATCGAACCCTTTGGTCACGGCCCCGAATAGCCAGCTGAACAAAGCCCCAGAATGGTCGGGCAAGGCCAGCGTGTAGAACACGAATGCCATAATTGATACGCCCGAAATCAAGAAAACCGGGTTGTGAATATCAAATCCAAACGGGCCGACGGCCCCCTCGACGTTGTCCTGACCGATCTCGTAACTGGTATCGATCACATCGGACGCGCCGTCTGGCGGCCGGATTCCTTCTGGTGTTTCTTCGACCATTTCTGGTCCCCCTGTTGATTATGTTTCGAACTTTGTCGAATTGAGCGAAAAGGCGGGTTACTTGTGGCGGACAA
>CALAGN010000108.1 GCA_937891785.1 uncultured Octadecabacter sp.
ATATCCCCCTGAGGTTGGCTACAATAGGTCGAGTTTTCGCGACGCTAGGCCCAAGCGCAACCCAAATTTGCGGGAAAAAGATGCGGCTTTGTCGCTCGGCAACCCTGGTCAGCTGATAAGCTTGAGCGAGAGAGCCCACATAACCACGCCAATAATCACGTCCAAGACCTGCCACGCACGCCTTGATTGCATGATCGGTGCCAGCATGCGCGCGCCATACCCAAGGGAAAAGAAGAACACGAAGGATGACGTGACCGCACCAAAGCCAAATGCCCATTTGGCGAATTTTTCAGGAAATTCTGTCGAAATAGCGCCGATCAACCCCAACGTATCCAGGTAGACATGCGGATTGAACCAGGTAAATGCTACAGCCGTTGCCAGCGTCACCCCAAGGCTGGCGGACTTTCCTGCGAGCGTCAGTGCATAGTTCCCCTGCCATGCCGCCCAAAACCGCATTGCGCCATAGACCAACAGAAACGCCGCCCCGCTGTAGGTCATAACCACAGGCAGGGCCGGAAGGCGCGCGACAATGGCGCCAAGTCCGACGACACCGGCGGTGATCAGCAGGGCATCGGATGAAGCACAGAACAGGCACAGCCAAAACACATGCTGACGTAAAAGCCCCTGGCGCAGCACAAACGCATTCTGCGCGCCAATCGCTAGGATCAGTGTAAATGCCGTTGTAAAACCAATTATGTAGGCGGATATCACGCCTTAGGGCGCGCCGGTGGTTTGCTTGGATCAGCGCTGTTTGGATAGACCAGTCCCGCCGAAATCACCAGTTTAGCGGCGTCTTCGACAGTCATGTCCAATTCGATCACATCCGCGCGCGGCAAGAATAGCAAAAAGCCCGATGTGGGGTTCGGCGTGGTGGGCAGGAACACGGTCGCGATCTCGTCTTCACTATGGATTTTGGTCTTAACTTCGCCCTTGGCGTTGATGCTGATGAATGCAATCGCCCAGATGCCCTTGCGCGGATATTCGATCAGGCAGGCCTTGTCGAAGGATGTGTCGCGCTGCGAAAAGACAGTCTCGGCGATTTGTTTTACGCCGCTATAGATCGAGCGCACAACAGGCATGCGTTCTACAAACCCTTCGCCCCAGCGCAGGAATGACCGCCCGATCAGCCCCTTTCCGATCCAGCCCACAAAGACTGTGAAGGCCAGAAAGACGAACACGCCAATGCCGCGCACGTTGACGCTTACGCGGTCAGCCTCGGGGCCACGGATCATCTGGTTGACCCAGTTCACCAGTTCTTCGGGCTGGTAGCCGCGTGGCACGAACGGCCAAACCCAGGCATCGACCCAGCCAACAACCGTCCAGATCAGC
This sequence comes from uncultured Octadecabacter sp., assembly GCA_937891785.1. Classification (GTDB taxonomy): domain Bacteria; phylum Pseudomonadota; class Alphaproteobacteria; order Rhodobacterales; family Rhodobacteraceae; genus SW4. The sequence goes on from CALAGN010000108.1 coordinate 1,330, forward strand.
CAGAACGTAAGGCCAATCGGCGCGATGATGATCAATCCGGCAAGGAAATTGCCGCGAACCCGCGCGATCAATCCGCGACGGTAGTGTCCAGGTGGGGTTTGGATCGCCATTGCTCAGTTCCGTTGTTGTCGCTTAACGATCTATGTGCTGTGAGGCACAGTCACAAGCCACCAGATGCAAAGCGGCGCTATGCTTGGGCGATCTTGGCCATTTCACAGGCGATTTCCCCTGCCAGCCGCGCATTATTACGCACAAGTGCGATATTGGCCGTGAGCGACGCGCCCTTCGTCAGTTCGAACAGGCGCGCCAGTAGGAACGGCGTGACAGATTTGGCGGCGATACCCTGTGCGTCCGCCTCGGCCAATGCCTGATCAATGAACGGCGCAAGCGTTTCAGCGGGAATTTGTGCGCCAACTGGGATCGGATTGGCGATCAACTGCCCGCCGGGCAGGCCCATTTCGCCGCGCATCAGGTGAGCGCGAGCGATCTGCGCGGCGCTATCCATACGCAAGGGCGCGGGCATGTCGGATGTAGCAGACCAAAAGGCTGGCACGTTGTCTTGGCCGTAAACGATCACTGGCACGCCAAGGGTTTCAAGCACCTCGTAGGTTTTCGGCAGATCAAGAATGGCTTTGGCCCCCGCCGCAACGACCGTCACCGCCGTTTGTGCCAACTCACGCAAGTCGGCACTGATATCAAAGCTGGTTTCAGCCCCGCGATGCACGCCGCCAATCCCGCCCGTAGCAAATACATGGATACCCGCCATGCGCGCCGCAATCATCGTCGCGGCCACTGTCGTGGCCCCTGTGCCGCCGCGCGCAAGACAAGCGGCGAAATCCGCGCGGGACAGTTTGGCGACGTTTTGCGCCTGCCCAAGGGCGTCAAGGGCTGCTGCCTCAAGGCCGATGTGCAAGACACCGTCTAGCACCGCAATCGTTGCAGGTACGGCACCCGTGGCACGGATGTCGTCTTCAACTAGCCGCGCGGTTTCCACATTCTGCGGGTAGGGCATGCCATGAGTGATGATAGTGCTTTCCAGCGCGACGATTGGCTTGCCTGCGGATTTGGCTGTGGCGACCTCGGCGGCGTAACGGATATCTATCATCTTGGAGTTTCTCCCGAAACATAAGTCGCGGCGGCGCGCAGGGCGCGGGACAGGGCCGTTGCGCGATCAGCACCGCTGTATTCGGCCGCGATATGGGCGGCCATGAAGGTGTCACCTGCGCCGGTGACGCGCGTCACCAAAACTTCGGGGGGCGCTTGGGTGATAATGTCAGCGCCGCGTGCCTCGGTCGCGGATTTGCCGCCATCGGTGACCAGCGCGCGGTGTGCCCCTTTGGCGATCAATCCGGCGGCGGCGGATTCAGAATCGTCAAACTCGCAGTTGCACAACAGGCCAGCTTCTTCGAGATTCACATAAAGCGTCGCAGATGGATGATTGCGTAATGCCATCAGGCGTTTCGCCTTGCCGGGGGATGCTGGTGCGACCCGCAAATCGGCGGCGGCAAACAGTGGCGAGGCGGCGATGTCGTGCAGCAGTTCTTCGGTCAGGTTACCGTCAAGGGCGACTGGTCCAACAAACGGATGCGCCGCATCGCCCAACCGCCCGTCAGACAAGGGCCGCAGGATTTTCGCGCCCGCCTGTTCTAATGAATGCGCGTCGGCAATAGCGGCGATCAACCCGTTTGCACCTTCGACGGCCATATAGACGTCGGTGGGCAGATCATCGCTGCGATAAAGAAAATCGGTGACCAGCCCCATGCGGTTTGCCTCGGTGACCAGTTCGTCACCTTCGGCGTCGCGACCCACGGCGGAAATCAGGGCAGGGCGCATGCCAAATTGCGCCAGCGTCATGGCAATGTTCATCGCGACACCACCGGGCAGGCGGGTGATGCGGCCCGGCACATCGCTGCCCGCACGCATATGGCTTGAGGAACGTCCGATCACATCCCACAGGACTGATCCGATGCACAGAATATCAGGTTGTTTGTTCATACTGTTGTTTTGGCGCGGGTGGTGCGTCAGTGCAAGCTACTCTGGAGCCCCGAAGGTCAGATTCGCCCACAAGGTTTCCCACACCGCGTTGCTGCTGGCCGCCAATTCTGGGCTGGGTTCGCGCAAAACCACGGCGTCCAGCATGTAGGAATGGCCCGCGATCACGGGGACCACGGCGATTCCGTCGGCATCAGTGCGCACCATGGTGACGACAACCGTGTCGTCAGGGGCTTTGTCGAATACCTCGACTTGCGTGTCGGCGCGCGCGTCGTCGCCGTAAAACACCTGCACACGCATGCCCTCGCTCAGATCATCGGTATATGGATTAGTCAGCGCGACGATCTCGGTTTCCAGCCCCGTGCGCAGGTCGGCCCCTGTGCCGTCCCCGACATTGATCAGCGTTTTGGCATAGCGGCCATAAACCTCGCGGAAACCATCAGCGGGCAGGTCGCGCGCGTCATGCAGGGCGCGGACATCGCCGAAATCCTTGTGATCGACAAAGCGTTGGAATTTTTCCCATGTTTCGTAGGTCACTGTCGCCGTAGTGGATTGATATATCACCACATTCAGCCCCAGCGTAAGGGGGGGAGCGTTCAAGGCAGGGGTTGATCCCAAGCGGCCCTGCACCGGCATCCTGCGCATACCTGCGAACTGTTCAAACCGCACAAAGCGCTGCGGGAGGTAGGATAATTTGACGCCTTCAAACGCCTGCCCGTTGACAATATGTGCTTCAAGTCTACCGTCATCCGCGATCTGATAGTCCAGCGGCTCTAGCCAGAATTCATGAGCCGCCAAGGGGCCGGCTATAAGAGAGAGAACAAATATGAATGCGCGCATGATGAAATCCTTTTGCATCCCAACAAAAGTGTCCTTGGGTGGCGTTTTGTCAACTGCCTTGGGACTGTGGTTCACGCTGGCGTCATTGGCAGCAGCGCACGAAGTGCTGCCAGCGATCGGTGATTTGTCAGTCGTTGACGGGCAGGTCCGGGTGGATATCAGCGCCAATCTGGAAAGCTTTGTTGCCGATATTGATCTTGACGGGTTGGATGACACGGGCGCGGCACCGCAGGCCGCGGCCTATGACGAGTTGCGCGCGCTTTCGCCTGATGAATTGAGCGCACGGTTCATCGTCTATTGGCCGCAGATGGCGGCGGCGATCACCCTGCAAGCGGATGGCGTCGACTTACCGATGACGCTTGGCAATGTGAGCGTGCCAGCGGTGGGTGACACAGATGTTGTGCGCGCCTCGACGTTCACGTTTACCGCGCCGCTGCCTGACGGCGCGCAAAGCCTCATAGCAGGATGGGAAGCGCGTTTTGGCGTGCTGGTCCTGCGTCAGATGGGTGTGGACGCGCCCTATGACGGCTACCTGGATAGTGGTGCGTTGTCTGATCCGATCAATATCGCGGGCGGCAATCAGGCCAGCGGGTGGCAGACGTTTGTGAATTATGTCCCGGTCGGTTTTGATCACATCGTGCCTAAGGGGCTCGATCATATTTTGTTCGTTCTGGGTCTGTTTTTCCTTGCTGCGCGGATACGTCCGCTGATCTGGCAGGTCAGTGCGTTTACGCTGGCGCATACGATCACGCTCGCGCTTGCTGCCCTGGGGTATGTCAACGTGCCGGGGTCAATCGTGGAGCCGCTTATTGCTGCATCCATCGTTTATGTCGCCGTCGAGAACATCTTTGCCAAGGGCCTTAACCCGTGGCGGCCGCTGGGCATCTTTGGCTTTGGGTTATTGCATGGCCTTGGGTTTGCCAGTGTTTTGGCAGAATTCGGCCTGCCCGAAAGTGCCTTTGTGCCTGCGCTGATCGGCTTTAATATTGGCGTCGAGGTTGGCCAACTGTTTGTGATCACCGCGATGTTTTTGTGCGTGTGGCAAGCGATCCGCGTGGATCGTGGCCGCAACGAAGTGATGCAAGCGACGGCTCTTTATGGCGTCTTGCTGCTGGCGACCGGCGCATTGTGCTTCTTGTCATGGCCACGCCTGTCGGCGCTGTTGGAAATGTCACCGCTGGTGTTCATTATTCCGCTCGCCGCAATCTTTTTCTTGTGCCTATTGACGGTGTCCCTGCACGATCAGTTGCACGCCTACCGCCGGATCGTCGCTGTGCCCGCATCCGTGGCAATCGCGATCGTCGGGGCTTACTGGTTCGTAGAACGGGTGTTCTTTTGATCAGCTTGGGACATTAGAATGCGCGCCCGTCAGGCTTCGTTAAAGCTGCAATGTGTGATCAACCAATCGCCGTTTGATTGGCGTGCAAGAATATTCATCGAAGTGCCCATACCGGTGGCACCTTCGCTGTAATGGGCAAGGCACCAGCCAAGATCGCCGGAACAGTCCGCATTTATCACTTTGATTTGTTTGTCTTCTGCACCCTCTGCAACCCAGTCTTGATGGGCGGCTTTGATAGCGGCACGTCCAGTCGCGGCGGGTCCATAGGGGGAATATAGTTCAGCCTCGGGCGCATAAACGGCAGCGCATCCCACCGCGTCGCCTACGCGATAACAGGCCACATAATCATCAAGCAAATGCTGGCAGTTTTCTTGGAAAGTCACGGCGCGCTCCATCTTGAATGTCCACGAAGTAACGTGCTGTGAATGGGCCATGTCAAGCCGCTGACCTTGGTCTGGGGCCGCATCGGGCGCGCCGCCGCAGTGTCGTTGGGATGTTTGCTTCAATGACGCCATTGCGTACATCACCCCGATCTTGGCGCACGTGGGTTGATTTTCTCCGATCATCCATGGATAAGCGATGGTATTACCTTGGCAATAAAGGCATTGCGCGCTGCTGCTTGGGTGAGCGGAGCCTTTCTGCTCACAATCAGGGTCTTGTCTGACCTTAAGCGTGCAACTGGCTCCATTCATATTTCACCGCGCAATGCGCAGCCAAAGCCGAAGGGTAAGCCATGCTACACAATGATAAACTTGAACAATGGGACCGCGAGAATTTCTTTCATCCCTCCACCCATCTTGCCGAATTCGCGCGCGGCAACGTGCCCCAACGCGTGATCACCGGCGGATCGGGATGTCATATCGAAGATCGTGATGGCAACCGGATGATGGACGCTTTCGCCGGACTTTACTGCGTGAATGCCGGATATGGACGCGCAGAAATCGCCGATGCAATCGCGACCCAAGCCAAGGAATTGGCCTATTATCATTCATACGTCGGCCACGGCACCGAAGCCTCGATCACGCTAGCAAAAATGGTACTGGATCGCGCGCCTGATCACATGTCCAAGGTGTATTTCGGTCTGTCAGGGTCGGACGCAAACGAAACCAACATCAAGCTGATCTGGTACTACAACAACATTTTGGGGCGGCCTGCGAAAAAGAAGATCATCTCGCGCTGGCGCGGCTATCACGGGTCGGGCCTGATGACAGGCTCGCTGACGGGGCTCGAGCTGTTTCACAAGAAATTCGATCTGCCCTTAGCGCAAGTCCTCCATACCGAGGCGCCTTACTATTTCCGGCGTACCGATTTGGATCAAAGCGAAAGTGATTTTGTTGCCCATTGCGTGGCCGAGCTTGAATCAATGATTCACCGTGAAGGTGCCGACACGATTGCCGCCTTTATCGGCGAACCCGTACTAGGGACTGGTGGCATCGTGCCGCCGCCCGAAGGCTATTGGCCAGCAATCCAAGCCGTCTTGGATCGCCACGACATTCTGCTGATTGCGGATGAGGTCGTGACCGGATTTGGCCGGTTGGGAACAATGTTTGGTTCGGATCACTACGGCATGCGCCCTGATCTGATCACAATCGCCAAGGGCTTGACCTCGGCCTATGCGCCGCTGTCCGGATCCATCGTATCTGAAAAGATGTGGGCGGTTCTGGAACGAGGCACCGATGAAAATGGCCCGATTGGCCATGGCTGGACCTATTCGGCGCACCCTATCGGGGCCGCAGCCGGCGTCGCAAATCTGGAATTGATCGACAAGCTGGGATTGATCGAAAATGCAGGCACAATGGGGGCTTATCTGAACGACCAAATGCGCAGCGCCCTTGGTGATCATCCACATGTGGGTGACGTGCGTGGCACAGGCATGATCTGCGCCGTCGAATTCGTGGCAGATAGGAACAGCCGGAGTTTCTATGACGCCGGTGACAAGATCGGACCGCAGATTTCGGCTAAAATGCTTGAACAGAACAGCGTAATCGCGCGTGCCATGCCACAAGGTGATATCTTGGGCTTTGCACCGCCGTTCTGCCTCAGCAAAGCGGAGGCTGATGAAGTGGTCGCCGCCACCCATCAGGCCGTGACGACTGTTCTGGGCTGAGTCCACAATCGGATAAAGTGATCATCAAGCGAC